>PWTE01000143.1 GCA_003563915.1 Nitriliruptoraceae bacterium
CAGCACCGGAGGAGCCCAGGCGTTGGCTTCGTCGGCACACAGCCAGATGTCGATCGCCGATGGGGTTCCTCTACGAGAGCGAACCGACCGCCTTCGCGAACGCGTAGGCCGCGGCGGCCATGCTCTACCTCGACACCGCCCGGTTCCGCGACGAAGCGCTGGCACATCCCCGGGCATGACGCCTCCCCCGCTTGGACGTCGACCCGGGCCAGGAGAAGCTCTCCCGGCTGGCACGAGGGCTCGGTCACCGAGCTCCGGCCGGCTACCGCGATGGTTTCGAGCTGCTCCGCGACCTCGGCCTCATCCTGCCGGAGCTGGTTGACCGTCCCCTCCCCTCGGCCGGCATGCGCAACCTCCTGACGCACGAGTACGGCCGGATCGACCTCGACCTCGTCGCCGCAGCGACGCCAGCTGCACGACGCGACTAGACCAGCTACGTCGAGGTGGTCCGGAGCGTCCTGCGGAAGCACGCGTGAGGGAGGACACGGTCCGGTTCCCACACGGCTACCAACTGCACCGAGTTCGAGGTTCTGTTGGGCTGGATCCGTTTCGGGGGTCAGTTCGCCGAGGTTCCGGTCCTCCCCAGCGGCAAGCCTTCGGCCCATCGATCACCCCGGCCCCTTGCGTTTACCTCAATCTTAAATTATACTTCACTAACGTTTGAGGTATCTACTTTCCCTGAGGTATCTGGTGTCGAACCCGGGCGCAACAGCGTCTGTGCCGCGCGCGGCACAGACGCTACTCAACGTGCTACCCCGCGCCGCCGACGTCGACGTCCACGTCGCCGGCAACTCGGTCGTGTTGGCCGTGGGGCGTCAGCGACTCCGCGTCGGCTGGGCGGGTGATGGTGGGCTGCGGAGCGTCCGGCAACTCCTGGACGAAGGGCGCGAGGAGTTGGACATCGTGACCGCCCGCCGGTTGTCACCCGCGGCGCGCGAGTTGCTGGTTGACGCTCGCCTGGGTTGGGCGGATGAGTCGGGTGCCGCAGAGATCGCGGCTGGTGGCATCGTGGTATCCCGCGAGGGCCGCGCACAGGAACCGGACCGACTCACGCGGTGGACGCCATCGGTCATGGCCGTCGCTGAGGCGCTGTTGTGTGGGACGGACGCAACGGTCGCCGCGACCGAGCAGACCACCGGCCTGTCCACGGGCAGCTGCACGAACGCTCTGCGGTTCCTGACCGACGAAGGGCTGCTCACCGCGAACGCGAGACGTGGACGTAGGTCGGCACGTCGAGTCGAAGATCCCGACCGTCTCCTCGACGCGTACGCGGCCGCCGTCGCGGCAGACAAACCCCGCCCGGAGCTGCAGGTCGGCCTTCAGGGACAAGACCTGCTCGAGGCGCTCGACGAGGTTGGCGAAGCCTGGGACTCGGCGAGCATCGGGTGGGCCGCCACCAGCGTCGCCGCCGCTGCGGTCATCGCGCCACTGTTGACCTCCATCTCCAGCGTCGAGGTCTACGTCGAGGCCGACACGCCAGCCGGCCTGGACGCCCGCGCGGCTGACGCTGGTCTGCGTCCGATCGCCGGCGGCCGCCTCACGCTTCGCCCCTTCCCCACGGCAAGCGTGGCACGCCTCGCGACGCGGCACGACGGCCTCCGCCTCGCGCCCTGGCCCCGGGTCTACGCCGACCTGCGTCGCTCGGGTGTGCGCGGGGAGGAAGCGGCGGAGCACCTGTGGGAGGTCGTCCGTGGCTGACGAGTCGCCCCGCAGCCGCGCGGCGCGGGACGCCGCCGAGCACGCCCTGATCCGGGTCGTCCATCACTACGGCTCGCGGCCCGAGTTCGTCCTGTTGGGTGGTTTGGTCCCCGACCTGCTGTGCTCCACGAGCGCACAACGCCACGCGGGTACCACCGATGTCGACGTCCAGGTGAATCTCGAGATCGCCGCCGGCGCCGTGAACACCAGACGCCTCGAGCAGGCCCTGCACAACGCAGAGTTCGTCCCGGAAGGGCACACGACCTGGCGTTGGACAACCACGGGGCCGTCACCGCGAACGGTGATCAGGTTCGAACTGCTCGCTGACCTCGATACCGAGCCCGCCGAGGCGACGATCGACTTCGACGAGTGCGATGCACTCGGCGCGATCAACCTCCGGGGTACCGGCTTCGCCGTGCGAGACGTCGAGGTCCGCAAACTACGCGCCCGGGTCGGCGGCGTCGTGCAGTCAGCCGAGGTCAACGTGACCGGGCTGGGCGGCTACCTCCTCGCGAAGTGCGCAGCGGCCCGGTCCCGACGCAAAGCGAAAGACTGGTACGACATCGCCTTCGTCCTGCTCCACAACGACGCTGGCGGCGTGGACGCAGCGGCAGCAGCCATCCGCGATCGCTTCGGTCCGGAGCTGCCATCGGTCAGGACGAACCTCGACGACCTCTTTGCCAACTTCACCGATCCTTCGAACCAGGGACCTCGCGCCTATGTCGAGCAGATGCTCGTCGATCACCCAGATCTGGACGGCTCTGCCCTCGCCGCCGATGCGGTCCTCGCGGTGGAGCGCTTCCACAAGCTCCTGACGCGCGGCCACCCGTGAGGTGGTTGCTGGTGCAGCGGACCGTCGTCGTCCGGGGCAGGTAGTGCGCGCGGGTACCAGCCGGCAGCGACGCTGACCGATGTCACCGAGCACGGCGCAGGGCGCGTTGTGGTGCACGGTCGCGGTGGAGTTCGTCGCACGTTCGGCGGATCTCGTCGCGGAGGAGCTCGCTAGCGCGTCGGTTGCGATCGCCACGAGCGCGGTCTCCGAGGGCGTCGGCCGGGTCGGTGATGGCCCACCGAAGCCGGTGGTGCTCGATCTTGGCGGCCATGGCCTCCCAACGCTCACGACGCCAACGGTCGGTGGGCGGAGGGCCGAGCTCGTTGATGAGGTAGCTGGGCGGGGCGGTCCGGAAGCCGCGCACGCGAACGTCGGCTTCGCCCCGCAGTTGTCCGTCGAGCTCGTCGCGGCGGTCGTACATGTCCTGCAACTCACGGTTGTCGGGGATGCCCTGCATAGCGGCCCGCACCTCAGCAAGCCGCTCCTCCACCATGGCGAGGCGTGTCACGCTCTGCTCGAGTTCCGCGTTGAGCTCCTCGACGAGCTTCCGCTGCTTGCG
>PWTE01000163.1 GCA_003563915.1 Nitriliruptoraceae bacterium
ACCCGGCGCAGCCCTACGGGGCGGCGTTGGCATGGCCCGACAGCGGCGGCCGTCCGGCGCGGGCCGCCGGCGCGTCGGTCGTGCTGGTCGACGGCACGCCGGCCGTGTACGTCGAGCGCGGCGGACGCAGCCTCGTGACCTTCGCGGGCGCGCCGCCGGTCGAGGTGTGGGTGGGCGCACTGTCCGAGCTGGTGACGACCGGGGCCGTGCGCAAGCTCGAGGTCATGAGGATCGACGGGCAGCCGGTGCACGAGCACCCGCTCGCCGACGGGTTGGTCGCGGCCGGCTTCGTCGTCGGCCACCGAGGACTGACGCTCCGTGGTTGACGCTGCGCCCTGAGCGTTCGCACGGGGTGCGCGGGATGCGCGCAGGGAGGACGTCCGAACGGGCCAAGATGCTCGCTTCTAGCCCAGGGAGGCCTCTAGGGTTCGTTCCGACGGAAGAGGTTCCGTTCCCGAACACCCAGGCCTAGGAGGCTAGAGATGGCGGACTCGCTCATCGTCCAGAGCAAGGTCAAGGAAGCAGTGAAGGCACAGGGGCTGCGTACCGACTCGTCCCTGCCCGACGCCCTCAACGACAAGATCGTCGCGATGATCGCCGACGCAGCCAAGCGCGCCAAGGAGAACGGCCGCGGCACCCTGCGTCCCTACGACCTCTAGGTCACGACGCGAGCGCAACCGCGACCGCAACGTGGTGGGGCCGCCCTTCGGGGCGGCCCCACCACGTTGCGCCAGTACGTTTCGCCCATGCCCGAGGGTGACACGATCCACCGCACCGCCGCGGCGCTGCGGCGCGCGCTGCTCGAGCGGCCGTTGACCCGCGTAGAGCTCCCGCGGATCCCGCTGCCCCACCCCGCGATCGGCGCCACGATCGCCCGCATCGAGGCACGCGGCAAGCACCTGTTGGTCCACGCCTCCGACGGGCTGGTGGTCCACACCCACCAGCGCATGACCGGCGCCTGGCACCTGTACCGGCCGCGCGAACGCTGGCGGAAGTCGCCACGCGCGGCGCGGGTCGTGCTCGGCGTTGAGGGGGGAGGTGGCGGTGCCGGCGTCGTTGCGGTGTGCTTCGCCGCGCCGGTGGTCGCCGTGCTTGCTGCCGAGGACCTGGCACGTCACCCGACGTTGCGCCGGCTGGGCCCGGACCTGTGCGACCCACAGGTCGACCTCGACGCCGCCGCGGAACGCCTGGGACGGTTCAGCCCGCCGGACCGCACGATCGGCGAGGCCCTGCTCGACCAGCGCATCGCCTGCGGGGTCGGCAACGTCTACCGCAGCGACGTGCTGTTCCTCCACGGCCTGGCGCCCGACACACCGGTGGCAGCCGTGTCGAAGCACCAACGCCGTGCCGTGCTGGCGACGGCGAGCGACCTGTTGCGCGCCAACCTGGACGGCGGCGATCGCACCACCGTGGACGGTGCGCCGGCCGGGAGCCTCTGGGTCTACGGCCGGGGCGGCGAGCCCTGCCGGCGGTGCGGGACGCCGATCCTGCGCTCGGTGCTAGGCGAGCAGGCGCGCAGCGTCTACCACTGCCCCGCGTGCCAGCGCCGCGCCGCTGCGTGATCCCCCGGGGTGTGCAGGCTCAGGCGGCTGCGCGGTACATCTCCCAGACCAGCACCTCGGCCCCGTCGGCGCCAGCGGTGAAACGGGGTCCAGCCGCCGCGGTGAGCCGGATGGCGTCGCCGGTGGCGAGGGGGCCAGCGTCGGCGAGGTTGCCGTCACCGACGGCGACGAACAGGTGCACGTAGGGCGCGTCCGGCAGCGTGACCGCCTCCCCCGGCGCCAGCCGCCCCGCCAACAGGCGGGCATCTGGCTGAGCGATCGGGATGGCCGCGTCGTCGCCCCGGCCGGAAGCGACCGGTACCAGCCCGCCGCCGTCGAGTTCGGCGTTGATGTCCAACTGGTCGTATCCGGGCCGGACCCCGCTCTCGCCGGGTAGGACCCACATCTGCACGAAGTGCACGGGTCCGCGTGGTCGCAGCGAGCCCTGCTCGGGTCGGCTCAGGCCCCGGTTCATCTCGGAGTGCAGGATCCCGGTGCCGGCACTCATCCGCTGCGCCAGGCCCGGGTAGATGACCCCGCTGTGGCCGGTCGAGTCCCGATGCTCGAGCTCGCCATCCAGCACCCACGTCACGATCTCCATGTCACGGTGCGGATGGGTGTCGAACCCGGTGTCGGGCGCGACGTGATCGTCGTTGTTGACGAGTAGCACGCCGAAGTGGGTGTTACGCGGGTCGCGGTGGTGACCGAAGGAGAACGAGTGGCGGGAGTCGAGCCATGACAGCTCGGTGTCGAAGCGCTGGTCGGAACGCCGGATGTCGATCACGGGTGCGAGGTCGCGCGCGAACGGCGAGGTGGTCATCGTCGGGCTCCTCGAGAGGCGGGCAGAGAGGGTGGTCGACGGGGTGGAGGGAAGCGTCACTCTCGTTGCTTATACAACAGTCTATCTCGCAATCAACTCCCGTGCGGCTACCCTTGGGGGCATGGCCACGACCCAGGACATCACCGCCGCAAGCGCCACAACCGTCACCAGCGTCCCACCGGCACAGCTGGCCGCCTGGCGCGCCTTCCTCGAGGCCCACGCGCACACCACGGAGCTCCTGGCACGCGAACTGAAGGAGGAGGAAGGCCTGCCGCTGGCGTGGTACGACGTGCTCGTCCACCTGCACGAGGCGGATGACCACCGTCTCCGGATGCAGGAGCTGGCCGACCGCGTCCTGCTCTCGAAGAGCGGCCTCACCCGGCTGATCGACCGGATGGAACGTGAGGGTCTGGTCACCCGCACCGCGTGCCCCTCGGACCGGCGCGGCACCTTCGCCGAGCTGGCCCCCAAGGGCGCAACGGCCCTCCGCCGCAGCGCACCGACGCACCTGCGCGGCGTCCGTGAACACTTCGCCACCCACCTCACGGACGACGAGGCCGAACAGCTGGCCGCGATCCTCGGCCGTATCGCCGGAGCCGCGCGGGACGCCAGCACCTAGCACGGACCTTCGTCGTGGTCGACGCCCGCCCACCCCTGCGATGGATCAGGGGTGGGCGGGCTCGTCGCTCAGCTCTGCTCGGCCAGCTGCACGTCGATCTCGATCTTCACGGTCTTGCCGACCAGGACGCCGCCGGTCTCGAGCGCCTGGTTCCAGGTGATCCCGAACTGCTCACGGTCGAGCTCGGTGGAGGCGGTGAACGCGGCCTTCTCGTTACCCCACGGGTCGGTGTAGACACCGAGGTACTCGACGTCGAGCTCGACCGGCTTGGTGACGTCGCGGATCGTCAGCTCCCCGGGGATGGACCAGCGGTCGCCGTCCTTGTGGTGCGCTCCGGTGGAGCGGAAGGTCAACTGTGGGAAGGTCTCGACGTCGAGGAAGTCCCCGCTCTTGACGTGGCCGTCACGGTCACGGTCCCCGGTGTCGATGGAGGCGGCCTCGATCGTGACGTCGACGTTCGACCGCTCGATCGGATCGGCGACCTCGATCGTGCCGGAGAACGACGCGAAGCGGCCACGGACCTTGGACACGACGAGGTGCTTGGCGACGAACTCGACGCTCGAGTGGGAGGGGTCGATGACCCAGGTCCCGGTCTTCGGGAGCGTTGCGGTGGTGGTACTCATGGAGCCTCCTGGCCTTGGCCGGATGCGGCGGACACCTGGTCCGCCATCGAGGGAGAGACAGTTGCGTGCGCAACGGTAACACAAGCTGTTGCGTGTGCAACCGAGTGAACCCACGACCGTGCGAACCTCTTCCAGGACACCCCGATCGTGGTGCAGGAGCACGCGCCCGGTCCGCAGACACCCGCTGAACTGCGCGGCGAGGTGGCCACCCCGCTAGCGTTGAGGGGCCCCCGCTCGAGCGACCAGGAGACCCCTGCCCGATGAGCGACGAGACCCTCACCATCACCGACAACCGCACCGGTCAGACCTACGAGGTGCCGATCCAGGACGGCGCGATCCGCGCCATGGACCTGCGCCAGATCAAGGTCTCGGAGGACGACTTCGGGCTGCTGTCCTACGACCCGGCCTTCAAGAACACCGCGAACGTCCGCAGCGAGGTCACCTACATCGACGGGGACGAGGGGATCCTCCGTTACCGGGGCTACCCCATCGAGCAGCTGGCGGAGAACTCGAGCTTCCTCGAGGTCGCCTACCTGTTGATCCACGGGGAACTGCCGACCCAGGAACAGCACGACGAGTGGGTGCACGAGATCACCCACCACACGTTCATCCACGAGAACCTCAAGATGTTCATGGATGGCTTCCACCACGATGCCCATCCGATGGGGATGCTCGTCTCGACGGTCGGGGCGCTGTCCACCTTCTACCCCGAGGCCAAGGGACTCGACGACCCCGACGCCCGGCACATGCAGATCGTGCGGCTGATCGCCAAGTTCCCGACCCTCGCGGCCTTCGCCTACCGCCACTCGATCGGGATGCGCTACGCCTACCCGGACAACGACCTGTCGTTCGCCGGCAACTTCCTCAACATGATGTGGAAGACCACCGAGCTCAAGTACGAGCCCGACCCCGTGCTGGAACGGGCGATGGACGTGCTCCTGATCCTGCACGCCGACCACGAGCAGAACTGCTCGACCACCACGATGCGCGCGATCGGTTCCTCGGACGCCGACCCCTACTCGGCGGCGGCCGGCGCCGCGGCCGCCCTGTACGGCCCGAAGCACGGCGGCGCGAACGAAGCCGTCCTGCGCATGCTGGAGTCGATCGGTTCCGTGGACAAGATCCCGGAGGCGATCGAGGCGGCCAAGAGGGGCGAGTTCCGGCTCATGGGCTTCGGCCACCGCGTCTACAAGAACTACGACCCCCGTGCGAAGGTGATCCGCGGCCTGGCCCACGACGTCTTCGAGGTGACCGGGAAGAACCCGCTGATCGACATCGCCGTGGAGCTCGAGAGGATCGCACTCGAGGACGACTACTTCGCCGAACGCAAGCTCTACCCGAACGTCGACTTCTACTCCGGGATCATCTACCAGGCCATGGGCTTCCCGACCACGATGTTCCCGGTGCTGTTCGCCATGGGACGCATCCCCGGCTGGCTCGCCCACTGGCAGGAGAACCTGCTCGACGACGAGCAGGCCATCGTCCGGCCTCGGCAGCTGTTCGTCGGCCACGGCGACCGCGACTACGTCGACATCGGCGAGCGCTGACCGCGGCCACGGATCCGGCCGGTCGCTGCGACGGTCAGCCGAGGGCGTGGGGGTCAGCCTCCGCGACCTCGCGGACCGCTGCCGCGACCGACGTGACGACCTTCTCGTTGAACACCGACGGGACGATGTAGGCGGGACGCAGCTCCTCGTCGGAGACGGCCGCCGCCAGCGCGTGCGCTGCGGCCAGCTTCATCGCCTCGGTGATGGTGGTCGCCTTCGCATCCAGTGCTCCGCGGAACACACCCGGGAACGCCAGCACGTTGTTGATCTGGTTGGGCTGATCGCTCCGGCCCGTCGCCACGACCGCCGCGATCTGCCTCGCCGCCCACGGATCGACCTCCGGGTCGGGGTTCGCGAGCGCGAAGACGATCGCGTCGTCGGCCATGGTGCGCAGGTCGTCGCCGTCCAACAGGTTCGGGGCGCTGACCCCGATGAAGACATCCGCACCGCGGACCGCCTCCCGGAGGCCACCGTGCCGGCGGTCGCGGTTCGAGCGCTCGGCCAGGTCATCGAGGGCCGGTGAGCCGCGTGGGTCGTCGGCCGTCAGGATCCCGTCGATGTCGCTGACGATCAGGTCACCCACGTCCTCCTGCAGGAGCAGCTTCGCGATCGCGATACCGGCCGCGCCCGCGCCGGACATCGCGACCGAGACCTCCTGCAGCGGCTTGCCGACGACCCGCAACGCGTTGCGCAGGGCTGCCAGCACGACGATCGCCGTGCCGTGCTGGTCGTCGTGGAAGACGGGGATGTCGAGCGCCTCCTGGAGCCGCTCTTCCACCTCGAAGCAGCGGGGGGCGGCGATGTCCTCGAGGTTGATGCCGCCGTACATCGGCTCCATCGCGACGACGGTGCGCACGATCTCGTCGACATCGGTCGTGTTCAGGCACACGGGCCAGGCATCGATACCCGCGAACCGCTTGAACAGTGCCGCCTTGCCCTCCATGACCGGGATCGCCGCGGTCGCGCCGATGTCGCCGAGCCCCAACACCGCCGAACCGTCGGTGACGATCGCGACCGTGTTGCCCTTCACGGTCAGGGTGCGGGCGTCCTGCGGCCGCTCCGCCAGGGTGCGGCATACACGAGCGACCCCCGGGGTGTAGGCCATCGACAGGTCGTCGCGGGTCTTCAGGGGGACGGTGGACCTGACCTCCAACTTCCCGCCCAGGTGGAGCAGGAACGTGCGATCCGAGACACGGTGGACCTGGACACCGTCCAGCACGTCGACGGCCTCGGCGACCCGCTCACCGTGCTCCTCGTTGCCCGCGTTCACCGTCACGTCCAGGGTGCATCGATCCTCGCGGACCTCGACGAAGTCCATCCCGCTGACCGCGCCGCCGGCCTCGCCGATCGCGGTGGTCACACGCCCGATGGCCAGGGTGTCGTCGGTCCCGAGGTGCAGTCGCAGGGTGAGCGAGTAGGACGCGGTCGGCTGGGTCGACGAGGGGATCGTCACGAGAGGACTCCGGTCACGGATCGAAGGACAGCGCTGCCACGCTAGTGCGGCAACCCGCCGGTCGGTCAGGCTCGTCCGGTCCCCTCCGCGACCTCGCGAACCGCGCCAGCGACCGCCGGCACCACCCGCTCGTTGAACACGCTCGGGATGATGTAGGTCGGGCGCAGCTCGTCCTCGTCCACGACCGCCGCGATCGCCTTCGCCGCAGCCACCTTCATCTCCTCGGTGATGAACCGTGCCCGGGCATCCAGCGCCCCGCGGAAGACCCCGGGGAACGCGAGCACGTTGTTGATCTGGTTCGGGTGGTCGCTCCGCCCGGTCGCGACGACGGCCGCGTACTCCCTGGCTCCGATCGGGTCGACCTCCGGATCGGGGTTGGCCATGGCGAACACGACCGGGTCGTGCTCCATGACGGCCAGATCCCTCGGCTGGATCAGGTCTGGCCCGCTCACCCCGATGAAGACGTCAGCACCCCGCAGCGCGTCGACCAGGTCACCGCTGCGTCCGGCCTGGTTGGTGTGCTCGGCCAGCCACCGCTTGGTGTCGGTGAGGTCCTCACGGTCGCGCGTGATGATGCCTCGGCGGTCGGTGACGACGACCTCGCCGACCCCCTCCTGCAGCAGCAGCTTGATGATCGCGACCCCCGCCGCGCCCGCGCCCGCCAACGTCACGGTGATGTCGGACAGGTCCTTGTCGACCAGACGCAGCGCGTTGTGCAACGCCGCCAGGGTGACGATCGCGGTGCCGTGCTGGTCGTCGTGGAAGACCGGGATGTCCAGCGAGGCACGCAGCCGTTCCTCGATCTCGAAGCACTTCGGCGCCGCGATGTCCTCGAGGTTGATGCCGCCGTAGACGGGCGCGATGGCCTCCACGGTGGCGACGATCGCGTCCGCATCGGTGACGTCGAGGCAGACCGGCCACGCATCGATGTCCGCGAACCGCTTGAACAAGGCCGCCTTGCCCTCCATCACGGGCAACGACGCTTCGGGGCCGATGTCCCCCAGACCCAGCACCGCCGAACCGTCGGTGACGATCGCGACGGTGTTGCCCTTCACCGTCAGGCGTCGCACATCGTCAGGGTTGTCGACGATGGCGCGGCAGACCCGTGCGACGCCAGGGGTGTACGCCATCGACAGGTCGTCGCGGGTCCGAAGTGGGACGGTCGACTCGACCCGCAGCTTGCCCTTGAGGTGGAGCAGGAAGGTCCGGTCGCTGGACCGGTGCACGGTGACCCCGTCGACCGCCTGGACCGCCCGGACGATCGCGTCGGCGGTGTCCTGCCCCGAGGCGTTGAACGTGATGTCCACCGTCTGGTGGTCGCCGTGCGCGTCGACCGTGTCGAGCGCGACGATCGCCCCGCCCGCATCACCGATCGCCGCGGTGACGCGCCCGATCGCGGACGCATCGTCGTCGGGCACGAACACCCGCATGGTGACGGAGTAGGACGCGTTGGGGCTGGCCATGGTCGGACCACTCCAGATGCCGGTGGGTGCCCCGACGTTAGCCAGCCACCGGTCAGCTGGCGCCATCCTCCGACGTGACGAAGGGCCGGCCGAACAGATCGTCGGCGATGCCCACCTGGTCGAGATAGTGACAGACCCCTCCCATGAAGAAGGGGAACCCGGCCCCGAGGATCAGGGCGGTGTCGATGTCGCGGGCATCGGCGACGGTGCCATCGTCGATCATCCGCCGGGCCTCGTCGGCGACCGCCTCCAACGCCGCTCGCTGGATCTGTTCCTCGGTGCGCTTGGTCGCGCCGTCGTCGACCTGGACCAGGTCGCGGATCTCGGGGTAGACCTCGCCGCCCTTCGACCAGTCGTAGACCCCGGGCAGCCCGGACTCCCCGATCGCGCGGAAGTTGTCGTCCACCTCGAACCGGTCCGGGAAGGCCGCCTGCAGGGCCTCAGCCGTGTGGAGCGCGACCTCGAGGCCGACCAGGCCGAGCACCAGGAACGGCCCCATCGGCAAGCCGAGCTTGCGGATGGCCGCGTCGATCTCCTGGAAGTCGTTGCCGTGGCGCAGCGACTCGACGGCCGCGGCGTTGAAGCGGATCAGCAGGCGGTTGACGATGAAGGCGGGTTCGTCGCGACACTGCACCGCGGACTTGCGCACCTTCTTCGCGACCTCGAAGGCCGTGGCCATCGCTTCGTCCGAGGCCAGGTCGCTCTTGATCACCTCGACCAGTGGCATGACCGACACGGGGTTGAAGACGTGGAAGCCGACGACCCGCTCGGGGTGCTCCAGATCGGCGGCCATCTCCGCTAGGGACAGCGACGAGGTGTTGGAGGCGAGCACGGCGTCGTCGTCGATGAGGTCCTCGAGCTCGGCGAAGATGTCCTTCTTCAGGTCCATCCGCTCGAGGACGGCCTCGATCACCCAGTCCGACTCGCGCACGTCGTCGTAGGAGGTGGTGTAGGTCACGAGGCTCTTCAGGAACCGGGCCTTGCCCTCGCTGAGCCGACCCTTGGCGACGCGCTTGTCGAGGTCCTCCTCGATGTGCTGGCGACAGCTGTCGAGCACCGAGTCGTCGATGTCCTTCATGACGAGCGGGACCTCGAGCTTCTGCAGGAACAGCGCGCCGAGCTGGGCCCCCATGAGTCCCGCCCCGATGACCGCGGTCTTGCGGATCTTGCGCGGCTCGGCGTCCGGCTTCCACGGCTGCTTCTTGACCCGGTTCTGCACCAGGTCGAAGGCGTACACCGATGCCTGCGCCTGCCGTGCCGGCAACAGCTCGGCGAGGCCGTCCTGCTCGCGTCGACGGCCTTCGTCCAGGTCGCCGCCTCGCGCCGCGAACTCGATCAGCTCGAGGGCGAGGTAAGGCGCGCGGGTGGCCCCGCTGGTCTTGCCGTCGGCCATGTTGCGGCCGTTCTCGAGCGCCTCGTCCAGGCCGTCGGTCGGGTCGACGTCACGCTCGATCGTCTCCTCGCCAGAGATCAGTCGCTCGAGCAGGGCCAGCGAGTCGTCCAGGAACGTGGCGGAGTCGATGAAGCGGTCGGCGAAGCCACGCTCGAAGGCCTCCTTCGGCGTCATCGTCCGGTTGTTGTTCAGCGAGTTGGTGACGATCGTCTCCACGGCGTCCTTCGCCCCCACGATGTGGGGGGCCAGCTGGGTCCCGCCCCACGCCGGGAAGATGGACAGGAACACCTCGGGGAAGGCGAGCACCTGTGCGCCGGTGGACAGCGTCCGGTAGTCGCAGTGCAGGGCGATCTCCAGCCCGCCGCCCATGCACGCACCGTTGATCGCCGCCAGGGTCGGGATGGGCAGCGCCTGCAGGCGGGCGAAGGCGTCATGCCCCCGCTTCCCACCCTCGCGGGCCTGCTCCTCGTCCATGCCGGTGAAGGACTTCAGGTCCGCCCCGACCGCGAAGATGAAGGGCTTGCCCGTCAGCATCAGGCCCTTGAGGTCATCGGACGCTTCCACCTCATCGAGCGCCGTGTTCAACGACGCCAGCGCCTCTTCCCCGAAGGTGTTGGGCTTGGTGTGGTCGTGCCCGTTGTCCATCGTCAGGATCGCGATGCGCCCGACGGGACGCTCGGCGGTGGTCAGCTTGAACTCGGTGTGGCTCACGGGGTCCTCCATCGGAGGTCGGCGGCGGTAGCGGTAGCCGACGTCGGTGTTCGGAAGGTGGTCAGGCCCGTTCCCACAGCACGGCGGCGCCCATGCCGAGCCCGATACACATGGTGGTGATGCCGCGCTGCGCGTCAGGGTGGCGGTCGAGGTAGGCCGCGGTCTGCATCGCAAGGCGCGCACCGGAGAACGCCAACGGGTGACCCAGTGCGATCGCCCCGCCGTAGGGGTTGACCTTGTCGCTGTCGAGCGGCAGGTCGAAGTGGTCGAGGAAGGCCACGCACTGCACGGCGAAGGCCTCGTTCATCTCGATCACGTCGATGTCGTCGATCGTGAGGCCGGTGCGCTCGAGCAGGCGGTCGGTGGCGGGAACCGGGCCGTAACCCATGGTCTCGGGGTCGACGCCGACGAAGGCGTAGTCGACCAGCTTCATCTTCGGCGTGAGGCCGTGCTCCTCGACCGCGGCAGCGGAGGCGAGCAGCACGCCACCGGCGCCATCGTTGAGGCCCGCGGCGTTGCCGGCCGTCACCCGACCCCCAGGACGGAACGGCGAGGTCAGCCCGGACAGCGACTCGAGCGTCGTTCCGGGACGCGGGTGCTCGTCGACGTCGACGACCCGCCAGCCGTCGGGTGACCGCACGGTCACCGGCACCACATGGGTGTCGAAGATGCCGTCGGCTTGCGCCTTGGCGGTGCGCTCCTGCGACAGGAGTGCGAACTCGTCGCAGCGTTCGCGGGAGATGTCGGGGTGCTCATCGTGGAGGTTCTCGGCGGTGTTCCCCATCACCAAGGCGGACGGATCGACCAGCTTGTCGGCGAGGAAGCGCGGGTTGGGATCCACCTCCTCGGCCATGGGGTGGTGGCCCATGTGCTCCACACCGCCGGCCAGGACCAGGTCCTGGGCCCCGACCTTGATGGCGTTGGCGCCGCTGACGATGGCGGTCAGCGCCCCGGCGCACATCCGGTCGATCGCGTAGCCGGGCACGGTCTTGCCGAGCCCCGCCAGGATCGCGATCGAGCGTCCGAGGGTCAGGCCCTGGTCACCCACCTGCGCGGTAGCGGCCCACACGACGTCGTCGATGCGGTCGCGTGGCACCCCGGGCTGGCGATCGAGCAGGGCCCGCACCGACCGCACCGCGAGGTCGTCGGCGCGGCTGTGGGCGTAGTAGCCGTCGTCACGGGCACGGCCGATCGGCAGCCGGACCCCGTCGATGTAGAAAGCTTCAGACGTCACGCCACGCTCCTTGCGCCGATGCTGGTGGGGCTCTCGCTGCCGGCACCACGGGTACCCGCGGTGCCGCTACCCAACGTACCGGCTCACCCTACAACTTGGAGTGTCCGTTCAAAATCGTATGCGTAGCGGACCGCTGCCGCGCTGCACACCCCGCAGTGGAGAGTGGCAGGTGCCGGATCGCGCCTGAGACTCTCCGCTGCGACGGGGGCCGGGGTCAGGCGTCGACGGGGGCCGGGGCCGGGGCCGGGGTCAGGCGTCGACGGGGGCCGGGGCCGGGGCCGGGGTCAGGCGTCGACGGGG
>PWTE01000013.1 GCA_003563915.1 Nitriliruptoraceae bacterium
GCCCTCGTCCTCACGGAACCGGTCGAGCTGCTGATCGATGGCGGTGTTCAGGAACATCGCCAGGATCGTCGGTGCGGGCCCGTTGATCGTCATCGACACGGACGTGGTCGGATCACACAGGTCGAAGCCGTCGTAGAGCGCTTTCATGTCATCGAGGGTCGCGATCGACACCCCAGACGTGCCGACCTTGCCGTAGATGTCGGGCTGCTCGGCCGGGTCGCGGCCATAGAGCGTGACCGAGTCGAACGCGGTCGACAGCCGCGCGGCCGGCTGCCCCTGAGCGAGGTAGTGGAAGCGCCGGTTCGTCCGGAAGGGGTCGCCCTCGCCGGCGAACATCCGGGCCGGCGCCTCGCCCTCGCGCTTCAGCGGGAACACCCCGCCGGTGAAGGGGAACCGGCCCGGCAGGTTCTCCCGGCGCAGGAAGCTCAGCAGGTCGCCGTGGTCGCTGTAGCGCGGCAGCGCGACGCGCCGGACCTGGTTGCCCGACAGGGTCTCGCGCGTCAACGGGGCGGTCAGCTCCTTGCCGCGGACCTCGTAGACGTACTCGTCGCCCGAGTACGCCGCGACCACGTCCGGCCACTCGTCGAGCAACGCGGCGACGTCGTCGTCGAGTTCCGCGTCGAGCCCCTCGATCGCCCGGTCCAGCGAGGCGATCGCGTCGGCCGACGCATCCTGGTCGCTCAGCAGCTGCCTCGAAGTGGTGAGGTGCTGGCGTTGCTGGGCCAGCGACGCCTGCGCGTCCGTGCGGGCGTGGTAGTCGCGGACGGCCTGGGCGATGTCGGCGAGGTAGCGCTCCCGGCCCGTCGGGATGACCGCGTCCAGCTTCGTGGACACCTTGGTGTCCACCCGTGCGAGCACGCCCTCGGCCTGCTCCAGACCGTGGGCCGCGAGCTCGTCGCACAGCGCCTGGTACAGGGCGGTGACGCCATCGTCGTCGAACCTCGCTGCGGAGGTGCCGAAGACGGGCATGTCCTCCCAGTCCGCACCGAAGGCGTCGCGGTTGCGGATCAGCTGCTTGGCGACGTCGCGGCGGGCGTCCTCGGCCCCGCGCCGTTCGAACTTGTTGATCGCGACGAGGTCGGCGAAGTCCAGCATCCCGATCTTCTCGAGCTGGGATGCCGCCCCGAACTCGGGGGTCATGACGTACAGCGAGGTGTCGACGTGCTCGACGATCGCGTCGCTGCCCTGCCCGATCCCCGGTGTCTCGACGATCACCAGGTCGTAGCCGGCGGCCTTGCAGGCCGCGATGGCGTCGTCGAGGTAGCTCGGCACCTCGGCGTCCGACCCCCGCGTCGCCATCGACCGGAAGAACACCTGGCCTGGCGCGATCGCGTTCATACGGATGCGGTCACCGAGCAGGGCACCCCCACCCTTGCGGCGGGTGGGGTCGATCGCGAGCACCGCGACCCGCAGCTTGTCCTCGCGGTCGACGCGGACACGGCGGACGAGTTCGTCGGTCAGCGACGACTTCCCCGAGCCGCCGGTGCCGGTGATCCCCAGGACCGGGATCTCGCGCCGCTCCGCGGCGGCGATGATCGCCTGGCGTTCGTGCTCACCGACCAGCCCCAGCTCGAGCAACGTGATGGCCCGCGCCAGGGCCGTCTCCTGGCCGGCACGGACACCGTCGAGATCCACCTCGTCCGTCGGGGGCGGCACATCGCACGCCTCGATCATCGTGTTGATCATCCCGGGCAGGCCCAGCCGTTGGCCGTCCGCCGGCGAGAAGATGCGATCGATGCCACGCTCGTGGAGCAGGTCGATCTCGTCCTGGACGATCACCCCTCCGCCGCCGCCGTAGATTCGCACGTCACTGGCGCCGACCTCCGCCAGCCGCTCCTTCAGGTAGGTGAAGTACTCGACGTGGCCGCCCTGGTACGAGCTGATCGCCACGCCCTGCACATCCTCTTGGACCGCGGCGGTGACGACGTCCTCGACGCTGCGGTCGTGACCGAGGTGGACCACCTCGGCGCCCTGCGATTGCAGGATGCGGCGCATGATGTTGATGGCAGCGTCGTGCCCATCGAACAGGCTCCCGGCCGTGACGAACCGGACCGGATGCTCGGGCACGTGCAGATCGTCGGTACTCATGGGGGCCTCACCGAAGATAGTTGGACATCCAAAAGTATGACATCCACAGGCCCGGGCGTCCACCGCCACCTCCTGACCAGCGACCGCGTGGGTATCGCGAACGAGATCGGGCGGGTAGTCTGGTCGCGACCGCAGGTGGCCGACCCACCGTCGCATCGGATCCGAACCTCGCGGGAGATCGTCGCTCGGCGCGCGCCGACGACGGCAGCGAAGCTCGGCCGAGCCCACGGGGCTACCACGGTGGCATAGGTCCGGCACGTTCGCCGGGGAGCCGGTGACCGGCGTCCTGCCACCTGAGTGTGGAACGAGAGCGTGTGTGCCCGGCCGCTGACATCCCACTGGCTGACACCGCAGAGGAGAACGCGCAGGGGCGCGATGGCTGACCGTGGGTCGTCACCGACCCCGGTGGCACACACGTACGACGGCGGAGCACGGGTCCGGCGAGGAGACCTCCCCGGATCCAGGTGGAACGAAAGAGAGAACGATCACGACCGACATGTCGAAGCTCACGCTCGACGACATCCAGGAGCTTGCCCAGGCTCACCTGGACGGGTTCGCGTCGGCGAGCGATCAGGCGCTCCTCGAAGCCAACGAGGAGCAGTGGATCATCGCGCTGCGAGCCCTGCGTCACGAGGTCCAGGAACGCATCGAACGGCTGGGGAGGGAGCTCACCGGCCCCGAACGCACCCTGGTCCTCTCCGACTTCGAGGGCGAACGGGACCGCATCGACGAGGTGCTGGTCGAGCTGACCGGCGAACGGCCGGTGGTCCCGCCGACGCCCATGCCACCGGGCTCCAACGGACGTCACCGCGCACCGAGACCGTCACGCAGCCAGCAGCAGGGCAGTCGCGAGCAGGACGCGAAGGCACCCGACACGCCGCACGACGACACGCCCAAGGTCCCGCATCCACAGCTGCAGTTGTCCTGGCAACGCGGCGACGTCGTGGCCTGGGGAGCGGGCGGCGAGCATCCTCCCGAGCCAGCGGAAGCGGTCCGCGAGCGGCTCGTCGCCGCCGGGGCCTCTGCGGACACGTGGGAACCCACGGATCCCATCTCGCTTCCGGACGGCCGCACCGCGGATGCTCTGGTCGCGCCGCTGCGGCAGAGTCTCGGCTGGCTGGTGTCGCTCAGCAGCACCGCGGAGGACGACCAGCTGGGCGTCAGCGTGACGTGGATGGGTCTGGTCGCGGCGCTCGCGGTCCGACTGGTGGCTCAGGGTCGCATGGTGCCTCAGCTCAAGAAGGTCGGGGATGCCCCCGCGAACCGGTCGTACTTCGCCGTGCGTTGGGAACCGACCCTGATCGACCACGAGGAACTGAACGACCTGGCGAAGGCGATGCCGGGCACGGTCGCGGTGATCGAGCGTCAGCGCGACCCCCGCAAGGTCACCCGCACGATCGTGACCGGATTCGTCGATGCCATCTGCCGTGAGGCCGCGGCCCGGGTCGAGGTCCCGGCGCCGCCCCCCCAGCCGCAGCGCGCATCGGAGATCGCGGAGACGGCCCTGGCGAGGCTGGATGGATCCACCTTCGAGGCGCCACACCAGCAGGGCACCGAGGTGCGGAAGGGGCTGAAGACCTGGGCCGAGAGCGTGACGGGGACCACGCGCTTCGCTCTGACCGTCCAGCTCGATCCCCCCGACGAGGGCAACGCCTGGCTGCTCCGCACCTTGACCTCGGACGGCCGCCGCAAGGACGAGAACGTCGAAGCGGCGATGTCCCGGGCCAACCACGAACGCAAGGAACGCCTCAAGCGGGAGCTCGAACGCCTCGAGGGGCTCTACGAGCCGCTCGCGCGCGGGAAGGACACCCGTCGCGGCCAGGTCATCCTGAGCCAGGACGAAGCGTGGGACCTGATGACCACGACCGGCCCGGTGCTCGAGGCTGCCGGCTTCGAGGTCCGGGTCCCACCGCTCTCCCCCAAGAAGCCGAAGCCGACGCTGCGGATCACCTCGGTCGGATCGCAGGAGACCGCCGTCGGCGCGCAGCAGCTGAGCGCCGTACGGTGGTCTGCGGTCTTCGACGATGTCGAACTGACCGCCGACGACATCCAACGCCTCTCGCAGGAGTCGCGCCCCCTCGTCAAGTCGCAGGGCCGCTGGGTCGAGGTCGCCCACGCCGACCTCGAGGCTGCAGCCGAAGCCCTGGCGCAGCGCGCCGATCAGACGCAGCTCAGCGGCGCGGACATGCTCCGGTATGCGCTCGGGCTCGACGACACCGGACTGGGACAGCCCGTCTCGGTCGTCGGAGACAGCTGGGCAGCGAACCTGTTGCGCTCAGCCCGCGACATCCCGGAGGACCCACCGACCCAGCTCGAAGGCTTCGACGGCGAGCTGCGCAGCTACCAGGCGAACGCGTTGGCCTGGCTCGAGTTCCTCGACGCCGCCGGGCTCGGCGGCTGCCTCGCGCTGGACATGGGCCTCGGGAAGACACCGACCATGCTCGCGCACCTGCTCGGTTCCCTCGAACACGGGCCCGCCCTGGTCATCGCGCCGCCCGCGGTGGTCGGCAACTGGGCCTCGGAGGCCCGCAACTTCACGCCCGCCCTGCGGGTCGCCATCCACCACGGACAGTCGCGTGCGGAGGGCGAGGAGATCGCCGAGGAGGTCGCCGACGCGGACGTGCTCCTGACCACCTACGGCACCGCGGTGCGCGACATCGCGGATCTCGAGGAGATCCACTGGGGCAAGGTCGTCCTCGATGAAGCGCAGGTGATCAAGAACCCGGCGAGCGAGACCGCGCAGCAGTTGCGCCGGCTCAACGCCCGCACACGGGTCGTGCTCACCGGGACACCGATCGAGAACGGACTCGGAGACCTCTGGTCGATCATGGACTTCGTCAACCCCGGCTTGCTCGGCGACCGTGCCACCTTCGTCGCCCAGATGCAGAAGGCGGCGGAAGGCGGCAGCAGCGCGGAGTCGGCGCTCAAGACGCTGAACGGTGTGCTCGTGTTCCGCCGTACGAAGGCGGAGCCGGTGATCGCAGAGGAACTCCCGGATCGCATCGACGCGCTCGACCACTGCCCGATGACCACGGAACAGATCGGGCTGTACCAGGCGGTGCTCGACGAACTGGTCGCAGAGACCTCGGGCGAGGAAGCCACACCCAAGCGCAAGGGCGCGGTCCTGGCAGCGATCACGGCGCTGAAGCAGATCTGCAACCACCCAGCGGCGTACACCGGCGACGACGGCCCGCTCGCTGGCCGCTCCGGCAAGCTCGCGCGCCTCGAGGAGATCGTCGAGAACGTCTTCGAGTCCGGCGAGCGGATGCTCATCTTCACGCACTTCGCAACGTGGGGCGAGCGGCTCGCCGATCACCTCACCGAGCGCACCGGCATCCCCATCAGGTGCTACCACGGTGGACTGTCACGCGGAGCGCGGGACAGCATGGTCGACGAGTTCCAGAAGGGCCAGGGCCCCGGTGCCCTGGTGCTCTCCCTCAAGGCGGGCGGGACCGGCCTCAACCTGACGGCAGCGAGCCACGTGGTGCTCTACGACCGCTGGTGGAACCCTGCGGTCGAGGACCAGGCACGGGACCGTGTCTGGAGGATCGGCCAACGCAACACCGTGGTCGCCCACCGGCTGGTCTGCCCGGGAACCGTCGACGAGCGGGTGGAGGAGGTGGTCGCCGGGAAGCGGCGCATCGCCGACATCGCACTTCCGAAGGCCAGCTCGGTCGGAGACCTGGACAGTGAACAGCTCCGTCGAGCCCTCGGTATCGCACCCGACGTCCTCCTGGCCGAGGAGATCGATGCTCCGCTGGAGACCGTGGGAGGTGAGGCATGAAGGCCCGCAAGCGTGGCGGGAACGACGCCCCGCAGCACCGAGGCAACGGTGGCAATCCCAACCGCTCGTCGGGGGGCCGACGTCGTGGCCGCGGAGGTCGAGGCCAGAACAGCAACCCCTCCCAAGGCAACCAGCAGTCCGGGGGCGGTTCGGGTGGAGGCGGTGGCGGTCGACGCGGACGCAAGCGTCGCAAGCCCTCGCCGGCCGGGTTCTGGGGGGATCCTGCCAAACTCCCGACGAGTAGCGCGGACATCCGGATGACGGACGACCCGGCTGCGGTCCCGCGGTCGCTCGGGACACCGCCACTTCCGGGCCACGAGCAGATCGCGGTGCACTACTTCCGTGCGGTCTACGACCGGTCGGTCGCGACCGCCGGGGCGCTCGCTGCCGCCGGCGGCCTGATCGATCCCGACAGCCTCGTCGGAGACAGCGACCCGGACTGAGGACGGTCAGCAGGGTCGCGGAGGCACGACCGACCCTGCTGCCGCGACGACCTCGCCGATACCCAGCGCCAGACCGCGACCATCGCTCGTACGGGCGGTCACGATGCCGACCACACCGCCGTCTGCGTCGACCACGGGCGATCCCGAACTCCCCTGCTGGACCGAGACATCCAGCAGGACCCGGTCACCGGAGAGGTCCGCCACCGTCCCTGAGGTCGCCGAGGGGCGGCCGCCTGGGAACCCGACGATCCTGATGGCCTCTCCGAGCGCGGTCCTGTCCGCGACCGGGAGCGGTGTCGGCGTGTGCTGGTCCTCCGGGACCTCCAGCACGGCCACGTCGCGGTTCAGCGAGATGCGGTGGTCGGTGACCCGGATGGACGGCCCCCCGGTCAACGGGCGAACACCGATCGAGGTGGCGCGTTCGACCACGTGTCGGTTGGTGAGCACCACCACCTCGCCGTCGATCTGGAGCGCGAAGGCACTGCCCGTGGTGACCTGACCATCGCAACCGATCGTACGGACGAGCATCACCGCATCGAGCAGAGGATCGCCAGACCCCACCTGTTCACGGACCTCGTCGGCCGATCGGCTGAAGTCGAACTCGTCGACGAAGACACCGCTGACGGGGACGAGCATCACCAGGACGAGGATCACCGCGAGGATCCAGCGACCGCGTCCCCGGCGTCGACGGTCGAGCTCGTCGAGGTCGTCGTCCTCGGGGTCTCGGGCGGGATCGCCTGTGGCGGTCGGCTCGGGAGCGCGACGACGTACGGCATCCAGGTCATCGCCGAGCCCCTGGAGCTCCTCGTCGTCACGGTCCGGACCGGTCACCATGCTCCTCACGAACCTCCAGCGATCGCACCGCGATGCCACCCCGACGGTACCGGGCAGGGGGGACCCTCACGCCCGCCCTACGGAGAGCCCCACGGCTTCGGCAGGTTCCCGGTGCCCCGCCCGGCCCCCTACCGTGACGCAGGACGCGGAGCAGGAGGCGACGATGACCACGGATCTGGAGACCGCCCGCCCGGTAGGCCCGGGTGAGGTCGGTGCAGCAGTAGCGGCAGCGGCGAAGGTCGCGGACGCGGTGGCGGCCACGTCGCCGTCGACACGTGCCGGTTGGCTCCGCGCGGCTGCGGACAGCCTGGATGCCCACGTCGACGCGTTGGCGCAGGTCGCGGATGAGGAGACCGCGCTGGGGTTGCCGCGCCTGACCGGTGAGGTCGGCCGGACCACCGGTCAGCTGCGGATGTTCGCCGAGGTGGTCGAGGAGGGCAGCTACCTCGAGGTGGTGATCGACCACGCGGATCCCGATGCAACGCCTCCCCAGCCGGACCTGCGGCGGATGTTGCGCCCGCTGGGGCCGGTGGCGGTGTTCGCCGCGTCCAACTTCCCGTTCGCGTTCTCGGTCGCGGGTGGGGACACCGCGTCGGCGTTGGCGGCGGGCTGTCCGGTGGTGGTCAAGGCCCATCCCGGGCATCCGCACACCTCGCGGGCGACCGGGCATCTGGTGCGGGCGGCGCTGGCCGAGGCGGGCGCACCGGAGGGGATGTTCGCGGTGGTGGAGGGGTTCGAAGCCGGCAAGGAGCTGGTCACCGACCCGCACATCACCGCGGTGGGGTTCACCGGATCGCTGGCAGGTGGTCGGGCGCTGTTCGATCTGGCGGTGGGCCGGCCGGACCCGATCCCGTTCTACGGCGAGCTCGGCAGCCTGAACCCGGTCGTGCTCTCCCCGGGGGCGGTCACGGCCCGGGCGGACGAGCTCGCGGCCGGGCTGACCGGGTCGTTCACGTTGGGGGTCGGCCAGTTCTGCACCAAGCCGGGGATCGTGTTCGTCCCGGAGGGCGGCGGGTTCGAGACGGCGTTGGCGGCAGCGGTGGGTGCGCCTGACCGTGCGACGATGCTGCACGACGGGATCGCGGAGCGGTTCGCCGACGGGCTGGGCTCGCTAGCGGCCGGAGCGGACGTCGAGGTGGTGGCGGGCGATCCGGCCGCGGCGGTCGCCGGTCGGGACGCGTCTCCGGTGGTGCTGACCACCACGGTGGCGGCGGTGCTGGCCGAGACCGACCGGCTGCTCGAGGAGTGTTTCGGTCCGACCACCCTGCTGGTCCGCTACCGCGACCTGGATCAGCTGCTCGAGGCCTTGGCGGGGTTCCCGGGCAGCCTCACCGCGGCCCTGCATGCCGAACCCGACGAACACGACACGCTGGCCCCGATCGTGACGGCCCTGACCGGGCTGGCCGGCCGGGTCATCCACGACGGCTGGCCCACCGGCGTGGCCGTCACGTGGTCGCAGCAGCACGGTGGCCCGTGGCCCGCCACGACCGCGCCACTGCACACCTCGGTCGGCGCGACCGCGATCCGCCGCTGGCTGCGGCCCGTCGCCTACCAGGATCTCCCCGACACCTGGCTCCCCGACCCGGTCCGCGAGGACAACCCACTCGGGCTCCCCCGCCGCGTCGACGGACGGTTGCAGCCAGCCCACCCGTGACGGCCATCGGGTCACCTGCGACCTGACCGCTGAGCCCGGCTCAGAAGCCGAGGTCGTCCAGGACGGCCATCGCGGCGTTGCGGCCGTTGACGGCCATCACGCTCCCGCCGGGGTAGGTGCCGGCACCGCACAGGTACACGCCGTCCATGGGCGTGCGGGGCGACAACCGCTGATCCCACATGTGCGCCGGGAGGCACTCGCCCTGGAAGATGTGTCCGCCGGTCAGGCCGACCTCGCGTTCGATGTCGGGGGGACCCAGCACCTCGACGTGTTCGACCGAGGCGGCGAACCCGTCGCAGTACCGGTCCAACGTGCCGATCGCCAGCTTGGCCACCTCGTCGCGCCGCGCGTCCCACCCGCCGTCGAGGTCATAGGGCAGGTACTGCGCGAACACGCTGAGCAGGTGCTTGCCGGGTGGCGCGATCGACCCGTCCACGGCGGTCTGGAGGTAGTCCTCGGTCCAGATCCGCTCGGGCAGCTCACCACGCGAGGCCGCGGCGAAGCTCGCCCGCCACTCGTCGTCGGTCAGCGGCGTGTTGATCTGCGCTCCGGACAGCGGGTCGTGGTCCTCCGGCAGCGCGGTGAACCGTGGTGGGGCCGACAACGCCAGGGTCACCTTCGCCGTCGCGCTGGTGGTCGGCACCGCCTGGACCCGGCGGCGCCAGCCGTCATCGGCGCCAGCACCGAGCAGACCGAGCGTGACCTGTGGATCGGCGTTGGCGACGACGACCGGGGCATGCACCGCCGTGCCGTCGGTGAGTTCCACACCCTCACCGGGGACGATACGGCCGACCGGGATCCCGGCCGCGACGACCGCACCAGCCTCCACTGCCACGTCGTGCAGCAGGAACGACACCGTCCCCATCCCGCCGACGACGTAGCCCCACAGGCCGGGCCGGTCCGGGTCGATGCGGCCGCTGGAGTGGTGCAGGTGGATCGACGCGGTCCCGGGGTCGAAGGGGCTCGCGTTGGTCCCGATGACGCCCTGGCCCATCAACGCCGAACGCAGCCGGTCGTCGTCGAGGTAGCGGCCCAGGAACTCGGCCTGGGACCACTCGAAGACCAGCGCGAGCGCATCGGGGTCGCCGTCGAGCCGTGCCGCGAGCTCATCGCGGGTCGGTGCCGTCCCGAGCCAGGCATCACGTTCGTCCGGGGGGCGCAACCGATCCACCACCCGGTCGATCAGCGCCTGCATGGCCAGGTAGCCGTCGACGTCGCCGGGCGCGAACGCGGCGATCGCGTCGGCGCAGCGCTCGCGGTCCTCCCACAGTTGCAGCGCGGTCCCGTCGTCGAAGGGCACGAACAGCCCGCCGTCCGCCGGGATCCACGTCAACCCCCGCTCCCACAGGCCCAGTTCCTCGGTCACCAGCGGGTGCAGCAGACCCGCGAGGTAGGCGCAGGGCGACACGCGGTAGCCCGGCCACGTCTCCTCCAGGGTGCAGGCTCCACCGATCCGCTCCCGCGCCTCCAGGACGAGCACCCGCTGCCCGGCCCGAGCCAGGTACGCGGCCGCGGTCAGCCCGTTGTGGCCAGCGCCGACGACGATCACGTCCCAGGGCTGACGGGTCAGCTCCACCGTCGCCGGTGCCCCGACCCGGCCCAGCACCGCAGCTGCACTCACCGTGTCTCCGCTCACGGGTACGGGAACCACCAGTCCTTGCGGGTCTGGTCGAAGTCCCAGTGGACGTGCTTCGTCTCCTGGAAGGTCTCGAGGCCCTCCGGCCCGAGCTCACGACCACCGCCGGTCATCTTCATCCCGCCGAAGGGACCGGCGTAGTTGTCGGTCAGCGGATCGTTGATCCAGATCGTCCCGGCCTTCACGCCCTCGTAGAAGCGCTTGATCGTGAGCGGGTCGGAGGACCGCAGGGTCGCGCCGAGCCCCATCGAGGAGGCGTTCACCCGGACGATCGCCTCGTCCAGGTCGTCGTAGGTCCCGATCGGGATGGTCGGGCCGAAGGTCTCCTCCTGCATGATGACCATGTCATCGGTGACGTCGACCAGCACCGTGGGCTCGAAGAAGTAGCCGGCCCGATCCGCGCGCTTGCCACCCGTCAGCACGCGGGCCCCGCGCGAGACCGCGTCGTCGACGTGGCCCGCCACCTTGTCGCGGAACCGGTCCGCGGCCAACGGCCCCAGGTCGGTGCCGTCCTCCAGCCCGTGCCCGAGCCGGAGCTCGCCGACCTTGGCGGTCAGCGCCTCGGCCAGGTCGTCACGCATCCCGCCGGGGACGAAGATCCGCTCCGACGAGGTGCACACCTGTCCGGCGTTCAGCAACGCCGAGTAGGCCAGCGCGTCGGCCGCGGATGCGAGGTCGGCGTCGGGCGCGACGACGAACGCGTCCTTCCCACCGAGCTCGAGGTGGAGGTGTTTCATCATGGGTGCTGCCACCGACGCGATCCGCTGCCCCGTCGCGACCGAGCCGGTCATCGCGATCACGCGCACGTCGGGGTGGGCGACCAGCGCTTCGCCCGCCTCCTGTCCCGTGCCCGTGACGACGTTGATGACCCCGGGTGGGAAGTGGTCGAAGCACCGTTCGATCCACTCCAGCGTGATCAGCGAGGTGAGCTCGGAGGGCTTGATCACCACGGTGTTGCCGGCCGCCAGCGCCGGCGCGAGCTTCCACGACAGCAGCAGCATCGGGTAGTTCCACGGCACGATCGCCCAGACGACCCCGTAGGGCTCCTTGAGCACGAGGTTGAGCTGCGTGCGCGGCTCCCCCGACGGGATGACGCGTCCCGAACCGTTGCGGCCGAGCTCGGCGTAGTAGCGCAGCGAGGTGAGCGCCCACTCCGCCTCCTCCTCCTGCTCGGGCTTGGCCTTGCCCTGCTCGCGCGTCAGCAGGTCCACGAGGTCGCCGTGGGCGTCGAAGCTCTTCGCCAC
>PWTE01000373.1 GCA_003563915.1 Nitriliruptoraceae bacterium
CCGCCGGAGTGGCCGGCCACCGCGCGGCTGTACCACGCCGCCTGCGAACTGCGGGCCGACGGCCGCAGCTACACGCTCGAGATGGCGCCCACCTGGTCCGCTGCTGGCCGGACGGCACCATCCCGGACCTCACCGAAGCGGTCGGAGGTCCCGTTCCCGTCCCGACGACCCGGGAACGGACCACCCGCGCCTTCGCACTGGTGCCCGCGTTCCCGACCGCGATCTGGGGCCGTGACGAGCAGCGGCCGGGGACACGTGGAACTCGAACTCGCTGATCGCCTGGGTCCTGGCGATGAGCGGTCACGCCATGACCGACCTGGCCCCGCCAACCGGCGGCCGCGCGCCCGGCTGGGACGCCGGCCTCACCGTGGCCGCTCGAACAGCACCGGGTGCAGATGTGGAGGAGCCGTCACCGACGTAGTCAGGCGTACTACACTCCACTACATGGGCCGCCCAACCAGCCTCCGACTCCCCGATCACGTCAAGGATCGGCTCGATCGGCGCGCCGCCAGCGGCTACGAGACGCCGTCCAGCCTTGCCGTCCGGCTCATCGACGAGGGACTGCGCCTGGAGGATCACCGTGGCGTGGCCTTCCACGACAGTGCCGCGCACGGACGGGTCGCCTGCCTGGTCGCCGGCCCCGACGTCGCCGAGGTCATCGACGTGCTCACCGGCTTGGACGCGCGGGGGGAGGAACGCATCGCCGAGACCGCAACATGGTTCGGCATCCACCCCTCCCGGGTACGGGTCGCCATGGGCTACTACGCCGCCTTCCAGGACGAGATCGACCATCAGATCGACCTGCGCCGACGCGAAGCTGCCGAACTGCGGGGACGCTACGAGTCCGAGCGGTCCCTGCTCGAGTGAAGCTCCTCCTCGACGAGATGATCTCCGCGACCGTCGCTGAGCAGCTTCGTGCCCGCGGCCACGACGTCGTCGCCGTCCAGGGTCCCGACCACCGGCACCTTCGTGGCGTGAACGACGGCATCCTGCTCGACCACGCTGCCGAGGAGCGGCGCGCGGTGGTTACCGACAACGTCCCCGACCTCACCCGCTGTCATCAGCATCGTGTCGGACGCGAGGAACCGCACTACGGACTGCTGCTGTTCAGCAACGACACCTTCCCCCGGCACCGCCATGACGCCTTCGTCGGCCAGCTCCTCGCGGCGCTCGAGGACCAGCTGCTCACCCACGCCGAGGACGACGACGCCAGTTGGGTTCGGTGGCTCACGAAGATCGGTTGACGGACACTCAACCGGCTACCGGCCGTCATCCACAGCCGAGGATCGACCCTCCGAGCTACGCTCGACCACGCCTAACGTCACGCACCACCGTAGGAGGTGCACCGTGTCGGTCCCGGTCGCCCAGGGTCTGTCCTACGACGATCTGGCGGGCTACCCCGACGACCACCTCCGTCGCGAGCTGATCGACGGGGAGCTGTACGTGACGCCGGCACCGGCTCTACGCCACCAGCGTGCCGTGCTGGCCATCGCCTACGCGCTGGAGACCTACGCGCGTGAACACGGCGGCGAGGTCTACCCCGCGCCGACCGACGTCGTGTTCGACCCCCGGAACGTCGTCGAGCCCGACGTGCTGTTCCTCGCCCCCACCCACGCGGGTTCGACCGAGGAGCGCTTCATCGACGTGATCCCAGACCTCGTCGTCGAGGTGTCCTCCCCGACCACGCGGCGCCTCGACCTCATCAAGAAGCGCAACCTCTACGAGGCCCGGGCCGTCCCCGAGTTCTGGTTCGTCGATCTCGACGAGGACCAGGTGGACGTCCACCGGCTGGGTCAGGATGGCCGCTACGGCATGCCGACGACCCTCGGTGCCAACGATGCGTTGACCTGCCTCGCCGCTCCAGGTCTCCGTCTCACCGTCTCCGAGGCGCTAGGGCGCCGAGCCCCCTGACCTTCTGTGCGGCCACTCAGTCGCGGACCGCGGCGATGCGCTGCACCCGCGACGGCCGGTCCGTCGTCACGTCCTCGTAGGCCACCACCCGCAGCTCGCCGCGCACCGCCTCCAACAGCTCCCCCGGTTGCAGCAGCCAATCCGGGTTCGACGGCCGGCCGTAGCGCTCCTGGCCCACCGCGAAGGTCTCGTACAGCAACGCACCGCCCCGCGCCACCGCGTCGACCAGCGTCGGCAGCAACGGCCGGTGCAGGTAGTTGGTCACCACGATCACGTCGAAACGCTGCCCCGGGAAGGGCCACGGCCCCGCTTCCAGGTCCGCCTCCACCACCTCGACGTCGCTGTCCGCCAGCTCCAACAGCAGCGAGGTATCACGATCCACGGCGACCACGTGGTGTCCGCGGGCGACGAACCACCGCGTGTGACGACCGCCACCGGCGGCCACGTCCAGCACCCGTGCTCCGTCCGGCGCGAGCTCGCGCGCCCACCGCGTCACCCACGGCGACGCGTCGGCCCCGGCCGCGCCAGCACTCACCGTCAGTTCGCCCCAGCCATCGCCTGCAGCGCGCCGATGCGGTCCTCGAGCTGCGCGATCGTCGCGGCGAGCTCGGCCTGCTTGTCCCGCTCGCGCTGCACGACCTCGGCGGGTGCCCGGTCGACGAACGACGCGTTGGCCAGCTTGCCGTCGACCTTGGCGCGATCCTCCTCCGCCTTGGTGAGCTCCTTACGCAGCCGCTCGAGCTCCGCGGCCACGTCGATCAGCCCGGCCAGCTCGACCTGGGCCTGCCCGCCGGCCAGCTGGATCGTCGAGGTCCCGTCGCGGTCCTCCAACGCGTCGGCGCACACGAACCCCGACAGGCCGGCCAGGGACGTGACCAGGTCCTGCTGCGCCTCGATCAGCGTCCGGTGCTCGGACGCGACCGTCAGCTCGAACCGCTTCGACGGGGGCACGTTGTTCTGCGAGCGGAAGCGGTGCGTCTGGGTCACCAGGTCCTGCAGGACCGCGAAGTCCCGTTCGGCGTCGAGGTCGCGGTCGTCGGGACGGCCCTGCGGCCAATCGTCCACCATCAGGGATGCGCTCCCCCCAGCCGAACCCGTCAGCGCGCGCCACAGCGCTTCGGTCACGAAGGGCATCA
>PWTE01000281.1 GCA_003563915.1 Nitriliruptoraceae bacterium
CAGTCGGATATCGACGCGCCCCCGGCAGGAATCGAACCTGCGACGCACGGTTTAGGAAACCGACGCTCTATCCACTGAGCTACGGGGGCGGGCCTGTGGCGCCTAGCTCCGCGTGAGCCTCCGCGCGTTCCGAGGCCTCGCGATCGCCACCCACCACGGTGGCCGGGAGCCTACCGACGGCAACCGACCGGCTCGGCCAGCCGGGCCAGATACAAACAGCATGTTGGTGATTTGGTTGTATGCTGGCGGGCATGGAGACCCGAACCGAACTGGTTGCCCGGCTCACCCGCGAGATCGTCGAGCACGAGGAGCTATGGCTGCGGGAACGCGCTCTCGCGATCGGTAAGCGCCAACAGCTCGAGCAGCTCCTCAGCGCGCTGCCGGCACCGACACCGCTGGCAGAACTGACGCTCTCCGACGCGATCGTGGAGATCCTCAAGCGGGCGACGGTCCCGCTGGGACCGGCAGCGATCTACGAGCAGCTGTCAGACGAGGGGCGCGACGATCAGCAGCGAAGCATCGGTGGGGTCCTGCACGCGCTCAAGCAACGTGGGAGGGTCGAGAGGGTTGCTCGCGGCAGCTGGGTGGCCGTCAGCTAGTCGCGGGCATCGACCAACGTGCGGCACGACCGAGCCAGACGGCCCAACCGTGTCGCGGCCCGTTGGATGGCGTGCTTCGCGGGGGCCGTGGTGCCCCCGGACCTCGCAGCCGGTCGGTCAGCTCGCTCGTGAGTCCTGGATGTCACGCAGCGTCCGGCCTTCGCCGTCTCGCCAGACCTTGCGGCCGTTGGCATTGCCGCCGACCAGGACGGCCGCAGCGGCTGAGGGTGAGGTGAAGCGGTAGTCCTGGGTGAACAGGAGTGTCCCGGCGTCCTCGACGAGGACCCCTCGTTCGGTAAGCTTGCTCCGGAGGTCGGTGAGCCATGCCTGTGCGGACGGGACCTCGGATGCTCTCGCCCGGGATCCGGCGAGCACGACAAACCCGTCCTTGGTCTCGCGGCCCCGCCCCTGCCCGCCGCGCTGGTCGAGGACGAGGTCGTCGGCGCCGCCGGGTGGTGCTGCCTCGCTGGCGGCGATCTCGAACGCGTCGATGCCGAGGATGGGGTAGATCAGCAGCATCTCGTTGAGGAACCACTCGGCGTCGGCGGCATCGGCCTCCGACATCGGTGGCTCGTTGGGGGACGCGGAGTTCTCGACCGTCCACTGGTTCGCGGTCCTGGCCAGGGTGATCAGCCGTGCCTCCAGGTAGCGGACGTAGGCCTTGTTGAGGCTCTCGTCGGTGGAGGTGAACGCGACGAACCAGGTCCAGAAGTCCTTCTTGCTGGCGTGTGAGCGCAGCCGCTGATCGAGCGCGTCCGCCTCGCCGATGTACAGCCGCGATTCCCCGTCGTCACCCATGCCCGCGAGGACGTACACGCCGGGCCGCGTCAGTTCGTCCCGCTGTAACGCGTCGGACAGCTGCGTCCGGCTGGCAACCACGGCACGGCCGGTCCAGTTGGACTTGTCGATGATCCGCACACCATCCGGTGTTCCGTCAGCGAGGAAGATCCGGATCGAAGTGGGACGGCTCATGCGTTGTCTCCGACGGATGCGGGTGCGAGCTCGGCCAGGACAGCGAACAGGCGGTCGAGGTCGTCGTCGTTGAAGAGGTCTTCGGGGCCTTGGGGTGCGAGGCCGACGTAGGGGTCTTCGTAGACGCGTCCGGGTTCGACGACGCCCCGTTCGGTGAGTTCGTCGATGATGAGGTTGACGAACTCGATCTGGGCGCGGGTGTGACGCTTGTCGTCGAGGAAGCCCGCGAACGCGTCCTTCGCGGCGGCACGGTCGAGGCCGACGAGGGTGCGGACGAAGTAGCCGAGGTTCCCGGCCTGTTCACTGGCGACCTCGAACGAGGCCTCGTCACCGACGCCTGCGGCGATCAGGATCCGTTGGAGCTCGGCGAGGTCCTCGTCGGTGAGTGGCTGTCCGGAACGGACCTTGGCGACAGCAGCTTCGGCGAGGTTCTGGTTGAGGAAGTGACGGGCCTTCTTGCGGAACTGCATGAACTCGTAGCTGCCTCCACCGCCGGTACCGGGCAGGACCACCTCCCGGTCGCCTTGGAAGCTGTCTTCGAAGTCGGTGTAGACCGCACCCCGCTTGGCCCGTTCGATGAGCGGGACGAGGTGACGCAGGCCACGGCGGAGGTGTTCGAGCATCGGGTAGGTGACGTCGATCCACCAGTCGTCGTCCTGGACGTCCAGGATGAGCGCAAGCTGCTGCTTGATGGCGGGGATGCTCTGCTGGCCCTCGAGCAGCCCGGCGATCTGGATGATCTTCTGCCGCTCCCGTTCGAACGGCTCGCCTTTCAGGGCAGCGAGCTGGGTGTTGAGGAGCAGCACATCGAACCGTTTGGTGTCCTCATGCTCCGGTTCGACCTCGGACGGCAGGCCAGCGACCCGGTCGGCGAGCGCCGCGAGATCCCCGACCGAGATGTCGGCCCACGCCTCAGGCTGCCGGAACCGCTCCACGAGCTCGAGGTGGGGCCGGACGAGGAAGTTCTGGTCCGGCATAGACGCGATGTAGGTGCGTAGCAGCGAGGCGACCTCGGCACGTTGCTCGGGCCAGGCCTGCTGCTCGTCGAACACGCGGAGGAGCTCGAGGCGGGCGGTGAAGATCCGTTCCGACAGGGGCGTCCCGGAGCAGGCTTCGGCGGGTGGGAGGTCCTGGCTGAAGAACTCGAGGTTCTGGCAGTAGTCGAACACCAGGAAGTGGGTCTTGTCGTCGCCGGGGCCGAACAGGTCCGGGCAGAGCCGGGTGCCCCGTCCGATCATCTGCCAGAACTTGGTCTTGGACCGCAGCAGCTTGAAGAACACGAGGTTGACGACCTCGGGCACGTCGATGCCGGTGTCGAGCATGTCGACCGAGATCGCGATGTGCGGGTTCTTGTCCTTGCCGGAGAAGTCATCGATCAGGCTCTGCGCGTAGTTCACGCTGTGGGTGATGACCCGGGCGAAGTGGCCGGCGTGCTGCGGGTAGTGGTGGTTGAACCGTTCCTCGATGAACTCCG
>PWTE01000305.1 GCA_003563915.1 Nitriliruptoraceae bacterium
GGGCAACCAGCGGGAACTCCCACTCGAAGTCCTCGAGGTAGTCCGGCCCGTAGCCGGTGAGATACGCGGTGCCGCCAACCCCCTGGGCGGGGAAGATCAGCATCGCGTAGGCCCTTGCCCCCGCACGAAGGTCCATCGGCGACAGCGCATCGGCGGCGGTGACCTGCCTGCCGGCGCTCGTCAGGTACTCCGCCGAGAAGGCGTTGAGGTGCACGATGTCGCCGCCGCCGTTGGACACGTCGAGTGCCACGATCAGCGAGTCGCTCTGCACACTGTGGTAGGCGCCGAGCAGCGCGATGCTGGTCCGGCCCTGCTCGACCGGCGGTGCTGCGGACGCCAGCCGACCGGTGATGTCCACGCCGTCCACGGCGAACGAGACGAGGTGGGAACCTTCGAGCTGTAGCGCCTCGAACCGGGTGCAGGCCGTCACACCCATCCCGTCGTCGCTGCACAGCTCGACGCCGCCGTCGATGACCGACAAGCTGGACGGATCTCGGGGCCAGCCCTCCTGCTCCAGGGCGGCGGCGTAGGCGATCTGCACCTGCGCGTACACGGCGGCGGGCGATCCCTCAGCCGCGGCGTCGAGCATCGACGCCATGCCGTCGGCCCGGTCGGTCGCGAACGCTTCGAAGTAGCGTCGGGCCGCGTCGTCCAGGTCGAGCCCGCCGTCCGGCTCGGCCTGGGCAGCCTCGACCGGCGCGGCCGCCTCGGCAGGCGGTGCCTCGTCCTGCGGTGGGTCCTCCGGTTCGGCGACGGCCTCCTGCTCGGCGGTGGGCTCCTCGACCGCCGGTGGCTCCTGGGAACACGCCGGCAGGACAACGGCAACCGTGACGGCAACGGCAACAGCAGCGACCCGGCGCATGAGCAACCCCTTTGAAGACCGGTCGTGTCGACCCTACGCCCACCCTGTGACCGGCCCGCCCCAGGTCGTTCTACGCGCCGTTGGGCGTCCGGGCGCTGACCGACGCACGTCGCAGCCACAGGTACTCGCGGAACGCCTCCCAGTGCAGGCACGGATCGAGGTGTTGCCGGGCTGTTGCCAGCAGCACCCACAGCTGTTGCCGACGTGCTGCCACCAGCTCGAGGTGCTCGGCCTGGCTGCGGTGCTCCCAGCGGGTCTCCAACGCCCAGGTACCTATCAGCTGGCGGTGGAGCACCGGCGCGAGCCGCCTCCAGCTGCCGATCGGCGCGGATCGGAACACCTCGGCCATGTCGCGCAGGAACATGCTGCGAAGCAGCCAGCGCACCCCGTGATCCGGGATCCCTTCACCATGCTGCCCCGGATCGGCACGCCCAACGGGGGCCGGGGTGCCCGCAGCCACATCGAGCAGCCCCACCTGACCGGCCAGCACCCACAGTGCGTCGTAGCAGCCGTCCCAGTCGATGGCCGGGTCGGCAGCCGCCCGGGCCTGCTCCACGATCAGCTCCAGGTCACGGTGGCGCTGCCCGAGCCCGATCATCGCGACCGGATCGTCCGGGTCGACGTCGTCCCCGCCGAGCCCGCACACCGGCGCAAGTGCGGCCTGCAGCTCGCAGCGAAACACCTCCCACCTGCCGACCATCCCGTGCCGGTACGCCCAGCTCACCTGCTCGTCGAACCGCTCACCAAGCGTCGCGTAGCAGCCGTGAACCTCGCCACGCTGCGACCTGCCCTCCAACCCGACTGGTGCATCCATCGTTTCGTCCTTGTCGACATCGACGGTCGAGCACAGCCTCCACGACCTCCAGGCCGCCGTCACTCCGGATCGCTCAGCCGCTGTGGACAACCCGCGATCGTCCGCGTGCGCCCAACGTCCACACCGCCCTCGGGACGTCACGCTCCGGCCCTTGACCGTGTCAGTCCCTGAACACGACGGCAACGGAGACACACCGATGCATCAGCAGATCCAGCCGGGTGGGTGGCAGGTCCGGGCGGGGTCGTGATGCTGAGCGTGAAGAAGATCCTGGCCGGACGTGGGGCGGTCAACTACTACCTGGAGCAGACCCGCCGCGGCCTGGCCGACTACTACCTCGGCACCCGTGACCCGTCCGACGGGGACCACGCGGTCACAGACCGGCTGTCGGCGCCCGGCGCATCGTGGTGGGGTGGCGGCGCCGAAGTGCTGGGCCTGTCCGGCGAGGTGCAGCGCACCCAGTTCGTCCCGCTGTACGCCAAGGGGGTCCGTCCCGACGGCGGGCCGCTGGGCCGAGCATTCCGCACCCAGGAGGACGCCGCCGAGGCCCGCGCACAGCGGCTGGCCGCAACCGAGAAGATCGCCGATCCTCACGAACGGTGGGAGGCACGCCAGCGCCTGGCCCGGTCCGGACCGCAGGCCTCGGTCGCAGCGTGGGATGCCACGTTCTCGCCGGTCAAGTCCGTCTCGCTGCTGTGGGCCGCCGGGGATCAGCACATCCAGCAGCAGGTGTGGGCCGCCCACCTCGCGGCGGTCGACGCCGGCCTTGGCTACCTGCAGCAGCAGGCAGCGTTCGTACGGGCCGGCCGCAACGGCGTGAAGGTGCTGGATGCCGACGGGCTGGTCGTCGCACGGATGAACGAGTGGACCTCCCGCGACGGCGACATGCAGCTGCACACCCACTGTGTGATCCTCAACCGGGCCCGCACCACCGTGGACGGGGTGTGGCGCGCACTTGACGGCCGGGCGCTGCTGGCCGCGAAGACGGGCGGGGCGGCCGTCTACCACCGGGTGCTCGAGGCAGAGCTGACCCGCCGGCTCGGCGTCGCCTGGCGGGACCGGCCCGAGGGACTGCGCGAGATCGACGGGGTGTCGGACGAGCTGATCGCGACGTTCTCGACCCGCCGTCGGGCGATCACCGCCGAGGTGGACCGGCTGGTCGCCGCGTACGAGGACCGCTACGGCAGCCCGCCCCCACCTGCCGTACGTCACCGCATGGCCCAGGACGCCACCCTGGCCACCCGACGGCCCAAGCACGAGCCCTCCCCTGCTGAGGCGCTGGACGCCTGGGAGGCCCGGGCACGCCAGCAGGGCACCGACCTGGCGGCCCTGCCCGAGAAGGTCATCGGCCGCCACCCGACCCGGCACAC
>PWTE01000345.1 GCA_003563915.1 Nitriliruptoraceae bacterium
CGGTGAGCGCCGCGTCGAGCGGTAGTCCGGCGGTCACCGCGGCGATGACCGCGGTGACCGCGTTGACGAGGTTGAAATCCCCAGCCAGCCGGGTGGTGACCTCGAAGGTGTCGTCGCCCCAGCGGACCCGTCCCACCCCACCGTCGATCGTCAGCTGCTGCACAGCGATGGTCACGTCCGCGGCTGCGTCGGGGTCCACCGAGACGGTGGTGACCGGGATCGCGGCACGCGCCAGCAACCGATGCGCCCAGGTGTCGACACACACCACGACCCCCCGCTCCGCGAGCTCCGGGGTGAACAGTCGCGCCTTGGCCGCGAGGTAGGCCTCCATGGACCCATGCCAGTCGAGGTGATCCTGGGACAGGTTGGTGAACACCGCGACGTCTACATGGGTCCCATCGATCCGGCGGAGATCGAGACCGTGGGACGACACCTCCATCGCCACGACGTCGACGCCCCGATCGACCATGTGGCGGAGCAGTCGCTGCAGATCGGTGCCCTCGGGGGTCGTCCGTACGCCTACCTGCGCCTCGCCGTGGATGCGGGCTTCGACCGTGCCGATGACGCCGGTACCTCGGCCAGCGGCTCCCGCCGCAGCTTCGACCAGGTAGCTCGTCGTGGTCTTGCCGTTGGTCCCAGTGATGCCGACCACCTGGAGTTCCTCGCTGGGATGTCCGTGGACGACACTGGCAGCAGGCCCCGTCGCCGCCCGGACCGAGGGCACGCGGACCTGCGGCACGGGCAGGTCGAGCCAACGCTCGACCAGCAGGGCGGTGGCGCCGGCCGCGACGGCGTCCGACGCGTGATCGTGGCCATCCTGTCGAGCCCCCGGTATCGCACAGAACAACGTGCCCGGTTCGACCTGCCGACTGTCGTGGGTGGCGTCCAGCACCTCGACATCAGGGCCGTGCCGTTCGGCATGTCGCAGGGCCGCGGCCACGGCGGACAGGGTGGCGGTCACGGAGCTCCTCGCAACGGTGCCTGACGGGGACGGAGGGTGCGGCCGACGCGACAGCCGGTGCGCGGTCACAGGGAGGGGAAGGACGGTCGCTCCCGCGCGCGAGCCTAACGTCGCCGAGACCTGCGACCGTGCACCTCGTGCGGCCCAGTGGCCGCGTGGGAGCGGCATCTCAGCCCTCTGCCGGATCACCTGCCGGCGGGGACGCGGGATCGTCGACCGGGATCCCCAGAGGGTCCTCGTCCGCAGCACCGGCTTCGGCTTCCTCCCGCTCCCGGGCGAGGTCTCGCGCCCGCTCCAGGGCCTCGGCGAGGGTGGGACTCGCACCGTCCGGAGGGACCCGACGGGCGATGAGCGCAGCCTCCATCACCTCGGCGAACACCGGTGCGGCGACGACGCCACCCCAGATCGGGTACGGCTCGTCCACCATCACCGCAACCACGATCTGAGGATCGTGAGCCGGCGCGAACCCGGCGAAGCTCGCGACGTAGCGGTCCGAGTACCCACCAGCCGGATCCGGCTTCCGGGCGGTGCCGGTCTTGCCTCCGACCGAGTAGCCGGGGACCGCCGCCAGCGCACCGGTGCCGGCATCTCCGCTCACCGCGTCGATCAGCATCTGCTGCATCTGCGTCGCGGTGTCCCGGCTGACGACCCTCTGGCTGGTTGAGCGCGGACTGGGTGACAGGCGACCATCGCTGCCGACCGTGCCCCGCACCATGCTCGGCGTGATGGCGGACCCGTCGTTCGCCAGGGTCGTGTAACCGGAGGCGAGTTGCAGCAGCGTGACGGCGACCCCGTGCCCGATCGAGATGGTGGGCAGTGAGGTCCCCCACCAGTCCTCGTGCGGCATCAACAGCCCGGGCGACTCAGCGGGGAAGCCGAGCCCGGTCGTCCTGCCGAGCCCGAACCCGCGCAGGTAGGCCTCCAGCCGTTGCTCGCCCAGTTCCTGCGCGATCTGGATGGTGCCGACGTTGCTCGACCGCTCGATGATCTCCGACACGGTCCAGGTCGAATCCGGGTGGGGATGCGAGTCGGTGAAGGTGCTGGAGTGCACGCGGATGCGGTCACGGACCTCGAACGGGGTCGTCGGGGTGACCAGGCCCTCCTCGAGCGCCGCGGCGACCGTGAACGCCTTCTGGGTCGATCCCGGCTCGAAGACGTCGGTGATGGCTCGGTTGCGCCAGGCATCCTCGTCGCCGCTCACCCGACGGTTCGGGTCGAAACCGGGAGTGCTGGCCATGGCCAGGATCTCGCCGGTGGCGACCTCCATCGCGATCACCGTCGCCGAACGCGCGTCGAACCGCTCGACCGCGCCCGCTGCGGCCATCTCAGCGGCATGCTGGATGTCCCGATCGAGGGGGAGCACCAGATCGGTACCGACCTGTGACGGTGTCAGTTCACGGACCCCGGGCGCGATGTCCAGGCCGCCCGGCGCACGCTCGAGGAACAGCGCACCGGGGCGGCCACGCAGGATCGTGTCGTACTGCGCCTCGAGCCCCTGGAGACCGTCGCCGTCGATCCCCGTGAAACCGAGGACCTGCGCGGCCAGCCCCCCACCGGGGTACACCCGCTTGGGCTCGGCCAGGACCCCGATCCCGGGGTAGCCGAGCGCCTGGATCTGCTGGCCCACCTCGTGATCCAGCTGCCGCCCCAGGTAGACGAAGTGCGCGTCTCGCTGGAGCCGCTCGAGGACGTCGTCCACGTCCCGTCCGAGCAGGGGTGCGAGTTCGTTCGCGACCTCGACGGGGTCGGCGGCAGCGGGGACCGGGGTGCCATCGGCGGTCTCGCTGGGACGGAAGCCGCGCGGATCCGCGTAGATCGTCGCTCCCTCGATCGAGGTCGCCAGGACGTCCCCATCTCGGTCGTAGATGCGACCACGCGTCGCCGGGAGCTCGATCACCCGCTCGCGTTGTCGCACGCTCCGGTCGGCGTAGTCGTCCGCCTGAACGACCTGGATGTTCACGAGCTGCCCGAGCACGAGCAGCAGCACCAGGCCGTAGATCACGAGCAACCACCGGATCCGTCGCACCGCGAGCTGTTCGCCGGTGCGCGTCAGGATCCGGGGGGCCCGTGTGAAGCGTCGTCGCCGGGGCTGCTCGGTCATCTACCGCTCCGCCGAGAGGACCGGCTTCAGGGGGTCCGAGGTGACCTCCGGCAACGGGGTCCCGACCACCGCCCCGTCGGCAGGGAGGTTCCGCTCGAGCTGGAGGTGGCGTGCCGGGCCCGACGGCACGAGACCGAGTTCGAGGGCCGCCTCCCGGATGCGCCCGGGATCCTCCAGGGCCGCCACGTCGGCGACCAGACGTGCGTACTCACGCTCCCCCTCGGCGACCTGACGCTCGAGGTTGCGAGCGGCGACCGCCTCGGCTGCCGCCAGGGCGTTGAGAGCCACCGCCCCGAACACCGCGCCTGCGAGCAGGAGCACCATGACGAGCGCGTAACCGAGGGTGTGTCGCGGCCGTGGCTCCGGCACGACCCGGAGATCCGGACGGTCGTCGCGGATCGTGGCGCTCCGGGGGGACCGTCGCGGGGTCAGTATCGCGGTCACGAGGACACCTCTTCAGGGAGCCGGTCTTCGGGGACCCGACGCACCGCCCGGAGCAGGGCGGAGGCGGCACGGGGGTTGCGGGCGATCTCTGCGGCGTCCGGTCGCTCCGGACGACGGACCAGCGGCGTCACGGCCGGCGTTCGACCGCACCCGCAGACGGGGAGGCCCGGCGGACAGATGCAGCCGGTCGCCGCCTCGGCGAAGGCCCGTTTGACCCGTCGATCCTCGAGGCTGTGGTAACTCAGGACGACCGCAACCCCGCCCGGGAGCAGACGGTCGAGGAGCGTCGGCAGCACGGCGTCGAGCGCGGCGAGTTCGTCGTTGACGGCGATGCGCAGCGCCTGGAAGGTCCGGGTCGCCGGATGGCCACCGGTCCGGCGTGCGGCCGCCGGGATCGCCGCGCGGACCACCTCGGCCAACGCCGTGGTGGAGCGGAGTGGTCGCGCGGCCTCGATCGCACGTGCGATGCGGTCGGCGAACCGCTCCTCGCCGTACTCCCGGAGGACACGGACCAGCCCGTCGCGAGGCCAGGTGTTGACGATCTCGTCGGCGGTGAGCGCCAGGCCGGGGTCCATCCGCATGTCGAGAGGGCCTTCGTGGCGGTAGCTGAAACCTCGCTCGGGCCGGTCGACGTGCATCGAGGAGATCCCGAGGTCGAGGAACACCGCCGCCACGCGGTCGATCCCCCGGTCATCCAGGACCTGCGGCAGCGCATCGAACCGGGTGCCGACAAGTTCCACCTCGGCATCCAGATCGGCGAGCGCGGCCGCCGCGAGCTCGAGTGCCGCCGGGTCGCGGTCGAGGCCGATCAGCTGTGCCCGGCCGTAGCGCTCGCGTCGTGCACGGACGATCTCGCGGGCATGGCCGCCGGCACCCACCGTGCCATCGACGACGATGCCATCCGGCGCATCGGCGACGAGGGCGACGACCCGATCGAGCAGGACCGGGGGGTGGGCAGCGGCCGTCATGAGCATCGCCCGTCAGGCGCTGGCTGCGACGGGGGTCGCATCCGGAAGCACGATCACCTTGTGCGGCTGCCGCTGAGCGGCAGCGGCGTCGGTGGCGCGCCCCGCGAGATCCAGGGCGAGCAGGCCGAGAGCCATCCTCGCCGCCGGCGCCGGGAGTTCGAGGGCGTCCTCGATCCTGGCGGTCGCCGCCGCTCGTTCGTCCGCTGGCAGGGTCCGGATCGTGGCGAGCAGATCGGCCACGCTGTCGAGTCGCACGGTCATCTCCTGGTCGGGCTGGGCGGTCGGGGTCGGCATCAGGTCGAGAACGGGCCGTCGAGGGTGGCGAAGGCCTCCTCGGCCTGATCGCGGTAGGTCTCCCAGTGGTGGCGGTCCCAGATCTCGACCTTCTCGTCGGCCCCGTTGATCGTGAGGTCCTTGTCGAGCTCGGCGTACTCCCGCAGGCGGACGGGGACGGTGACGCGCCCCTGGGCGTCGGGCTTCTCCTCGTGGGCGCCGGCGAGGAACACCCGGAGGTACTTGCGGGCTCGCTCGTCCTCTCGCGGGACCGACCGCAGTTCCTCGACACGACGCTCGAAGGCGGTCAGCGGGTAGACGTCGATGCAGCGGTCCTGGCCGGGCGCGAACACGAGCCCACTGGCCAAGCGGTCGCGGAACCGGGCCGGGAGGATCACCCGACCCTTCGGATCCAGCGTGTGCTGGTGCTCTCCGAGGAACACCGCGGCCCTTCGCACCCGGGTGGGGGTCCCCCACCGCTCCGTACTCCCCCGCATCGGCGGAGAAGGTGGAGATCTCCTCCACTTTGCGCCACTCTATGACACTTCTGCCCCACGGTCAACGGGCGAAGCGGGGTCCTCCACGGTATATCCGGGATAAGAGCGCCTACACGGGCGATCAGAGGGAGATGTGCTGGTGGAGGGACAGCGCCACGATCCCCCGCAGCACGCCGCGATCTCGCGTCTGATCCCCGCGGGACCGGCGTTACAAGGCCATCGGACCGGCGATGGTGGAGCGAAGTGGTGGACCCCCGTCGGACCTCGCGAGCTTCGCCCCCGCGTCCCCGTGCGGCACACGGGCCCCCTGGGCCCATCCCTGCGGTCACCGCACGAGGTCACCGCTCCGACAGCCCACGGAGACCGCCTCGGTACCATCACGCCGCGTCCGCACCGGAGCGTCGCACCGGCGAGCCGTGGGGACCTACGACGTCTCGAGGAGCCACCACGCGTGTCCATCACCGACGGTCAGACCCGCCCCGACATCTCGACCGTCACGCCGATGCTGACCGCTATCGAGGACAACGTCACCCGGGTCATCTCCGGCAAGCCGGCGGTCGTCCGCCTCGCGATCATCACGCTGCTCGCCGAGGGCCACCTCCTGGTGGAGGACGTCCCCGGGGTCGGCAAGACCCTGCTCGCCCGTGCGCTGGCGCGGTCGATCGACTGCACGGTGTCCCGCGTCCAGTTCACCCCAGACCTGCTGCCATCGGACGTGACAGGCATCACCGTCTACTCCCCCGACACCGGACGGTTCACCTTCCGTCCTGGGGCGGTGTTCGCCAACATCGTGCTGGGCGACGAGATCAACCGCGCGGGTCCGAAGACCCAGTCGTCCCTGCTGGAGTGCATGGAGGAGCGAACGGTCACGATCGACGGCGCCACCCACGAACTGGCCCGACCGTTCATGGTCATCGCCACGCAGAACCCGATCGAGCTCGAGGGCACCTACCCGCTGCCGGAAGCCCAGCGCGACCGCTTCCTGATGCGCATCGAGATCGGCTACCCGCACCAGGACGATGAGCTCGAGATCCTCCGTACCCATGGACGCGGGAACCCGCTCGACGAGCTGGTTCCGGCCTGCGATGCCGCGACGGTCGCGAACGCGATCGACCGGATCCGCGAGGTTGCCGTCACCGAGGCACTCGAGCGCTACGTGATCGCGTTGTGCCGGGCCACCCGCGCTCACCCGGAGGTCGAGCTCGGCGCCTCACCGCGCGCCTCGCTGGCACTGCTGCGTGCCGCTCGGGCCGAAGCTGCCATCAACGGGCGCGACTACGTCGTCCCCGACGACGTGAAGCGCCTCGCCCCCCACGTACTCGCCCACCGCCTCATCCTCAGCCCCGATTCCGAGCTTGCCGGACATACGGCGGTCGCGGTGATCGAGGACGTGGTCGACGGCGTCCCGGCACCGACCGACTGATACATCCACGACGCGGAGGAGCTCCGATGCTCACCTCCCGAGGGAGCGGGTTGGTCGGAGGCGCGATCGCGCTCTGGGTCGCCTCCCAGACCTTCGGGGCCGCAGAACTGCAGATCGCTGCCGTCGCGGCGCTCGTGCTCGTGGGGCTGGCACTCGCGTGGGTGTGGCTGACCTCCACCCACCTGGAGGTGGACCGACTGGTCCAACCGACCAAGCTGCCCTTCGGAGGTACCGGCGAGGCCCGTCTGGCGGTCACGAACCGCGGTCCACGGCGGACCGCTCTCCTCCGGTTGCGCGAGCGAGCCCCCAGCTCGCTCGCCTCACCGCCGGATCGGACCGTGGCTCCACTCGCGGCGGGTGAGCGGATCGAGCTCCACTACACCCTCCGAGCCCGCCAGCGGGGCGTCGCCGAACTCGGTCCCCTGAGCGCGGAGTTCAGTGACCCCTTCAGCCTGATCTCCCGGACGCGGGAGCTGCCAGGTTCGGTGACGGTCACGGTGCGCCCGAACGTCGTCGCTCTCGCACGCGGGCTCCCCCTCGGAGGCATGTCCGGCGGCAGCGGTGAGGGTCGCCCTCGACCGCGACCAGGTGGGCAGGACCTCGCGGACGTACGCGAGTACGTCTCGGGTGATCCTCTCCGTTCCGTGCACTGGCCATCGACCGCCCACCGGGGCAAGCTGATGGTGCGTCGCGAGGAGGGCCCCCAGGACCCGCGCGCCACCGTGCTGCTGGATCTCCGGGCACACCATCACCGCGGCAACGGTCCGGGCGCCTCACTCGAGACCGCGGTGACCGCCGCGGCCAGCGTGATCGTGCACCTCTCGCAGCGCCGTCAGGCGGTCGCGCTCCTCGACCGTGGCGTCACCGGCTCACCTCCGGTACGCACCGCGGAGTCCTGGCTCGACCACCTCGCCGAGGTCGAAGCCACCTCATCGTCGCTGCGCGGCATCCTCGCCCCCCTGGCCGCGGGCGGCAGCGTGGGGAGTACCTTCGTCGCGATCGTGGCAGCTCCGACCGGAGGCGACCTCACCACCCTGGTCCGGGTCGGCCGGAGCGCTTCCACGCGTGTCGCGCTGCTGGTCGACCCCGCCCAGCATGTCGACCCGACCGCGACGGACGAGCGCACGGCCGCCGCAGCTCTGCGACTCAAGGCCGCTGGTTGGCGGGTCACGATCCTGGGTAGTGGTGACGAGCTGGCGCAGCGCTGGCAGGACATCGTCCACGTGCGGCGGACGGGGGTCGGGGCATGAACCTGCAGGACGGACTGCGCGCGGGACTCGTCGCCCTGCTGATGACCAGCCTGGTGCCGGCCTTCGACCGGGTCTTCACGAGCGGTGCCTGGCGCCTTCCGGCAGCGACCGCCGTGGTGGCGGCGCTCGGGATCGCGATACTGGTGCGTGCGGTCGGCGGCGGTGCGATCGCCGCAGCGATCGCTTCGACGGTGGGGTTCCTGGTTCTTGTGCCGATGCTGATCGGACTGACCGACCGTCCGACGTTCCCCGGGATGGAACTCCTCAGCGGGCTCGGCGGCCGGTTGTCCGAAGGGCTCGCCGAGTTGCAGGTCACACCGGCCCCGGCCCCCTTGCTGGGGGGTATCGCGCTGCTCGTCGTCGGTGGGTTCTGGCTGATCACGCACGTGGCCCACGAGCTCCTCGTGCGCTGGCGATCGACCGGACCCGCCCTCATCGTCGTCGCGGGACTCTGGGCTGCTCCACTGGTCGTACCGATGAGCGTCACCTCGGTGCGGTGGCACTCGGTGCCGTTCCTGGCCGCATCGGCACTGGTGCTGCTGCTCACCGTCGACGTCCAGCTGCCCCGTCCCCGTCTGATGACGAGCGGCGCGGTCATGGGCACGCTGGCGATCGTCATCGCGGCAACGGCACCCGGCCTGCTCCCGGGCTACCAGAGCGACGGCTGGTACGGCCTGGGGGGACGCGGCGGGGCGCAACCCCGCGGGTACCAACCGATCGTCGATGTCAGCCAGCGGCTCCAGCTCCCGGAGGAACGCGACGTGCTGCGGGTCCACGCGTCGCAACGCACCTACCTGAGACTCGCAGGACTCGACAGCTTCGACGGTTTCACCTGGCGGCTCGGACCGCCGGGCGAGGGCAGCTACCGCCCCGACCCCAGCACCCTGTACCGCGCGACGGACCTCCTGCCTCCGGAGCAGGTGGCCAACGCCACCGACCCGCTCTTCGTCGACATCGAGGTGCTGGACCTCGCCAACATCTACGTGCCGGTCCCCTACCAGCCGGTGCAGGTGCTCGGGCCGCACCGTGACGAGATGGTCTGGTCCACCGACGGTGGGTTCCTGGCCACCTGGGAGATCGATGACGGTCGCCTCGATGCCGACGGACCTCAGGTCGGTGTCACCCGGGGTGTCAGCTACCGGGTGCAGGCCGAGCGGCCCGCACCGACACGTCAGCAGCTCCTGGACGTCGCGGTCGATGAACAGACCTTGGCCCGATGGACCGAGCTCCCCCGGGAGTACCCGCAGCTCGTCGCGCTCGCCGAGGACATCTACGCCGACGCGGGGGCGGACAACATGGTCGACCGCGCGCTGGCGCTGCAGGACTGGTTCACCGGCGGCGCCTTCACCTACGACCTGGACGTTCCCGCACTCCGCGGAGACGACGCGCTCGAGCGTTTCGTCATCGAGGATCGGGTCGGCTACTGCGAGTACTTCGCGGCCTCGATGGCGGTGATGCTGCGCGCCACCGGGATCCCGGCTCGCGTCGCGACCGGCTTCCTGCCCGGCGAGATGACGGCGGAAGCCGACCCGGCGAACGGGCAGGAGCTGGCCGAGTACACCGTCACGACCGGTGACGCGCATGCCTGGGTCGAGGTGCTGTTCCCCGGGTTCGGTTGGATCACCTTCGAGCCGACCCCTCGCTCTGACGGTGCACAGATCCAGCCACGAGCCGACGACCTCACGCCCCTCGAGACCGAGCGGGAGCGGCAGCAGCGGCAGGCCGAGGCGCAGCCCGACGAGGGCGCCACCGACCCGTCGACACCGGAGCAGGATGCTCCCGAGCTGGACGATCCGGCCCTGCAGGATCCGGCCCTGCCCCACGAACAGCAGCAGGAAGGCGGCGCACCGGGTGAGAGCGACCGCTCGCCCCCCTGGCTCGCCATGGTCCTGGCGGTCGCGATCGCGCTTGCAGGGATCGTGGCGTGGCTCCGGGCACGTCAACGCGACGACCACGCCGGGTTCGCCCCGGCCGCACAGCGCATCCTGGCCTGTCAGGACCGGCTGCTCACCACCGCGATCCACTGCGGGCTGGAGCGGCGCCCGTCGGAGACGATCCTCGAACTGGCGGAACGGTGGCATCGTGCCGGCCGCGTCGATGCCTCGGCGCTGCGCTTCGCACGACTCGCTCAGGCGGCCGCGTTCGGCGGCATCGTCGAGGACGGGCTGGCTGACGAGGCCGAGGAACTGTGCGAGGGGGCGATCCGTGACCTGCGTTCCTCGGTCAGAGCCCGCGACCGACGCCTGGGCCAGTTGCGGGCGCCTTGGGAGGAAGCCAAAGCCCGAGGCCGCGAGCTGCTCGGCGTCTGAACGACGCGGGCCGACCCGATCGGGTCGGCCCGAACCAGATGGCGTGCGCCCTCAGGTGCGCTCGTCGGGTGGGACGCCCACGCTGTGCTCGTCGGCGCGGTCGGACTTCGCCGTGGCCGCCAGCACGATGGCGCCGAAGATCATGAGCAGTCCGGTCGCAGCCGAGATGATGTTCACCGGCGAGGGCAGGAAGCCCAGGAGCAGGACCGCGAGGACGCCGACGATCCCGAGCACGACGGCGATGCGCCGCTGCGTACGCGCGGGCCAGCCGCGGCGCCGACGGGCACGGGCCACGAACTTCGGGTCCTCGGCCGCGAGCTGTTGCTCGATCTCGGCGAGGATCCTCTCCTCATGCTCGGATAGCGGCATCTGAACCCCGGTCTCGCTTCGACCTAGATAGTACCGAGGGGGGCAGACCGACGCGAGCGCATCGGCGTTTCCGCGCTTTCAGGACATCTGAACGAGCGACGCGCGCGCCTCTCCGGCCCTCTGCCCATCCGTCCGGAAGTAGGGACCGAACGGCCGGGTTACCTCTCTTCGGGGCGGCCGACCGGGCCACTACGGCAGCATCACCGACCGACGAAACGCGGGTCGCGTCCCTCCAGGTGGGCGGTCACGGCCTCCTGGAAGTCCGGACCGCCGAGACAGGCCTGCTGGACGTTGGCCTCGGTCTGCAGCGCGGCGGTGCGATCTCGGTGCAGGTTCTCCCGCAGCAGGCGCGGTGCGCGCCGCAGCGCGCCGGGCCCGGCCGCCAGCCTGGCCGCATGGTCGTGCGCGGAGCCCAGCGGGTCCTCGGCCGGAAGTGCTACCTCGGCGAGCCCGATGGCCAGGGCTTCCTCGGCGGCGACCCGGCGGGCCGTGAGCGTCAGCTCGGTGGCGCGGCCGAGGCCCACCAGACGCGGCAGCCGGTAGGTGCCGCCGAGGTCGGGGATGATCGCCCAGCGCGCCTCCATCACCGACAGCTCGGCCGACGGCGCGACCATCCGCAGGTGGCAGGCGATGGCGAGCTGGATCCCCCCACCGAAGCAGTAGCCCTCGATCGCGGCGATCGTCGGGACGTCCAGCTCCTCGTAGGCGGTGAACGCCGCCTGCAGCCGCGCGATGAAGGCCGGGTTGGCGCCGTCGCCGACCTGCTGACCGAACACGCTGACGTCGATACCGGACGAGAAGGTGCCGCCCCTGCCGCTGACGAGGACCGCGCCGACGTCGGGGTCGTCTGCCGCCTGGGCGGCACGGTCGGTGAGCTGCTCGAACACCTCGAGGCTCATCGCGTTGCGCTTGTCGGGGCGTTCGATCGTGACGTGGGCGACACGGTCGACGACCTCGTAG
>PWTE01000049.1 GCA_003563915.1 Nitriliruptoraceae bacterium
ACCCCACCATCGGACGCGGTCCGCGCCCGCACACGACGCGCGCGACGGCGGCTGTTCGTGATCCTCTTGGGCGTCGTCCTGGTGGTCCTCGCCACGGTCCTCCTGCTCTCGAGCGGCGAGCCCGAGGTTCCCCCGGACCTCCCTCCGGACGAGCTGCTGTTCGCCCAGCTCCTGCCGTCGGATGGCCAGGGGATCGACCGGTTCGACCCTGGCTCGTCTGGGTAGGCTCGTCACTCGATGGGGATCAGGAGTGGCACGGTGAACGACGACGCGACCGACCCGGACCTCCTCGCGGTCGCCCAGGTCGCGGCTGACCGCAGCGCTGCGGGCTCCGACACCGAGCAGCGCTACGCCCGACCCGACGCGGACCAGTTGTCGGAACGGATGCTGGAGGAGATCCGGCGCCGTTCGACCGGTGCGGAAGAGGCCGCGTTCTTCGACCTCGACAAGACCATCATCGCGCGCTCGTCGACCCTGGCCATGGGTCGGACGTTCTTCCGGGACGGGCTGCTGTCGTCCTCGATGGTGGTGAAGACCCTGTACGCGCAGGCCGTCTACCAGCTCGTTGGTGCCGACCACGAACGCATGGAGCAGGCCCGTCACGCGGCGCTCGAGCTCACCCGCGGGTGGGAGGCCGACCGCGTCCGTCGCCTCGTACGTGAGACGATGGAGGAGGTCATCGCACCGCTGGTCTACCAGGAGGCGCTCGACCTGATCGCCGAGCACCGCCGCGCTGGCCGCGATGTCTGGATGATCTCCTCCTCCGGTGAGGAGATCGTCGAGCCCTTCGCGGAGTACCTCGGCGTCCGCAACGTGATCGCGACCCGCTCCGGCCTGGACGAGGCGGGCCGGTACGACGGCACGCTGGAGTTCTACGCCTACGCCGGCGCGAAGGCCACGGCGATCGAGCAGGTCGCCGAGGTGTGCGGGTACGACCTGGCACGCTGCTACGCCTACTCGGACTCGATCACCGACCTGCCGATGCTGTCGGTCGTCGGTCACGCCGTCGCCGCCAACCCGGACCGCGAGCTGCGCGCTGCGGCGGAGGCGATGGGGTGGGACATCCGCGACTTCCACTCACCGGTGCGCCTGCGCGACCGCCTCCCCGACCCACCTGGCCCGCGCGGTCAGGTCGTCGCCGGACTCGTCGGCGCCGCGGTGATCGGGGTCCTGGCGTGGCGGCTGGTCTCGCGCAGCTGAGCCGGACCGCCGGCGACCGCTAGGTGTAGTCGCGGTGGTACTCGACCCGACCGTCGTCACCGAAGCCGAAGAAGCTCGCGCGTGGCAGGTCGCTCCACCGCCGTCCCGCTGCGGTGTACGAGATCGTCCACTCGACCGCGAGGGAGTTGCCGTCGTCGGATTCGATCACGCGCTCGGCGTCGACCGCGATCTCGTCCTTCCCCGCGAGCCAGTCCTTCAGGTAGGCCTGGATCAGCAGGTTGCCCCGGTGCGGCGGGTTGTAGGGCTCGAGGTACAGCGCGTCGGCGGCGTACACCTCGGGGATATCCGATACGTCGCCGTCCGTGAGCATGCCGGAGATCCGGTCCCACGCCTCCGCTGCGTGTCCCACTCTGGCCTCCAACGTCTGGGGTGCTCGCGAGAGGATAGTCCCCCGGCCCCGGCATCTGGGAACACGCGACCCGTGCGACGGCCAGGACCTCCGGCACCCGCGGCGAACCGGGGAGCGAGACGTTCCGGGATGCGGCAGACTCCGCGATCCACTCCCACACATCGATCGCATCCCACCCGACGAGGTAGCCGTGACCGAACAGCTCCCGACCGCGACGCAACCGCCCGAGGGCCTGGACGACGTTGCCGCGACGCTGGTCTCCCAGCTCCCGGAGACGCGCGCGTGGCTGGAGGACCTCGTCACGATCCGATCCATCAGCGCGCTGCCCGACCACGACGAGGACGTCCGGGCCTGCGCCGAGCGCACCGCCCAACGCTGCCGAGAGGCCGGTCTCGAGGACGTGGAGCTGCTGGAGCTCGACGGGGCTCACCCCTACGTCACCGGTGCCTGGCTCCACGCCGGTGACGACGCTCCCACGGTCCTGCTGTACGCCCACCACGACGTCCAACCGGTCGGTACCCCTGACCGGTGGCACTCGGAGCCCTTCACGCCGACCGAGCGCGACGGCCGGCTGTACGCGCGCGGCAGCGCGGACGACAAGGCCGGCATCCTGGCGCATCTCGCTGCCATCCGGTCCTGGCTCACCGCCCGGGGAACGCTGCCCGTCAACGTCAAGGTCATCATCGAGGGCGAGGAGGAGCTGGGCTCGCCGCACCTCGCGACCTTCCTCGAGCGGTACGGCCAGCGGCTGCGCGCCGACGTGATCGTGCTGACCGACCTGGGCAACCACAAGATCGGGTGGCCGAGCCTGACCACCACCTTGCGAGGGATGGCGGAGGCCACGGTGACGGTGCGGTCCCTGGAGCAACCGGTCCACTCCGGGATGTGGGGCGGCGCGGTACCGGACGCGTTCACCGGAGCGATCCGGCTGCTCGCGTCCCTCCACGACGAACGAGGAGAGATCGCCGTCCCTGGGTTCGCAGAGGGCGTCCGTGAACTGACGCCCGAGGAACGCACCAGGTTCGAGGCCCTCCACGAGGATCCCGACGAGCTCCGGGAGGAGGTCCGGATGCTCGACGGGGTGGGGTTCGTCGGTGACCCCGACCGCACCTTGTTCGAGCGTCTCTGGGCCCGACCGACGATCACGCCGACGGGGATGGACGTGCCCTCGGTCGCCAACGCGTCCAACACCCTGCTCTCCCGGGTGGACGTCAAGCTGTCGTGCCGGCTGGCTCCCGGTCAGGATCCCGACCGGGCCATGGCAGCGCTCCGCGACCACCTGATGGAGCACGCGCCGTGGGGACTGCGCGTCGAGGTGATCCTCGGCGAACGCAACGCCGCGTGGACGATGGAACCCGGCGGGCCGGCGTGGGACGCGGCTGTGGCGGCGATGACCGCCGCCTACGGGCGTGAACCGGCGGTGCTCGGCTGCGGGGGCTCGATCCCCTTCGTGGAGCCCTTCAGCGAGGCGTTCGACGGAGCGCCCTGCCTGCTCGTCGGTATCGAGGACCCCGCATCGAACGCCCACGGCGAGGACGAGTCCCTCCACCTCGAGGACTTCGTGAAGGCCTGCCTCGGCGAAGCCTTCCTGCTGGGGGAACTCGCCGCACGGGGTCGGTGAGCGGCGGCCCTCCAGAGATCAGGCGGGGATGCGCTCCAGGTCACGGGCGTCGACGGTCGCCGTGGAAACTGGCTGGCCGGGGTCGGACGAGATCATGGGGCGGACGTGAACGGCGTGCGCATCCGCGCTGGTCGTGCCCGCTCTGCGGGCACGCCGCCAGCGCCGGAGATCGGCGTGCCGGAGCGCGTGCTCCATGCGTGAGGATGCCTGCGCGACCGCGGCAGGGTGCTGGGTGTACATGGTCGCCTCCGATCCGGGACCGCCGGGCGGGATCGCCTCCGAGCTGGACCCTTCGTTCGATAGACATCGTACGCTATCGTTCGACCTCTGTCAAACCTCTTGATGTCGTACTTTCTGCCAGCGTCCGACGTTCGAGCCACCTCGACGCCCCGATAGGTGCACTGCGCAGCCCGCCGTCGACGTTCCACGTCGACGGCGGGGCGGAGCAGGTATCGTGCGCGGGTCAGACGATCATCGAACGATGGTGGACGGATGCGTCTGGTGGACCTGCGCAGCACCACCGCGCCGACCAAGCTCGAGGTGATCCCTCAAGCCTCGGTCGCGGCGGAGCTGCTGCGCATGATCGGCGTGCTCTGGAGTTCGGACCCGAACGAGTACGACGTCGGCGCGGCACGGATCAACGAGCTGCGGCAACGAGCACCCGTCGAGCTGTCGGACCGCATCCAGGGGTTGATCCGGGATGAGGAGTGCAAGGACTTCCTCATCCTGTCCCTGCTGGCAGCCAGCCTGCCGGATCCGGCCGGGATCGAGGAGCTGCTCACTGCGCTCGATGACGACCCCGCCCAGAGCTGGCGCCTGCTGGTCGCGCAGGAGGCGCAACACCTCGACGCGGTCGACCCTGATCTGGGTGTCGCACTGATGGACGACGACGACGAAGCCTTCGCCTCGCTGCGCGCGTGGGCGGAGCAGGACGGTGGGTCGGATCGGCTCCGGGACCTGCTCGCGGCCGACCCCTCGGAACACGGCCGTGAACTGCGGAAGATCGTCACCGCCTTCCGCGACCTCATCTGGGAGGAGGTCGCGGAGGAGTCGATGGCCCCGATCCGACGCGATGTCGCCCACCGCAAGGAGCGGCTCGCCGACGGTGCCGATCCGGTCGCCGTCGTCGTCGAAGCCACCAATGGCTACGAGCCCCCTGAGGACGCCGGGTTGCGGCGCCTCGTGCTGCTGCCGAGCTACTGGATGCGTCCCTGGCTGGTGATCGGACACCGCGGCAAGGGCGTCGAGGTCATCTCGACGGTCGTCGCCGACCAGTTCCTGGTGCTACCGACCGAGGCGCCCCCACCGGCACTGCTCAAGCTCGCCAAGGCCCTGTCGGACGAGAGCCGGCTCCGGCTGCTACGGCGCATGGCGTCCGGCCCGATCAGCCTGACCGAGGCCACGGATTCCCTGGACGTCACCAAGGCCACCGCCCACCACCACCTGTCGATCCTGCGACAGGCCGGACTGGTATCGATGCGCGGGACCGGGCGCGCTACCCGCTACGCCCTGCGGCAGAACCCGGCAGACACGGCCCGTGAAGCCCTGAACGAGTACTGCTGCCGGCCCTGATGCCACGGTCCTCTGGTCCAGGGGCTGGCTGCCCGAGCCGCGCCGGGGTGCGAACCGGCTGGGGACCGGCCGCTGGACGCTGGGCCCGCCACCACCACCGAGGACGGGGCCGGATGGACCGCGTTCCGGCGGGTTGCGATGCGACCGCAGGTGTCCCCACCCCCGGATGACGGGAACTGCCGCCATCTCGGGCGTCGTCGCAGACCTCCAGCACACGATCGGGGTCCTGGCCCCTGGGTCAGGGTTCGACGAAGCGGGTCACGATCCCTTCGGGGTCCATCCCGGTCAGGTGCCGCTGGAACAGCCGGAAGTAGGCGACCTCTTCCGGCGTCCGCAGCGGCGGGTCGACCTGGCTGCGTTCGCGGGCGAACTCCTCGTCGCTGACCTGCGCGCCGAAATGTGCGCGCAGGACCGCCCGCGCTCCGGTGCCCTCGCCGAACTGCGCCTTGCGGCGCCACAGCAGCTCGTCGGGCAACCAGCCCTCGAAGGCTGTCCGTAACAGCCACTTCTCGCCGCGGTCCTCATGCGCGAGCTTCCACCGCGCCGGCAGGGCGAGACCGAGCTCGACCAGGTCGACGTCGAGGAACGGCAGACGGGGTTCGAGCCCGTTCACGCCGGCCACTCGGTCGACGCGCTGCAGGCCTCCGGCGTGGAGCCCCGCGATCGTCTCGATCAGCGCGGCGTGCAGCTCCTCGTCACTCTCGATCTGCCCGTAGTGGGCGTAGCCCGCGAACAGCTCGTCCGCACCTTCGCCGATCAGCACGACCTTCACGTGGCGGGACGCGAGCTTGGACACCAGCAGGTTCGGGACCGAGCTGTGCACCAGCTGGGGATCGAAGGACTCCAACACACCGATCAGCTCGGGGACCCAGTCGATGAGCTCGTCCTCGGTGTAGATGCGCTCGTAGTGGGCGGTGCCTAACGCCGAGGCCAGCTGGCGTGCCGCGGCGAGGTCCTCACTGTCGGCGAGCCCCACCGAGAAGGTCGACAGCCGCCAGCCTTCCCGTTCGGCGACCTGCGCGGCGATCGCGGTGACGAGGCTGGAGTCCAGCCCGCCAGAGAGCAGCGTGCCGATCGGGACGTCAGCGGACATGCAGCGTTCCACGGCCGTCACGAGGGTGTCCCGGATCGCGGTGAGCACGCCTTCGGGCGGCTCGTCGGTCACCTCGCCGTCACCGACGAGTTCGCGCACCGCAGCGCTCTGTCCGGCAGGGATCGCATCGACCTCTCGCAGGCCCGTCTCGGGTGTCCAGAAGTGACCGGGAGGGAACGGTTCGACGTGGTTACGCCGGTCGGGATCGAAGGCTTTGAGCTCGCTCGCGAAGATCGCGGTGTCGCCCTCACGAGCCCAGTACAGCGGGGTGATGCCGATCGGGTCCCGGGCCGCGACGAAGGTGCCGTCCTCGCTGGCCGCGACGAACGCGAACATCCCCCACAGGCAGGTCAGCGCCTCGGGACCGTCGGCCGCGAGCAGGTGGAGCACGGTCTCGTGATCGGAGCGGGTCCGGAAGCTGTGACCGCGCTGCTCGAGGGCGGAGCGCAGCCGCAGGTGGTTGTACACCTCGCCATCGCCGATCAACCACAGGTCTCGGTCGGGGTCGTGCAGCGGCTGGCCCCCCTGGTCGAGGTCGATGATCGCCAGCCGGCGGTGGCCCAGCCAGGCCTCACCGACCTGAACGGCCCCCTCGCCGTCAGGGCCGCGGTGGGTCAGCCGGTCGAGCATGCGGTGGCCCTCGGCCGGGTCGAAGGGGCCGTGGGCGGCGACGATGGCGGACATTGCCGCTCCTGTACTCGGGTCTACCGGTCCTGGTCCGCCGGTCCCGGCGATGGGTCGTCGCTCGGGACCGGCGGATCTGCGATCACCGGCGATTCAGCCGATGAACCCCTCCGAGCGCAGCCAGTCCTCGGCCACCTCCTCGGGGAACTCGCCTGCCTCGTCGACGCGCGCGTTGAGGTCCTGCATCGTCTCGGTGTCGAGCCGGCTTGCGATCTCGCCGAAGAGGTCCCCCAGTTCGGGGTGCTCCTGGTAGACCTCGTCGCGGATGGTCACGGCCGGGTTGTAGACGGGGAAGAACTCGCGGTCGTCCTCGAGCACCGTCAGGTCGAGCGCGGCGATGCGACCGTCGGTGGCGAACACCTCACCGAGGTTGCAGTTGCTCCGATCCGCCACCTCGCTGTAGATCGCACCCTCGTCGAGCATCACGAGGTTGTCGTCGGGGAAGGAGATGTTGTAGTGCTCCTCCATCCCCGGCAGCCCATCGTCACGTGTGGCGAACTCGCTGGCGATGCAGAACGTCGCCGCATCGGGGTTCTCGTCGAGCAGCCGCTGGAGGTCGGACAGGGTGGACAGGTCGTACTCCTCCGCAGCGGACTCGTGCACCGCGACCGCGTAGGTGTTGTCGAACAGCCCGGGCTCGAGCCACCGGATGTCGTTCTCCTCGAGGTCACGCTCAGCGACGGCTTCGTACTGTTGCTGCGCGCTCGGGATCGGTTCGGTCTCACCGAGGTGGGTGATCCATCCGGTCCCGGTGTACTCCCAGTACAGATCGATCTCGCCAGCCAGCAGCGCTTCACGCACGATCGCCGTGCCCGCCAGCCCGATCTCGTCGTTCACCGTCGCGCCCGCCGCTTCGAGCGCGATCCTGGCGACGTGGCCCAGGATCAGTTGCTCGGTGAACTCCTTGGAGCCGACCGTGAGCTCCACGTCCGACAGGTCGTAGTCCTCGGTGATGGAGCCACCGACCGCCGCCGGCGTGTCCACCTCCGCCTCTCCACAGGCGCTCAGCGCCAGCAGCGCCGCGAACAGACCTGCAACTGCCCGGAAGAGTTGATGCTTTCGGTTGGTACGCATGGTGCGACTCCTCTACCTCGTTGGTGGTCTCAGGTCACAGGCCTCGTGGCCGCAGCACCTCCTCAGCGATCCCCGCGATCCAGTCGATGAGCAGTGCGAGACCGGCGGTCAGCACCGCACCTGTCAACAGCACGGGGGTGCGGTTGTTGACGATGCCGCCGTTGATCAGGTCACCGAGCCCGCCGGCGTTGATGAAGGTGGCCAGCACCATCGTCCCGACCGTGAGGATCAGGGCGGTGCGGATCCCGGCCAGGATCACGGGGACGGCCAGCGGCAGCTCGATCCTTGCCAGCACCGCGCCTCGGGTCAGGCCCATGCCACGCCCGGCTTCGATCAGCGCACGATCGACCTGCTGGATGCCGACCATGGTGTTGCGCAGCACGGGAAGCAGGCAGTAGGCGACCACCCCCACGATGGCCGTCCGGGGGCCGATGCCGAGCAGGAAGGGCAGGGCAAGGAAGAACAGCAGCCCGACCGACGGGATCGCCTGGCCGATGTTGGCGAGACCGATGAACAGCGGGGTCAGTGGCTTCGCGAAGGGTCGGGTCAGCATGATGCCGAGCGGTACGGCGATCACGATCACCAGCACGGTGGCGGCGAGGCTGAGCTGGATGTGCTCGATGATGGCTCGGCTGACACGATCGGCGTTGAGCCAGCGCTGCTCGATGCTGTCGAGCTCGAGTCCGGCGATCCACCGGTAGACCGCGATCCATGACGCCACGACCACGATCGGGATCCCGATGTAACCCCACACGCGGCCCGGGTCGCGGAGGAGTCGGCCGAGCGCCGATCGGGGCTCAGCCTCAGGTGCCGGCTGCTGCATCAGGTCGGTATCGGCGGCGGTGATCGACATGGCTACGAGGTCCCCTCCTCGACCGTCTCGGTCGGCACGGCGTGCCACGAGCCGACGGCCAGGCGTTCCCGGAGCTCGGCGCGCAGCGTGTTGACCGCGGTCATCACCGGGTCGATGTCGACCACGCCCTGGTAGGCCCCCTCGCGGTCCACCACGACCGCACAGCCGACGTTGGACGTGATCATCTCGTCGAGCGCGTCGTGGAGCGTGGCGTGCGGCTCGATGATCGCGGCGACCGGGAGGCCGCGATCGGCCATCCGCCCCTCTCCGCGCTCGAGATCGCGTCTGCTGACCCACCGGACCGGTTGACGTTGCTCGTCGAGCAGCAGGAGGAAGCTCTGCTCGCTGTCCTCGAGCTTCTCGCGCAACGTGTCGCGGTCCTCGGCGACCCCGGCGGCCGGCCACGCCGTCAGGGCGACCTCGCGCACGCGCCGAAGGTGCAGACGCTTGAGTGCCGCACCGGAGCCGAGGAAGTCCTCCACGAACTCGTTGGCGGGGTGCGACAGGATCATCTCGGGGGTGTCGAACTGCTGGATACCGTGGTCGTCGCCGAAGATCGCGATCCGGTCGCCCATCTTGATCGCCTCGTCGACGTCGTGGGTGACGAAACAGATCGTCTTGTTCACCTCGTCCTGGAGCCGCAGGAACTCGTTCTGCAACCGCTCACGGGTGATCGGATCGACCGCACCGAAGGGCTCGTCCATCAGCATCACGGCCGGGTCGGCGGCAAGCGCTCGCGCCACACCCACACGCTGGTTCTGGCCACCCGACAGCTCCTTGGGGTAGCGGTCGCGGTAGGCCTCGGGGTCCATGCCCACGAGTTCGAGCAGCTCATCGACCCGCTCGGCGATCCGTTGCTTGTCCCACCCCAGCGTCCGCGGCACCGTCGCGATGTTGCTCGCGATCGTCATGTGGGGGAACAACCCGATCTGCTGGATCACGTAGCCGATCCTGCGACGCAGCCGGTCCGCGTTGATCCGGGTGACATCCTCGTCCTCGAGGAAGATCCGTCCACTCGTCGGCTCGATCAGCCGGTTGATCATCTTCAACGTCGTGGTCTTGCCGCACCCCGACGGTCCGACGAACACGACGATCTCGCCCTCCGGGATGTCCATGGAGACGGAATCGACCGCCAGCTGGCCGGGGAAGCGCTTGGTCAGCTCATCCAGTCGGATCATGTGCTCCACGGTGTCCTCCGGTCAGTCACGGATGCCTCGCGGGGTCGTCACCCTTCCCACGACGATGTAGAAGCCATCGAGGATGAATGCGACCGCGACCACCCCGAGCGTCCCCGAGATGATCAGGGGCATCGCCACAACACTGCCGCGGCGTGCCAGACCATCGAAGATCCAGTTCCCGAGACCACCGGCACCGATGTAGGCCGCGATCGCGGCGATCGACACGATCAGCATCGTCGCTACGCGGACGCCGGTCAGGATCACCGGCCAGGCGAGCGGCAGGTCGATACGTAGGAGACGGGCCCGGGCACTGAGCCCCATCCCCTTGGCCGACTCGTTGACCGCCGGGTCGACCCCCTGCAGACCCGTCACCGTGTTGCGCACGATCGGCAGCAGTGCATAGGCGGTGAGCGCGATGACCGCCGAGCGATCACCCAAGCCGACCCAGACGACCATCAGGCCGAACAACGCGAGCGACGGGATCGTCAGGATCGTGGCCGTCATCGCGGTGGCCAGCGAGCTCAGAGCAGCCGACCGGTACACCAACACGCCGATCATGACCCCGATGAAGGTCGCGAGGACGATCGCCGTCAGAACCAGCAGCAGATGCTCGACCGCCAACTCCAACAGTTGCGGCCACCGTCGTGCGAGGAACTCTCCCAACGCCTGCACAGAGCCCCCCTGACCTCGACGGCCGCACCCGACCGTGGGAAACGATCTCTCCACCAACCTAATCAGGGGTTCCGCAGCCTGCTAGAGGCGGACGTCCAAAGCTGGTGCCCCTACCCGCGTCAGCGGAGCCGCGTGTCGGAGACGGGCCCGAACCGACACGGTTCGAGCCAACCGGGTCTCGTCAGGACCGGGGTGCCGCTCCGCAGGCGTTGCCGAACTGCGCAACCTGTTGCCCCGGAGGTGACACCGCGATCGACAGGCCGGCAGCTTGGACGGTGTCCATGCGGCGTCGACTCGCAGAGGTCGTCGCCAGCACTAGCCTCGCACCTGATCGGAGGGTGGGCATGGCGGATCCGCGCGACTCGGGCTACACCGACCACGATCTGGCCCGGCGCCCCGGGGTCGAGGATCCCGCCGACTACCGTCACCCCTTCGCTCGCGACTACGACCGGCTCGTCCACACCACGGCCTTCCGGAGGCTGCAGGGGAAGACCGGGGTCGTGGCCCCTGGCGAGGCCGACTTCTTCCGGACACGCCTGACCCACACCATCGAGGTGGCTCAGCTGGCCCGTCGACTGGGGTGGAAGCTCGGGGCACATCCCGATCTCGTGGAGTCGGCCGCCATCATGCACGACTTCGGTCACGCGCCCTTCGGTCACGTCGGCGAGGAGTCGCTCAACTCGGCCGTGGACGAGGCGGCCGTGGCCTGGGGGCTCGACCCCGACGAGGTCGGCGGCTACGAGGGCAACGCCCAGACCTTCCGGCTGGTGACCAAGCGTCTGGTCGGGTCGGTCCCCGCACCGGGGTTGAACCTCACCCGGGCAACGCTGGATGCCGGGATCAAGTACCCCTGGGAGCGCGGTGAGGTCAGCGACCGCAAGTGGTGCTTCTACCCCACCGAGCGCGACCTCGCGGCGTGGGTGCGGGAGGGGGCCGGCGACGCACGCCGCCACACCCCGTGCTTCGAGTCCCAGGTCATGGAGTGGGCCGACGACGTCTCCTACGCCGTCCACGACCTCGAGGACTTCTTCCTCGCCGGCTCGATCCCCCTCGCCCTGATGGCCCAGTCGGCGACGGCCCGCGAACGGATCGCCTCACAGCTGGTCGCGCGACGGACGCGCCGCGGCAAGCTGGACGCCGAGCCCTCCGACGACCCGACGCGGTACACCGCAGTCGAGCTCCAGGCCGCCTTCGAGGAGGTCTTCACGGAGCCCGAGGGACCCTTCGAGGGGTTCCGTGCGTTGTCGGGGGAGTTCGACGGCTCGGCCGAGTCCCGTCGCGCGCTCCGGCTGATGCGTAAGCGGCTGATCAACCGGCTGATGCACTCGGTCGCGCCCCGCGATCCGGACGCTCCACCTCGCCGCCACCACAACGACCTCGTGATCCCGAAGGATGCTCGGCTGGTCGACGACGTGCTCCGTGACCTGCTGTGGGTGTTCGTGATCGAGCACCCACGGATGGCGACCTACCAGCACGGCCAGCGACGCATCGTGCGCGAGCTCTACGAGCTGCACATCGCGACGATCCAGGGTCCGGCAGCGGATGTGGCGATCTTCCCCCGTGACCTACAGCCCGAGCTGACGCGCCTGGTGGACGACGTCGATCGTGTCGGCGCGCGCATCGAGGTGCTGCGGCTGGTCGCCGATCACGTCGGGCAGTTCACCGACGACACGGCCGCACGCCTGCACCGGCGGCTGACCGGCCACGTCGATCGCGGTTTCTCCGACCTGCTGTGATCCGCCACGCGCAGCGATGGCACGGATCCGCTTCACCCCCCGACGCAGATCCCTGCCGTCACCGGGCTCGACGCGCCCTGACCCCCGCGTCGGCACGGATCCGCTTCACCCCCCGACGCAGACCCCTGCCATCACCGGTTCGGGGGCTCGGTCCGTCACGGTGCCGGTGGCAGGTGCTCGCGCACGAACCCGTCGATCGCATCCACGAACCCCGACCCGGTGAACAGCGCCGGGTCGTTGTGCCCGGCGCCGTCGATCAGCACGAGGTCCGCGCCCGCACGCTCCGCCACCTCCTCGGACAGCCGGGTCGGGACGATGCGGTCCCGCTCCCCGGCCACGACCAGCAGCGGTCCGTCATAGGTCTCGAGGTGGTCGACCACCGGGTAGCGGTCGCGCAGCAGCGTCCGGACAGGCAGGAACGGGTAGGCCGAGCGGCCCACGTCCGCCAGTTCCGGGAACGGGGAGCGCAGGACCAGCGCCGCTGGAGGCTCGTCGACCGCCACCGCGGAGAGCACCCCCGTCCCGAGCGACTCCCCGAGGTAGACCAACCGCGTCGGGTCCACGTCCTGCCGCGCCGTCACCGCCGTCACCGCCGACCGCGCGTCGGCCACCAGGTCGTCCTCGGCGGGACGACCCGGGTTGCCTCCGTAGCCCCGGTAGTCGAGCAGCACCACCGCGTGCCCACGCGCAACGAACTCCCGTGCCATCGGCACGCGGAACGAGCGGTTCCCCGCGTTGCCGGGGGCCACCACGATCGTGCTGACCGGCTCGGCGTCAGGGGGTAGCAGCCAGGCCTCGTGGGTCAGCCCGTCGTGGGTCTCGAAGGTCACCGGTTCGATCGCGACGCCGGCCGGCGGCTCGGCCTCCCCGCCCATCGGCAGGTAGATCAGCTGCCGCTGGAAGACCGCCGCAAGCACGACGATGGCGAGCCAGATGACCGCGATCGTCCCGAGCACCGTGAACACGCGCCTCACCTCTGCCCGACCACCAGCCAGGCGCCGTCCCCGCCGCCGACCCGTGGACCAGGCTCCGGCCGATCAGGTGCCGAGGTCACGTCGATCGAAGACGACGACCGCCACGCCGAGCGCGACCAGCGCGACCGCGAGCAGTACCCCGAACCCGGCAACGTCGATCCCTTCCACCAACGGGTCCCCCGACAGGTACCAGGCGAAGGGGCTGACCGCCTCCAGCCACCGCCCGTCCTCGAGCAGCCCGGCCAGGGCATCGGCGAGGTAGCCGGCCACGGCCACCCCGGCACCGACGGCCAGCCCGATCACCCGTCGTCCGGTCACCGCCCCGGCGGCGAAGCCCACACTCGAGACCGCGAGCGCGAGCAGGAACAGACCCAGCCCACCGGCCAGCACCCCGCCGACCGCCACGTCCATGTCCAGCGCAGCGACCAGCGGGAGCACCACCGCGGTGACGGCCACGGCCAGGATCGCCAGCTGCACGACGAGCGCCGCGTACCGCTCCAGAAGCACCTGGCGTCGGCCCACCGCGGAGGTCAGCTCGAGCTCGAGGGAGCCGTCCTCCTCGGCACCGGCCAGGACGCGCGCGCCGTACCCGATCCCGAACACCAGGATCAGGATCGGCCCCAGCAACCCGTACACGGTCGACTCCAGGAAGCCGGCCGCCGACCCCAACCGGTCGTAGCCGAGCGCGGTCACCAGCGCCTCCGGCATCCCTTCGACCAACGCCTCCATCTCGCTCGCGTCGATCACGTCGAAGAAGCTCGCGTAGATCCCGCTGACCGCCGCGACCGCGACCGCCCACCCGACGGTCGCCCGCCGCTGCTGACGCAGTGCCCACCGCAGCACGCTCCCGAGCGACGCGACGCCGGGAGCCATGCCCCCCTCGGGCACGACCGCGGATACCGCTCGGTCAACGGCCATCGTGTGCGCCCTCCTCGTCGGTATGCAGCTCCTCGGCAGGCACCCGGTAGTGGTCGAGGAACAGGTCCTCGAGCTCACGGTCCTGCGCGGACCAGCGCACCGCACGCCATCGCGCCGCCAGCTTCAGCAGGTCGTCCGGCTCACCGCGCAGCACGCACGTCACCTGCGTCGTACCGTCACCACGTGCGACCTCGACGTCCTCGACGCCGGTCAGTTCACGGAAGGGCGCCGGGTCGACGTCGTCGGAGAACACCAACTCGACCTGCTGTCCCGCGTGGCGGCGCAAGGTCGCGACGTCATCGAGGTCGACGAGGCGGCCCTGGCGGATGATCGCGACGCGGCCGGCAACGGCTTCGACCTCGGACAGCACGTGTGACGACATGAACACCGTCGCGCCGTCGTCCCGCGCCTCCTCGACGAGCGTCAGGAACTCCTGCTGCAGCAGCGGGTCCAGCCCGCTGGTCGGTTCGTCCAGGATCAGCAGCTCGGGTCGGTGCATGAACGCCTGGATCACGCCGACCTTCTGCTTGTTGCCCTTCGACAGCGCCGGGACCGGCCGCGTCACGTCCAGGCCGAACCGGTCCGCGAGCTCGTCGATACGCCCACGCCCGGACCCGCCACGCAGCCGCGCGTAGTGCTCCAGCAGCTCCCTCGAGGTCGCACGGCCGGCCATCGCCAGCTCCCCCGGCAGGTAGCCGATCCGCGCCCGGAGCGCGGGACCGCCAGCGGCGGGCTCGGTACCCAGGACCTGAGCACGTCCGGCGGTGGGGCGCAACTGGTCGAGCAGGACACGGATCGCGGTCGACTTGCCCGCGCCGTTGGGGCCGAGGAACCCGAAGATCTCCCCGTGGTGCACCTCCAGGTCCACGCCGTCGAGGGCACGGATCGCGCCGTAGTCCTTCACCAGTCCGTCGGTGCGGATCGCCACGTCGGTGCTCACGTCTGACCTCCTGGTGCGCTCGTCGCGTCCTCGACCGCGAACGCCGCGCGGAGACGGTCGTAGAGTCCTTCGGCGAGGATCCCCTTGCTCAGGATCTCGCTTGCGGGAACAGCCCAGCCACCGGTCGCGGCTGGATCACCCGTCAGGTCCACGCCGGTCAGGCGCTGGACGTGTTCGTGGAGCACCACCGATCCGAGCGACCACAGCGTCAGGACGGTCGCGCAGCCGCGCAGGTCGTCGACGGGCTTGAGCATGCCGGTCTCGATGCCGGTGGCCATGTAGCCGACGGCGTCCTCGACCAGTTCGTCGACCAGTTCGGCCACGTGGGGCGAGCCATCCACGAGCGTCCGGGCGAGGTAGCGCAGCAACGGCGGCCCCTCGGCCCCGTCGCGCATCGCCGCGACCGGGTCGAGGTTGGCGCCCGAGGCCGCGGCTGCCTGCTTGCGATCGCGGATCGTCGCGGCGACGTGCTGGTCACAGGCGACACGCAGCGCGTCCTTCGAACCGAAGTGGTGGATCACCAGTCCGGCCGAGACCCCGGCATCCGCCGCGATGGCCCGCACCGGGGTACCCGCTACGCCGTCGGCGGCGAAGCGGCTGATCGCCGCGTCGCGGATCCGCGCCCGCGCGGTGAGATCGCCGGGGTCGCCGCCGGTCCCACTCGCTCCTGTATCAGGTACTGAACTCATGTTCAGGACATTAAACATCTGTACAGCTCCCCGCAAGAGGGGTGCGCGACTACCGTGAGACGTGCCCACCGTGACCTCGCACGACGACGGAGCCCACGACGTGGCAGAGGAACGACCCAGCAGCCTGGCCGTGATGACCAGCGGCGGCGACGCCTGCGGGATGAACGCGGCCGTCCGCGCCGTCGTGAGGACCGCGGTCCACCACGGCCTCCCCGTCCATGCGATCTACGAGGGCTACGCCGGACTCGTCGACGGCGGCGACGCGATCCGCCCGTTCGAGAGCGGGGACGTCGGCGGCATCCTCCACCTCGGCGGCACCGTGATCGGCACGGCGCGCAGCAAGGAGTTCCGCGAGCGCCCAGGACGTCGCAAGGCCGCCCGCAACCTGATCGAGCGGGGCATCGATGCCCTGGCGGTCATCGGGGGTGACGGCAGCCTCACCGGCGCAGACCTCTTCCGCCGCGAGTGGCCGGATCTGCTGACGGAACTCGTCGACGCCGGGGAACTGAGCCAGGAGCAGGCCGACGCGCACCCCGTGCTGCGGCTCGTCGGTCTGGTCGGCTCGATCGACAACGACATGTTCGGCACCGACATGACGATCGGTGCCGACACGGCCTTGCACCGCATCACCGAGGCCATGGACGCGCTGCACAGCACCGCCTCCAGCCACCAACGCAGCTTCGTGATCGAGGTGATGGGTCGGCACTGCGGCTACCTCGCCCTCATGAGCGGTCTGGCGGCAGGGGCCAACTGGGCCTTCATCCCCGAACGACCCGCCGAGGCCGGGACCTGGGCACGCGAGATGTGTGATGCCCTGGCAGCAGGACGAGCGGAAGGCCGACGCCAGAACATGGTCGTGGTCGCCGAGGGTGCGCACGACACCGACGGCACACCGATCACCGCGGATCGCGTCAAGGCGCTGCTCGAGGAGGAACTCGGCGAGGACACGCGCGTCACGATCCTCGGCCACGTCCAGCGCGGCGGGATCCCCAGCGCCTTCGACCGCAACCTCGGGACGATGTGCGGGCACGAAGCCGTGGAACTGTTGCTGCGGTCGGCCCCAGACGACGAGCCGCAGCTCATCGGGATCCGTGAGAACCGGGTCGTCCATACCCCGTTGATGGAGAACGTCGAGCGCACCAAGCAGGTCGCGAAGGTCATCCACGACGGCGACTACGAGCAGGCGATGCAGATGCGCGGCGGCAGCTTCCGCGAGTCGTGGGACACCTTCCACACGCTCGTGCAGGCCACCCCCAGCGACCAACCCGAAGGGCACCGGCCGCTGCGGCTGGTGATCCTGCACAGCGGCGGACCCGCTCCCGGGATGAACACGGCGGTGCGTGCCGCGGTTCGGCTGGCGGTCGACGCCGGACACGAGGCCTTCGGTGCCACCAGCGGGTTCGAAGGCCTGGCACGCGGCCGGATCCGTGAGCTCGGCTGGATGGACGTCAGCGGCTGGACCGCCTTCGGCGGCGCCGAGCTGGGAGCGAGCCGCATGATCCCCGATGACGAGGGACTGGCCAGCATCGCCGCCCAGATCCGCGACCACCGGATCGACGGTCTGCTCATGATCGGCGGGTTCGCCGGCTACCGGGCGGCACACGCGCTACTGGAGGGCCGCCAGCAGCACCCGGAGCTCGCGATCCCCATCGTGTGCCTCCCGGCATCGATCAACAACGACCTCCCCGGCTCCGAGCTGTCCGTCGGCGCCGACACGGCCCTCAACGCCATCGTCGAGGACGTCGACAAGATCAAGCAGTCGGCGGTGGCCTGGCACCGCTGCTTCGTGGTCGAGACCATGGGGCGGGACTGCGGCTACCTCAGCCTCATGAGCGCGATGGCGACCGGTGCCGAACGGGTCTACCTGCCGGAGGAGGGCGTCTCCCTGGACTCCCTCCTGGAGGATGTGGACTACCTCCGCAGCGGGTTCAAGAGCGGCAAGCGGCTGGGCCTCATCGTCCACGGCGAGGGCGCCGACCCGGTGTACCGGAGCGGCTTCGTCCGCACGCTGTTGGAGAAGGAGGGTCGGGACCTGTTCGACGTACGCCTGGCCGTGCTGGGCCACGTCCAGCAGGGTGGCTCCCCCAGTCCCTTCGACCGGATCCAGGCCACGCGGCTCGCTCGCCGCTGCATCGACTACCTGGTCGAACACCACGAGCAGCGGGCCAGTGCCATGATCGGCCTCCAGGGTGGACGCGTCCGCTTCACCCCGCTCGCGTCGTTCCCCACCCTCTGTGAGACCGACGCCCAGCGGCCACGGGAACAGACCTGGATGTCGCTCCGACCGATGGCCCGCGTCATGGCTCACCCCGGCCGGTGACCGGCTAGAGCAAGCGCACCGCCACCACTCCCAACCAGAGCCCCCCGGCGATGACCGCGACCCCCGCGCCGAAGGGCAACCAGGCCGCGGCCCGGTGGAGGCGACCTTCCCCACGCTCCGCCAGCCAGTCGCGGCCCCACAGGACGGCGAGCCCGATCGCCGTCAGGGTCAGGGCCAGGCCGACACCGAACGCGCCCACCAGTACCAGGCCATAGGTGGTGCGACCGACGGCGATCGCGGTGGCCAGGACCAGGAACGCCGCCGGACTCGGCAGCAGCCCTCCCGAGGTCGCGATGGCGGCGATGCCCGCGCGGGACAGCGGCGGCACCCCGTCCGGTAGCGCATGGTCGTGCGGGTCGGCGCGGTCCCCGATCGTGTCGAGATGGCGGTGCTCGCGGTCGGCGGCGTAGCCGACGCCGGCGGCGACGGTGGCGCCCCCACGGTGGCGCAGCGCCCTGCGCAGCAGGACCACGCCGACCGTGATGATGGCCACGGCCGACGCCAACCGCAGCCACCCTTCGAGCTGTTGCCCCGTCGGCAGCTGTTGCGTCGCGAAGAACAGCAGGCCGACCACCAGCACGGACCCCGTGTGCATGATGGCGACCAACCCGCCGAGCGCCACCGCGTCGACGGGCCGGCCACGGGTGCCGGCGAGGTAGGCACCGACCAACGTCTTCCCGTGCCCCGGCCCGAGGGCGTGGAGGAACCCGGCGGCGACCGCCCCGAGGATCCCCAGCCACCACACCGTGTCCTGGAACAGCCCCAGCAGCACCGTCTCCAGCTGGGCGTCGTCCAGGGCGAAGGACCATGCCAGGAGCCCGGTGGCCGTCATCGCCCATCCACCGTGGCACGAGGACGGCGTCGTACGGTGGCCGAGCGACGCGCTTGACGGCTCACACCGCCTGCACCGTACGTCCGTGGCCCACGCCGCACCCGCCTCACCCGCTGCCAGAAGATGCCTCCGAGCATCACCACGACGAGCAGGACGGCCACGGCGATCCAGAGCGCCGGAGGGACACCACCGGCCCGAGCCTGTGCGGCAGCCTGCGCGTCCCAGGTGTGCTCGGGTTGGGCCGAGGTGAACAGCACGGTCCATACGGTCCCGTCGACACCGAAGGTGTCGTAGCGGGGGTCCTCGTCGTGGAGGATCGTGACGCGCACGTCGACCTGCTCCACGGGCTCGTCGCAGCGGAACTCGAAACGGGCCCCGTCCATCAGGAAGTCCTCGGCCGGCTCGACCTGACCGTCACACGGGGTACCCCGCTGACGCACCGTGACGTGCTCGAGGAGGTAGGCCTCGAGCTCCGGGGCCTCCGAGAGCTCACGGACCTGCTCGTCGGTGGGCAGTAGCTCCTCTGGCCCGACGAGGAACGCCTCCATCGTGCCCTCCGGGAAGACCCCGACGGCCTCCCCGACGTGGGCCGCATCATCCTGCGGAGCGGTCCACTCGATCCATACGACCTCGTCCTCGGCACTGAGGCGAGCGTGGGGTGGCAGCAGGCCACCGCCTGGGTGTGCCAGTGCAGGGGCGGCGATCCCGGCCAGCAAGCCGACGGACAGCAGTGCGGCGGCGAACCGCGCGTTCATCCGGCCTGCGAGTACAGCCCGTCGATGACGTCGGCGTACTTGCTGTGGATCACGTTGCGCTTGAGCTTCAGCGACGGCGTCAGCTCCTCCGATTCGGCGGTCCATTCCGCCGGCACGATACGCCACTGCTTGATCTGCTCCACCCTGGCCAGGCGGTCGTTGCCCTCGTCCACCGCCCGCTGGACCTCCGCGATCACCTCAGGGTGCTCGGCAGCTTCGGCGACCGAGGAGAATGGGATACCCCGCTGCTCGCACCACCCCGGCAGGACCTCGGCGTCCAGGACCACCAACGCCGCGATGAACGGGCGGTCGTCCCCGACCGCGCAGAGCTGCCCGATGACGGGTGAGCTCTGCTTGATGGTCTCCTCGATGTTGTTCGGCGAGAGGTTCTTCCCGCCGGCCGTGATGATGAGTTCCTTCTTGCGGCCGACGATGCGGACGTAGCCGTCGTCGTCCATCTCGCCGAGGTCGCCGGTGTGTAGCCAGCCGTCCTCGTCGATCGCCTCCTCGGTGGCCTCCTCACGACGCCAGTAACCGGGGGTGACGATCGGACCGCGTGCCAGGATCTCGCCGTCATCGGCGAGCCGGACCTCGATCCCCGGAAGCGGGGTCCCCACCGTGCCGATGCGCACCGTGCCGGGTTCGTTGGCGGTGATGACGGCGGTGGACTCCGTCATGCCGTAGACCTCGAGGATCTCGATCCCGAGGGCCTTGTAGAACACCAACAGGTCGGGGCTGATCGCCGCGGCCCCCGACACCGCATAGCGCAGCTCGTCGAGCCCGAGGCCGTCACGGATCTTCGAGAACACCAGCTTGTTCCACAGCGGCAGCTGCAGGCGCACGCTGCGCGGTGGCTTCTCGCCGGCCAGCTCCGCCCGCACCGCGGTCATGCCGGCGTCCAGGGCCTTGTGTGCGAGCTTGGCCTTGCGTTCGTCGGCGTCGATCTTGGCGAGCAACGCGGCCTGCATCTTCTCCCACACCCGCGGCACCGCCATGAACAGGTGGGGGCGGGCCTCCTGCAGGGTCGGCAGCACCTCCGCGAGATCCTTGACGAAGTAGACGGTGCCGCCGACGGAGATCCCGACGTAGTGGGTGGTCATCCGCTCGGCGACGTGCGCGAGCGGCAGGTACGACACCCCACGCTGTCCCGGTCGGACCTCCAGCAGCTGCTTCACCACCTCGAGCATGTAGAGCAGGTTGCGGTGGGTGATGATCACACCCTTGGGGGGACCGGTGGTGCCGGACGTGTAGATCAGGGTGACCGCGTCATCCGGGGTGACGGCGCGCCAGCTGTTCTCGAGCTCGCCACGCCCACCCTCCAGCGCCCCTTCACCGGTCGCGGCGAACTCCGCCCAGGAGACGACCCGCTCATCCGAGGTGTCGACGCCGTCCGACTCGATCACGACGATGCGCTCGAGGGCCGGGAGTTCCGCGGCGACGGCCAACCACGTGGCCAGGAACGCGCCATCCTCGACGATCGCGACCTTCGCCTCACAGTTCCCGGCGATGTAGCCGATCTGCTCGGCGGTCAAGGTGTTGTAGACCGAGACGGGGGTGGCACCCGCCAGCAGGACCCCGACGTCGGCGATCACGTGCTCGGGTCGGTTGGTCATCATCAGCGCGACGAAATCGCCGTGACCGACCCCGGCGCGACGCAGCGCCATCGCGATGACGCTGGCTCGGTGGCGGTACTCCGCCCAGGTGTGGGTGGTGAAGCTGTCGCCGTCCTTGACGACCAGCGCTGGCTTACCGCCGTTCGCGTCGCAGGTTGCCATGAACACGTCGATCATGGTGCGGCCTTCGATGCGTTGCAGGATGTCCTCACGCTCGCGCAACGTCGCATCCGTCACGGTTGTCCCTCCCATGGGTCTCCGCCGATACGCGGTCTCCCGGACCGCGCTCGGGTAGCTAAGCCTGCCACGCCGCGTACGTGTGGGGGCGACGGCTGCGCGGGAACGCCCACGGCGCGCGCTGGCGGTGGTCAGATCGCCACGACCGCATCGACCGCAGCGGCGATGAAGACGAGCGCGAGGTAGACGGTCGAGTAGTGGAACAGACGCATCGCGACCGCGACCGTCCGTGACCTGCGTAGCTCGTGCGCGAGCAGGAGCCAGATGGCCGTCAGCACCAGCCCCGTGACGGCGAACAGCCACCCGACGCCACCACCCGCGATGTAGAGCAGGACGACGGAGAACAGCAGGTAGCTGTACAGCAGGATCTGTCGCGTCGTCTCCGCCATCCCGTGGGTGACGGGCAGCATCGGCAACCCGGCGGCGGCGTAGTCCTCGCGGTACTTCATCGCCAGCGCCCAGAAGTGTGGTGGCGTCCACCAGAAGACGATCGCGAACAGCAGCCACGGTCGCACGTCGGCGAGCGACCCGCCCGAGACCGCCGCCCACCCGGTGAGCACCGGCACGCAGCCCGCAGCACCCCCGATGACGACCGCCTGGCTCGTCCGTCGCTTCATGCCGAGGGTGTAGACGAACACGTAGAACAGGATCGCCGAGGTGGCGAGCGCTGCCGCCACGAGGTTGACGAAGGCCGTCAACCAGACGAACCCGGCCACACCCAACCCGAGACCGAGCAGCAGGGCCCCCAAGGGGCTGACCTCGTCCTGGGCGGTGGGTCGCGCGGAGGTACGGGCCATCCGGCGGTCGACGTCCCGGTCGACGAGGTTGTTCAGTGCGTTGGCACTCCCCGCTGACAGGGTCCCACCGAGCAGGGTGGCGACGACCAACCAGGTCCCGGGCCATCCGCCCTCGGCGATGACCATCGCCGGCAGGGTGGTGACGAGCAGCAGTTCGATGATGCGCGGCTTCGTGACCAGCACGTACCGACGCACGGACCCGAGCACACCCTCCCTGGCCTCGTACCGTCCGGTCGTGTGCATCGGTCCGACCGTGGCATCCGTCGCCGCGACCTGGGGCCCGGCCTCGGACATCGCCGTGTCGTCCGACGTCGTGCTCATGCCCTCGCCTGCCGGGCCTCGCGCCACATCCTCACCCCGAGCACCGCCAGGAGCACACCGGCACCGATCCCCGCGCCGAACAGCCCCAGGTGCACGGCCACGAACGCGGTGCTGAAGTCGCCGGTCGTCCCGACCAGGTTGGCGATCCGGGTACCCCACATCCAGAACTGGAACGCGGCGAGGGCCAGCAGGATCAGGGCACGACGACGGTGGCGCCGTGCGGACACGCGCACGTCCGCCGGGTCCGTCTTCGGGGTGAGGTCCGTCGCCACCGGATCCTTACTGCCTCGGCCGTGGTGGCAGGGTACGCGCCCTGCTGTGGTGCCCGCGACCGCGGCGGGAGGCGGTGCCGACGAGGGTACGCTCTGCGCATGGTCCGGCCCGCCGCGCACCCCTCCGAGACTCCCGCCGAACGTCGACTCCGGCGCTTCGCGCTGGCTGCGGTGGTCACCAACGTCCTGATCGTCATCACCGGGGCGTCGGTCCGGGTGACGGGATCGGGTCTGGGATGTCCGACGTGGCCCTCCTGTGACGGCGAGAGCTTCGTCCCGTCCGCCGACCACGGCTGGCACGGCGCGCTGGAGTTCGGCAACCGGCTCCTGACCTTCCCGGTGCTCGCGGCCGCGGTACTGGTGGTCTGGCAGCTGTACCGGACGCGACCGCATCCGCCGGTGTTGATGCGGTTCGCGTGGGTCCTGCCCCTCGGCGTAGCCGCCCAGGCGCTGGTCGGCGGCGTCACGGTGCTGACCGGCCTGTCCCCGTACACGGTCGCGACCCACTTCCTGCTGTCGATGGCGCTCATCTTCGCGGCGGTGGTCGTCCACGAGATGATCCGCCCCGGACGTGCCGACCAGGTCCCGGCCGCACCGACGGTGCGTCACCTCACCACCGCTGTCGCGATCGTCGGGTTGGTCGTGCTCGTGCTGGGCACCGTGACCACCGGAGCCGGCCCCCACGGCGGGGATGCGAACGCGCCACGGTTGGACATCAGCATCCGGCTGGCGGCCATCGCCCACGCCGACGCCGTCTGGCTGCTGTTGGGCCTGACGATCGCGCTGGTGGTCGTGACCTGGCGGATGGAGGGCTCGCGCCTGCGGACCGCAGCCCGAACCCTCCTCGTTATCGAGATCGTCCAGGGCAGCATCGGCTACACGCAGTACGCGCTCGGGGTCCCCGAACCGCTCGTGATCCTGCACGTCGCGGGCGCCGCGGTGATGTGGGTGACCGCATCAGCGGCGTGGATCCGCGCACGACCGCACCTCGGTCGTCCGGAGGCCGTGCCGGTGCCCGACGCGACCCCCCGGGACGACGAGGTGGCGACACCGCAGTGACGCTCCAGGTGGTCGTCCTCGGTGACTCGACGGCCTTCACCGACGACCGGGGCCCGCAACTCCCCGGCACGCCGTCGCTGTACCCGAGCGTGGTCACCCGTCGGCTCCGGGAGGCCCTGGGGTCCGAGGTGGCCACCCAGGTCGTCGCGCGGCCAGGCTGGACCGTGAGGGACGCGGCCCGTGCCGTCACCAAGGACCAGCACCTGCAGTTCGAGGTGCTGGCCGAAGCTGATGCGGTCGTCGTGGGTGTCGGCAGCTTCGACCACGCTCCCGCGGGGGTGCCGCCGAGCCTGGAGGCACTCGTGCCCTACCTCCGACCGGCCTCGCGTCGGCGGAGAGCGCGGCAGGTGCTCCGGGCCGCGTACCCACAGCTCGTACGTCTCACGGGCGGTCATCACACCCGCACGCCCGCCGCGGAGTTCGACCGGCTCCTGCGGCTGCTGCTCGAGCAGGTCCGCGGACTCACCCAGGGCCGCGCTGCCGGGGTGGTGCTCGGCCCGACCTCCCACGCCTCCGCGTACTACGGCCACCGCCACCCCGGGCTGGCCGACGCCGAGCGCCGACAGCTACGCGTCGCGCGGCAGCACGGCTACCTCGACGTCCCTGCCTGGACCCACGTGCGTCCGGCCGTGCACCGACTCAACGCCGATGGGATCCACTGGCCGGCAGACGTCCACACCCGGATCGGCGACGCCGTGGCGGACGCGCTGCTACCTCAACTACGAGGCGACAGCCCGACGGTAGGGATGCCCGGCACCGCCGGTCTCGGGTGACCGCGGGCTCAGGCGTCGTCGCCGCTGACCACCACGCCGACCCCGTTCATGTTGGGGTGCACGATGCAGAGGAAGTACCACTCCTCCGGCAGTTCCTCCCAGGTGAGTCCCTCCGGGTGCACGTACTCGTCGACGATGGGGCCATCGACCAGGTCGGAGTCCGCGAAGATCTCGCTGCCGCGCTGGGGGTTGTCCCGGTCCCCCTCGAGGTTGGTGATCTGGACGTTGTGCGGGACGCCGACCTCACGGTTCTCGAAGACGAAGCTGATCGGGTCGGAGACATCGCCCGGCTCGACCTCCCAGAAGCGCACCTCTTCGCACTCGCTCGGCGGACCGAGACAGAACTCCTGGGAGTTCTCGGCCGCGATCACCGGCGCCCCGTCGGGCAGCACCACCAGCGGGCGCACGTTGATCATCCGGTCCTCATCGTCGACATCACCGACGAGGCCGGTCGCCACGGCCAGGCCAGCCAACAGGGGCAACGCGGCAGCGAAGACCACGGCCGCCCGTCGCGGGGTGTCGAGCTTGTCCTGCGAGGTCGCGAGGCTGACGGTGAACAGGATGCCGCCGGCGGCGACCGCGGCCAGCATCAGCGACCCGGCCTTCGTGTTGAACAGCAGGAGCAGGGCGATCGAGCCGATGAACGCCGCCATCGACAACAGGATCAGGACCGGGATCACGATCGGAAGGATGATCCGGCTGCGGACATCGTTACTCACGGTCGGTCCTCGCGGTCGCGGTGCCTTCGGGGTGGCGCACGGCGGTCAGGCGGATGGGGCGCGTTCGAACACGAAGATCGCCAACGTGATGCTGTAGAGCACGAGCGCGAAGATCAGGCCCGTGTACAACAAGCGGCTGTAGATCTTGGTGTCGAACCGCAGGTGCATGAAGAACCCGGCGACCATCACGAACTTGATCGCCATCAGGATGATCAGCAGGGGGATCGCGATGCGGCCGAAATCGAAGAAGTAGGTCGACACCTCGAGCGCGGTCAGGATCGCCAGCACGATGGCGATCTGTACGTACTCACGCGCGGTCGGGTGATGACCGTGGTCGGTCCCGGTGTCCTCGGTCTCCGTGGCGCTCACGCGGCCCTCCTCAGCTCGATCGGCGGTCAGCCGACCGCGATCTCCGGGATCAGGTAGACGACGGTGAAGATGACGACCCAGATGATGTCCACGAAGTGCCAGTACAGGCCGATCATCTCGGTCTTGAGGTCCTGGTCCTTCTTGACCTTGCCCGTCAGCGACAGCGAGTAGAGGCTGAGCAGCAGCAGGATCCCGACGAACACGTGGACGCCGTGGAACCCGGTGAGCACGTAGAAGGAGCTCGCGAAGGGTGACCGGGTGAGGACCAGCCCTTCCTTGACGAACACCGTGAACTCGAAGACCTGACCACCGAGGAACACCGCACCCTGTCCGGCGGTCGCCAGGATCCACAGCCGCATGCGACGCAGGTCACCCTGCCGGTGGGCGTTGTGGGCCAGCACCATGGTCAGTGAGCTCATCAACAACACGAAGGAGCTGATCGAGGTGAAGGGGATGTCGAAGATCTCCACACCCGGGCCACCTGCCGTCGTGGTGACGTAGAGCAGGAACGTCGCGACGAACGCGCCGAAGAACAGGAACTCCGACCCCAGGAAGGTCCACATCGCGAGCTTGCGATGGTCCAGACCCAGGGTGGTCGCGTGAGCGTCTGCCGCCACGGTGTCTCCGCCTCGTGTCGTAGGTGCAGGTGGGTCAGTGGGCCGCGGCGCCGACCGCTGCGTGATCGTCGGCATCCTCGGGGTCGTCGTCATCGCCTTCGGCCAGCGGTTCGGTGATCCACAGGAAGTACCCGACGACCAGCCACAGGGCGCCCAGGGCGAACAGCCACGGGTTGAAGTACAGCATCCCGTAGGCGATCGGGAAGAAGGCCAGGCACATGACGAACGGCCACAGCGACGGGTCCGGCATGTGGATGTGTTCCTCGGCGTGGTCGTCGTCACCGTCGCTGTCGTGGTCATCCGACGCACCGGCGGGGATCGAGACCGGCTTGCCCGACTCGTCCTCGGCGTACTTGCGGTGCCAGAACTCGTCGCGGTGGGTGATGGTCGGGATCCTGTAGAAGTTGACGCTGGGCGTCGGCGACGGCGTCATCCACTCGAGCGTGCGGGCGTTCCAGGGATCGTCGCCCGACGCCTCGCCGCGCTTGATCGAGGTGATCAGGTTGTAGAGGAACACCAACGCGGACCCGGTCAGCACGATGACACCCAACGAGCTGAGCAGGTTGTACAGCTCGACGGTCGCACCGAGCTCACCCGGCAGGACCGCGGTGCGGCGCGGCTGACCGAGCAGCCCGGACATGTGCATCGGCCCGAAGGTCAGGTTGAAGCCCAACAGCCACGTCCAGAAGTGCCACTTCCCGAGCTTCTCGCTCATCAGCTTCCCGGTGACCTTCGGGAACCAGAAGTAGATCCCGGCGATGAGCCCGAACAGGGCGCCTCCGAAGAGCACGTAGTGGAAGTGGGCGACCACGTAGTAGGTGTCGTGCTGCTGGGCGTTGTGCGGCACGATCGCGTGGGTGACGCCGGACAGCCCGCCGATCACGAACATCGAGACGAAGCCGACCGAGAACAGCATCGGGGTGGTGAAGCGGATCTTGCCGCCCCACATGGTGAACACCCAGTTGAAGACCTTGATGCCCGTCGGCACGGCGATGAACATCGTCGACAGGGCGAAGGCGGAGCGGGCCACCGGTCCGATCGCCGAGGTGAACATGTGGTGCGCCCACACGCCGAAACCGATGAACCCGATCGCCGCGCCGGCGAAGACGACGGCGGCGTACCCGAACAGCGGCTTGCGGGATCCGACCGGCAGGATCTCGGACACGATCCCCATCGCGGGGAGGATCATGATGTAGACCTCGGGGTGCCCGAACAACCAGAACAGGTGCTGGTAGAGGATCGGGTCCCCGCCGCTGCCGGGCTGGAAGAACTGCCCGCCGTAGAGCGTGTCGAACTGCAGCATGAACAGCGCGACGGCGATCACCGGGATCGCGAACAACAGCAGGAAGTTCGTGACCAGCGCCATCCAGATGAACACCGGCATCCGCATGAAGGTCATGCCGGGAGCACGCATGTTCAGGATGGTCGTGATGAAGTTCACCGCGGCCGCCAACGAGCTCAACCCCAGGATCTGGATCCCGATGGCGTAGAAGCCCATGCTCATGCCCTCGGTGGCGTGCAGCGGGGCGTACCCGACCCAGCTACCCGCGGGAGCACCACCCAGGAAGAACGAGCTGTACAGGAAGATACCCCCGAACAGGTAGACCCAGTAGCTGAAGGCGTTGAGCCGCGGGAAGGCGACGTCCCGCGCCCCGATCATCAGCGGGATCAGGTAGTTGAAGAAGGCGGCGGACAGCGGCATGACCACGAGGAACACCATCGTGATGCCGTGCATCGTGAAGATCTGGTTGTAGAGGTCCTCGGAGATGACGCTCTGCTCGGCCTGTGCGAGCTGCAGCCGGATGAAGCCCGACTCGACGCCCCCGAGGAAGAAGAACACCAGGGTGGTGAAGAAGTAGAGGATGCCGATCCGCTTGTGATCGGTCGTCGCCAACCAGCTGAGGACCCCCGTCTCCTTGGTGGGCCGGAGCTTCGGCGTGGTGGTGCTCGACATGGTCTCGCTCTCCTGCCGCTGGTGTCAGCGGTGGCTCGTACCGACGGTGGCCGGCACGGTCGCGGGTCGGCGGTCAGTCCAGGGCGAGCAGGTACGCCACCAGGGCGTCCAGCTCGTCGTCGGTCAGGTTCAGGTTCGGCATCCCGATGCCGTCGAGCTCGTAGTTCATCGCCTTCATGGACTCCGGGTCGGCGAGCCAGGCGCGCAGGTTCTCCGCGTCCAGGTCGTGGATCGCCCCGGCGAACTCCTGCCGGCTCATCAGGTGGGTCAGGTCGGGCCCCTGGCCAGGACTGCGAGAGCCGTCGCCCTCCCACACCTGGTGGCAGCTGGCGCAGGCTTGTCGGTCCCCAAGGTCGCCGTACAGCTCGCGTCCACGGGCCTCGAGCGTGCCCTCGTCCGGCACCGTGGCCGGCGAGGTCTGGTTATCGACCCAGGCTTGCCAGTCGCCATCGTCGAGCGCTTCGACGCGGATACGCATGTTGGCGTGCGAGAGGCCGCAGTACTCGGCGCACATCCCGAGGAAGCGGCCGGGCTCGTCCGCCTGCAGGTTCAGGAACGTGGTCTGCCCCGGCACGAGGTCCTGCTTGCCGGCCAGCCGTGGGACCCAGAAGGAGTGGATCACGCCCTGCGAAGCGTCCCGTGCCGGATCGGTCGCGGTCATCTGGAGCCGGACCGGCGTGTTGGCCGGGATGACCATCTCGTTGGCGGTGTAGATGTCGTGGTCGGGGTAGTAGTACTCGAACCACCAGCGGTGGCCGATCACCTCGATGGTCATGAAGTCGTCGTCGGGTTCCGCCATCTGGCTGAAGATGCCCTGGACGGTCGGGACCGCGATCGCGGCGAGGATCAGGGCCGGGATCACGGTCCAGACGATCTCCAGACGCGTGTTGCCGTGGACCTGCTCGGGAAGGGAGCCGTCGTCATCCGCGCGCTCGCGGTAGCGCCACGACGAGTAGATGATGAGCCCCTGGACGAGCACGAACACTACCAGCGCGATGATCGCGACCGGGATGATCAGGTCATGCGGTTCCTGCGCGTACGGCCCGGCCGGGAGCAGGGCGTTCTGCTCGGCGTCACCGCAGGCGCTGAGACCGAGCGCCAGCAGGGCCAGGATCAGCAGGTGGAGCGGACGGCGGCGACGCGTCGGCGGACGCATGGTCACTCGGTCACGCAACGTGACGTCTCCTGTCGCTGGTTCACGCCTCCGCCGCGCGACCGTGGGGTTCTCGCGGTGGATCTGGTCGTACCCCGGGTCCTTCTCCCCCAGGTGTTCCCGGCCTCGCGGTCCGGGACCTGACGGGCCAGGTCGGTGCGGCCCACATCGGCCGCGGGGATGGTAGCCGTTCGTACGGGTGTGCTTCCAACCAGACACCGCCGCGGACCCGACATCGGCAACATGCCGCAAGCCGCACCAGCCGCCATGCCGCGCGGTCATGGCTCCCACCGGAAGCTCCGCGAGGCCACCCCGATCGCGGCGGCGCCCCATCCCGCCAGTACCGCCAGGGATCCCACGGCGAGACCCCCACCGGAAGCGCCGACGCGGACGACCTCGGCGAGTGCCCCGGTCGGCAGCACCCGACCGACGGCAGCCAGGGCGTCGGGGAGCGCCGCCGGATCGAACGTGACCCCGCTGATCACCAGCAGCACCAGGAACAGGCCGTTGGTGACGGCCAGGGTGGCTTCGGCGCGCAGGCTGCCGGCCAGCAACAGACCGATCGCCGTGTGCGAGATCGCGCCGACGAGCACCGCGACAGGGAGGACCAGCGCCCCTCCGGCCGGCCGCCAGTCCAAGACGGTGAGGGCGAGCACCACGATGAGCAGCAGTTGGATCGTCAGGGTCGCTGCGACCGCCACCCCCTTGGCAGCGAGGTACCCGGCGCGCGGCAACGGCGTACCACCCAGCCGCTTCAGCACCCCGTACTTGCGCTCGAAGGCGGTCTGGATGGCGACCGCCACCAACCCCGTTGCCGCGACGGAGATCGCGATGACCCCGGGTACCAGGAAGTCGACGGCCCGCTCGTCCCCGGTGGGGAGCACGTCGACGACCGAGAAGAACACGAGTACCCCGACCGGGATCCCCAGGGTCACCAGCAGGCTCTCCGGCGAGCGGAACAGCAGTCGGAGCTCCATGCCGGCCTGCGCGAGGATCGCGCCGAGCAGCGGCGTACCTCGGCGGGCGCGAGCGGGTGGATCCGGGCGCGGCGCCGGGGCGTCCGCGCCGTGGAGGTCCGAACTCACGCCTCCACCTCCCGACGTGCTGCCTCGACGGAGGGATCGCCGCCCGACGGGGCCGAAGCGTCCTCGGTCAGACCGAGGTAGACCTGTTCCAAGCTGCGCTTCGCCGCCTGGAGCTCGCCTAGGCGGACGTCGTGCTCCTCGAGCCATCCGGCCAGGCGGGAGATCAGGCGCGGGGCGTTCTCGCCATGCACCACGTAGCGTCCGGGGCGCAGCTCCACGGCGGGCACCTCCAGGGCCGCGCTCAGGCTCTCGGTGTCCAACCCCGGACGTGCCGAGAAGGTGAGCTCCTCCCGATCGGCGTGAGTGAGCTCGTCAGGGGTGCCCAGCGCGATCAGTCGACCGCGGTCGATGATGGCGACGCGGTCCGCCAGCTCCTCCGCCTCGTCCAGGAGGTGGGTGGTGAGCACGACCGTCACACCGTCCGCCTGCAGTTCGCGGACATGCTCCCACGTCATCCGTCGCGCAGCGGGATCCAGCCCGGCGGTGGGTTCGTCGAGGAAGACGATCTCAGGTCGGCCGACCAGTGCGAGCGCGAGCGACAGGCGCTGTTTCTGACCGCCGGACAGGTCCCGGAACCGGGTCCGGTCGGCCTCCGCCAGACCGACCCGCTCCAGGAGGTCGTCGGGATCGGCCGGCTCGGCGTGGAACCGCGCGAACAGGTGGAGCACCTCGCGGGGACGGGCCAGGGGGTACACCCCGCCCTCCTGGAGCATGAGACCGAGTCGCGGCCGCAAGCGTCGCCCGTCGCGACGCGGATCCAGTCCGAGGACCCGGACCTGACCGGCGTCGGGGATGCGGTAGCCCTCGCAGCACTCGACCGTCGTGGTCTTCCCGGCGCCGTTGGGACCGAGCAGCGCCAGCGTCTCCCCCGGATGCACGGTGAGGTCCAGCCCGTCTACCGCCACCGTGTCGCCGTACCGCTTGGTCAGCCCGACGAGTTCGATCGCCGGAGGCGAAGGGGGCACCGGGTCGGACGCAGAGTGGGACACGTGCGTGCCCTCCAGCGGGACCTCGACGGCGATGGACCACGTCAGACTACCGACGGGCCGGGGAGGCCTCGACCGACGCGACGGGGCAGCCACCGGCTTGCTCGACGGATCCACCACCCCTGGCACGTCTTCACAGGTTCTTCACACGGCGAGGCGCGCAGATGTGCATCGGACGGGAGCCGGCGTGTACCCTTCCCCTGCGGTCTACGGATCGCCGCGGCCCCGTGTGTCCCCCCGTCACACGGGGCCGCTCTCGTTCCCCTGCCTGGTGGACGCGCCGATGTGCACCCCGACGCCCCGCGGCGTGACCCACCGCCTCGAACTCGACGTGACCGCGCAGGATCGCGACACGGTCGCCGGCGCACTGTGGGCCGCAGGCGCCCTGGGGGTGTGGGAGCGTCCCGGCGAGCTCGTCGCCTGGTTCGCGCAGACGCCGGATCTCGAACGGTTCCCGGACGGCCGCTGGTCGGTCGAACCCGACCGGGACTGGCAGGCGGAGTGGAAGGCGACGATCACCCCGGTGGCCGCCGGACGGATCGTCGTCGTACCGACGTGGATGGCTGACACGCACGAACCTGGGCCTGACGAGCTCACCCTGCTGCTGGACCCCGGCCGCGCCTTCGGCAGCGGCCACCACGCCACGACGCTGATGTGCCTGGAAGCCCTGGACGAGCTCGCCCGAGACGGGCACCTCCAGGGGCGCCAGCTCGCCGACGTCGGCTGCGGGTCCGGCATCCTCGCGATCGCGGCAGCCGCGTTGGGAGCGCAGGTGCAGGCGGTCGATATCGACCCGGACGCCATCGCGGTGACGCAGGAGAACGCCGCCCGCAACGGTGTCGACGTACCGGCGCGCCGGGGCAGCGTCGACGCGGTCGAGGGACGGGTCGACGTGGTCGTCGCCAACCTGCTGACCGATGTCGTCGCGGAGCTGTCCGAGCCCCTGGTGGCGACCAGCCGCGGACGGCTCGTCGTCAGTGGCATCACCACCAGTCGCGCAGAGGTCGCGCTCACCCCGTTGCGAGCCGCTGGTCTACGCATCGACGAGGTCCGGGAACGCGACGGCTGGGTCGCGGTGCTCGGGACCAGGTCCGGACGGTCCGATGCGGGGTCGTAGGCTGTCGCGACCCGCTGTTCGCGAGGACCTCGACGTGTCCGTCCCGGCCGACCATCCGTCATCGCCTCCGCTCCGCCCGTGGCGACGCGTCGCCCTGCTCACGGGTGTCCTGGTGTTGACGGGGTGTGCGGAACCCGAGCTCCCGGACGAGATCGAGCCGACACCCATCACCGCCGAGGAGACGGTCGACGAGCCCGAACTGGACGACGAACTCCGGGCACAGCTGGCCACGGTGCAGGCCACGCTCACGGAACTGCGTGAGGCGCTGACCGGAGCACAGGAGGCCGACACCGTCCCGCAGGCCCAGACGCAGGTCGACCGGGCGTTCGTAGCACTACTGGGCGACCCGGACGGTGGGAGCGGCGCCGTGCCCCCTCTGCTTCCGTCCGAGACCGTGGATCGCACGGAGAGCCCGACGGCACCGGACCTGTTGACCGCGACGCTGAGCATCGCCCAGGACCTCTCCGGCAGCCTGGGGCGGGATGTCGCCGACGCCCTCCGAGACCCACTCGCCGGCGACCTCGGAGCCTGGCAGCGTGATCCGGCCGGCATGGTGGCGTTGGCCCAGGAGACGGCCGCCAGCGCCACCGACCTCGGAGCGCTCGAACCGCGGATCCTGGAGCTGGACGGTGAGGGCACCCGCGCGCTGGCATGGGTGTTCGTCGCACGTGACGCCGACGACCTCGCGACAGTGCAGGGAGCGGCCGAGCGAGCTCTCGCCCACGTCAGGGTGATCGAGGTCGCGATCGACGACGTCCTCGGAGGTGCCTGATGGCACGACGCGACCTGCCAGACGGACCGATCGACGCGGTCGTGGACGGTTTCACCCACGGCGGCGAAGGTGTCGCCAGGGTGCAAGGCAAGGCCGTCTTCGTACCCGGGACGATCCCCGGCGAGACGGTCCGACTGCGCATCGTGGACGACCGCAAGCGCTGGGCCCGGGGCGAGCTCCTCGAGGTTGTGGAGCCCAGCCCCGACCGCGTGGAGCCTCCGTGCCCCTTCGTGCCCGACTGCGGCGGCTGTGACCTGCAGCACGTCACCCCGGGCGCACAGCGGCGGCTGAAGACCCGGGTGGTCCGCGAGCAGCTCGAGCGGCTGGGCGGGCTCGAGGATCCACCGGTGCGCGACTGCCAGCCGGTCGGCCCCGATCGGGGCTACCGCAACCACGCGCAACTCCATGCCGACCCGGACGGCCGGCTCGGCTTCCACCGCGCCGGCAGCCACGAGGTGGTGCCGATCGACCGGTGCCTGGTGCTGACCGAAGCGGTGCAGACCCTGCGCGACACGGTCGGTGACGG
>PWTE01000310.1 GCA_003563915.1 Nitriliruptoraceae bacterium
AGAGGTGGGCCCCGTCGCCGCGGAAGGTGACGTAATCGCCGGGCTCCAGATCGACGGGACCGGTCACGGGGCCGACCCGCACCCGGCCACTGCGCACCACGATGTGCTCCACGGTGCCGTGGGCGTGCCCGTCGGAGCGCTGGGGATCACCGCCGCGGATGGTCACGTCGAGCAGGTCGATGCTCGACATACCCCGCGGTTGCGCGAGCAGTCTGACGTCCATCACCAGCCCGGAGAGGGTGGCCTGCTCACCGCGGCGCACGACCACCGGACGCTGCTCGGGATCGGGGTCGATCAGCGCGCCGAGGTTCAGGTCCAGCGCCTGCGACAGCGCCCACACCGTCTCCACCGTCGGGTTGGCGGTTCCGGCCTCGAGGTTGGTCAGCGTGGTACGAGACAACTCGGCCATCGCAGCGACCTGGGCGAGCGACAGGCCGCGCTCGAGCCGCGCGCGGCGCAGGTTGGCCCCCACGGAGCGGGCAAGGTCGTTCACGAGGTCGTGTCTCCGGATCAGGGACCGCACCAGACGGGCCCGTCTGCACGCTAGTCCGTGGAGGGTGTCCAGTTTACTGGACGCATCGACCATTGGACTGTACAGTGCGGGGGACGCGGAGGGAGCCCGCCATGAATCTTGACGCCCCAGATCTGCCCGACGTCGAGCTTGCTGAGCGCCAGGAGGTGCAGTTGCTCGACCCGGACGGCCGCTACGACGCGGACTCGCCCTGGAACCCCGAGCTCAGCGACGACACGCTGCGCGAGATGTACCGCTGGATGGTGCTCACACGACGGGTCGACCGTGAGATGATCAACCTCCAGCGCCAGGGGCAGCTCGGCGTCTACCCGTCCTGCCTCGGCCAGGAGGGCGCGCAGATCGGGGCTGCCTTCGCGCTCGGCGAGCAGGACTGGGTCTTCCCGCAGTACCGCGAGCTCGGGCTGTCGCTGTACCTCGGCGTCCCTCAGGCCGCCTCCGCGCACCTGTGGCGGGGCACCTGGGGGCTGGGTTACGACCCGCACGAGTTTCGCTTCGCGCCGATCTCGATCCCGATCGGCACCCAGGCGCTGCACGCCACCGGGTTCGCGCTCGGTGCCCGGCTCGACGGCCGGTCACTGGCCACCGTCGCCTGCGTGGGCGACGGCGCGACCAGCACCGGTGACGTGCACGCCGCGATGACCTTCGCGGCCGTGATGCGCGCACCCACCGTCTTCTTCATCCAGAACAACCGCTACGCGATCTCGGTGCCGCTCGAGAAGCAGACGGCCGCCCCCACGCTCGCGCACAAGGCCATCGGCTACGGCATGCCGGGCTGGCGCTGCGACGGCAACGATGTGATCGCCACCCACGCGGTCGTGCGCCACGCCCTCGAGCGCGCCCGGGCCGGCGAGGGGCCCGCGCTGGTCGAGGCCATGACCTACCGCATGGAGGCCCACACCACCTCCGACGACCCGACGCGGTACCGCAGTGAGGAGGAGCTCGACGCGGCCCGCCTCACCGACCCGATCCTGCGGCTGCGACGCCTGCTCGAGTCCCGCAGCGCGCTCGACGAGCAACAGGCCGAGCAGGTCGAGCAGGAGGCCGAGCGGATGGCAGCCGAGGTCCGCGCCGGCATCTACGACGCCCCCCACGGCGATCCCACCGAGATTTTCGACCACGTCTACGTCGATGCGACCGGCCGGTTCGAGCAGCAGCGCGCCCAGCTGCAGGCCGAGCTCGCCGGCACCGAGCAGGAGCATCGCTGATGGCGACCACCACGCTGGCCAAGGCCCTCAACACCGCGCTGCGCGACCTCATGGCCGAGGACGAGCGCGTGCTCGTGTTCGGGGAGGACGTCGGCATGCTCGGCGGGGTGTTCCGCGTGACCGACGGTCTGCAGGCCGCCTTCGGCGAGGAGCGCTGCTTCGACACGCCCCTGTCGGAGTCGGGGATCGTGGGCACCGCCATCGGGCTGGCGATGTACGGCTACCGCCCGGTCGTGGAGATGCAGTTCGACGGCTTCACCTACCCCGCGTTCGAGCAGATCGTCAGCCACCTGGCCAAACTGCCCAACCGCACGCGGGGCACCATGCGCCTGCCGCTGACGCTGCGCATCCCCTACGGCGGAGGGATCGGCGCGGTCGAGCACCACTCCGAGTCGCCCGAGTCGTACTGGGTGCACACGGCCGGGCTCACGGTGTTCACGCCGGCCACGCCCGAGGACGGCTACTCGATGCTGCGTGAGGCGGTACGCAGCGACGATCCGGTCGTGTTCCTCGAACCCAAGCGCCGCTACTGGACCCGGACCGAGACCGAGCTCCCGGTGCGCACCGAGCCGGCCAGGCAGGCCGTGGTCCGACGTGCGGGCACGGACGTGTCGGTCTTCTGCTACGGACCGATGGTCGCGACCGCCCTGTCCGCCGCCGAGGCCGCCGAGGAGGAGGGCTGGTCACTGGAGGTCGTGGACCTGCGCTCGCTGGCGCCGCTCGACGAGGACACCATCATCGACTCGGTGACCCGCACCGGACGCGCCATCGTGGTCCACGAGGCATCCCGCACCCTGGGGCTGGGTGCCGAGCTCGCCGCCAGGATCCAGGAGCGTGCCTTCTACCACCTCGAGGCGCCCGTGCTGCGGGCGACCGGGTTCGACACGCCGTACCCACCGGCCAAGCTCGAGAGCTACTGGCTGCCCGACGAGGACCGCATCCTCGACCTCGTCGAGCAGGCGATGGCCGCCTGAAGGAGCCCGTGATGAGCGAGATCCGCGACTTCGCGCTGCCGGACCTGGGGGAGGGGCTGGAGGACGGCGAGATCGTCGCCTGGCACGTCGAGGTCGGTGACCTCGTGGCGCTCAACCAGGTCGTCGCCGACATCGAGACCGCCAAGGCGCTGGTCGAGGTCCCCTCACCCTTCGCCGGTCGGGTCGTCGAGCGCGTCGGAGAGCTCGGGCAGAGCCTGCCCGTCGGCACCGTCATCCTGCGCATCGACGTCGCTGCCACCGCCGCATCGGCACCCGCCGAGGCCG
>PWTE01000371.1 GCA_003563915.1 Nitriliruptoraceae bacterium
AACACGTCCAGCAGCGCCTGGGTCGGGTGCTGGTGCCAGCCGTCGCCCGCGTTCAGGATGGGGACGTCGAGGTAGCTCGCGAGCTGGACCGGCGCCCCCGCACTGTGCGAGCGGACCACCACGCAGTCGACACCCATCGCGTTCAGGGTCAGCGCGGTGTCCTTGAAGGACTCACCCTTGGAGACCGACGAGCCCTTCGCCGAGAAGTTCAGCACCTCGGCGGACAGGCGTTTGGCGGCCAGGTCGAAGGACAGGCGGGTGCGGGTCGAATCCTCGAGGAAGAGGTTGCAGACCGCTCGGCCGCGCAGGGTGGGCACCGGACGCCGGTCGCGCAGCGCGATCGGCAGCAGCTGCTCGGCGACGTCCAGGAGGCGGACCACCTCGTCGCGGCTGAGATCCTCGATCGAGATGAGGTGCTTCATGCTGCGCCTCCCGGCTCGGCGACGACGCCGTCCTCGCCATCCACCTCGGCGACCAGCACCTTGATGTGGTCGCCGTAGGCGGTGGGCAGGTTCTTGCCGACGTGGTCGGCGCGGATCGGCAGCTCGCGGTGGCCGCGGTCGACCAGCACCACCAGCCGGATACTGGCCGGGCGTCCGAGCTCCGCGACCGCGTCGAGCGCGGCGCGGATCGTGCGGCCGGTGTAGAGCACGTCATCCACCAGCACGACGGTGCGGCCATCGACGTCGACGGGGACCCGGGTCTCGCTGATCGAGCGGGGCCCCTTGGAGTCGAGGTCGTCGCGGTAGAGGGTGGTGTCGAGCGCGCCGTGGGGCACGGTGGTGCCCTCGATGTCGCCGATCAGTTCGGCGAGCCGTTCGGCCAGCGGCACGCCGCGGGTCTGGATGCCGAGCAGCACCAGATCGTCAGCGCCGTGGTTCGCCTCGATCAGCTCGTGGGCGAGCCGCTTGAGCATGCGGGCGAGGTCGTCGGCATCGAGGAGCCGGCTCATGGGCAGCCCCGCCGGGGTCGACGCGGGGCGCAGGCAGGCAGCGACATGCGAACTCCTTCCCGGCCTCACGGGACCGGTCGTTAAAGGAGACGGCGGGTGTGGTGGCCCACCGAGCCCGAGTCAACCCGGACCGTCAGTGACGGTAGCACCCCACCCACGCCACGCGAGCACCGGCCCTCAGGCTTCGAGCAACTCGCCGTCGCTGCGACCCCTGCGCTGAGCAGCTCAGCGTGCACCCACGACTACCGAGGGTCGCCGACACAACCAGAACGTGACCCCAGGTGCACGGCACCGCGCAACCACCGTGCGTCTTGGTCAACGGTTCGAGGGCCACGACCTAGGGTTCTCCGCGCGAACTCGTCGCGATGTCACCGCGTTCTCTCATGGGGTCGCGCGGCGTCGTAACGCCGGGTCCGCCGGGGGTCTGACCCGCGGCTGCGCTAAGCGAACGGTAACTCGTTCGCAAGGCCGGCAGGCCACGGTTGGCAGGTCATCAGCGACCAGGCTGATGAGGGGGGCAGGAAGCCCTCGCGGCAACGGCGGTAGGAAGCGAGAGTTCCATGGACGGCTCCGGGTCTCAGCGCGTCGTATCGGTCCTGCAGGAGATCGTGACCGATTTCGGAAGGCGTGTTGTCGAAGATCCGCGTCGGCTACGGGGCCTGCTCTCGGATGCCCTCGGGGCAGAAGCCATGGACCATCAGCAGGCCATCGACGCCATCGTCGGTAGTGCTGAACTGGGACTACCCGGCCAACTACTCGCCTCGCCGAACGGGGTCGATCGGACGGCAGTGATCGCCGAGCTGGCTGGACGGGCCGACGACCCCAGCCATGCGGAGCTCACGGTCGATGCCTGGCTGCTCGCACTTCGACTTCAGGACCACCAGCCCACGGATCCAGCGACGCCCACGCCCCCGGCCCGGGCAACCACCAGCCACAGCGATCGCACCCTGGCTCGCACATCGGGCGCGGCGGCACAGGAGGACGAAGAGGAGCCGGCTCTCGACCTCGATCCCGAAGGAGGCAGCGAAGCGACCGAAGGACGTCGACGCACGCTCCTCGCCATCACCGGCGTACGAGCGGTAATCAGCATCGCCGCGCTCGTCGCCCTGCTGCTCGCCCGGGACACGATCGAGGGCGCCGGCCTCGTCGTGCTCCTGGTCATGCTGGGTCTCGCTGGGCAGAGTGCCGGTTTCGTCGGAGTGCTTCGGCGCGCCCGCTGGGGCCTCTGGGTGATCCTTGCATGGGCCTGCGTCGATGTCCTGACTGTCCTGCTCGACCCCACCGTTCTCCTCGTCGGCAATGCTGGACTCGGGCTCGGCCTCTCGGCCGGTCAGATCCTTCTGACGGTTCTCCTCCTGCGTTCACCAGCCTCCGCGCCGAGCATCGTCGAGCCTGGCGACACGTCGAGCGCGCCTGAGGCATCGACGATGATCGCCCGAGCGAAGGCCTCCCTCAGAACACCGCGGGGCGTGGCCTTGGCTTCGGTGGCGGTCGTGCTGCTCCTCCTCGCTGGTGTCGCTCTGGCGTGGCCGAACCCGGAGCCCGCGCCAACCTCTGCGGCCGAGGTGATCATCGACGAAGGCCCGGCTGCTGCGGAGGTCTCGCCAGCAGCGACCGAGGTGATCCCTACTTCCACCACCCGCCAGCTTCCTGTCGAGGAGACCGACTGGGGGGCGACGGTCAGCCGGGAGTGGGAGTTCATGGACGGCCAGAAGGCCGTCACGATAGAGGTCGAAGCCGCGGAGGAAGGCGCGGAAGGATCCGTCTTCGAGGTGTTGTCGCCAGACCTCGAGGTGACATCAGAGGATGTGGTCTTTCCGGACCCCTACGCCCTCCCTCGTGTGCACACCAACGAGGAGGCGATGCGCTTCTCCCTCGAGCTCGATCCCGAGGAACGCCTGGTGATCCGCTTCCTCATCCCCCTACCTCCGGAGATCAACGCCGATGACCTCGATCGGCACGCTGAACTCGAGACAGCCTGGCAGGAGGAGATGGAGCGCTTCCTTGCTACTCCCGCACCCGAGGTTGAGGTCAGCAC
>PWTE01000287.1 GCA_003563915.1 Nitriliruptoraceae bacterium
GACGGAGCTCGAGGGCCTCGAGGGTGTCGTCGGACACCTCGACGTGACGGAGGTCTGGCGAGATGGCCACCTCGAACGCATCGCCGTCGACGTCGAGGACCAGCGCGATCGCCTCGCGGATCGCGGCATCCGCCTGGTCGAGGCGGCGCGCCTGGGAGGCAACCTCGCGCCCCTGTACATCAGACGCCACGAGCGACCACCAGTCGCCGTCACGGGTGGCGGTGACGCGGTAGGTGTTCACGTCCACCACTCCTCTCCGAGTTTGGTTGCCGCCTGTCGCATGATCGATCGCGCGGTGCCTTCTGCGATCTCACGGTGGTTCGGGATCGGGATGCGGAGACCGTCGAGCGCGAAGACCTCTACCTGTGCGCAACCGCCTCATCGACCTGGCGGATACGGGCGTTACTGCCTGGTCGTCGCGCAAGCGACTACGGGATCATGACTGTCATGGAGGGCTCATCCGGCGTCTCGTTCGGTGTCGGGCGCATCGGGCTTTATGAGGGCTACGGCGGCTTGGTCATCGGGCCCCAGCGGGCGCAGCGGCACGCGATCACCAGATGGGTCGCCCCCACCGGCAGGGCGACCGGCCGGCTGGACGAGCCAGTAGCCGTGTTCCCACATCCATGGATACGCGAGTCGCGCGAGCAGCGGGGTCCGTCGCCACAGGTTCACCCACATCGGCAGCGCACCAACGTTCAACGTCGCCCCGCTCGGCGGCGCCCAGTCCCAGCCCGGCCGTGCGCCTGAGGAGGGTTGCCACCCACCAGGGGACGCAACCAGCGGTCCACCCTGCGCGCTTGCCAGACTGACGGTCCTGCGCCAGCGAGTCATCGGGCTCCCCACCAACGACACGGCAGCATCGGCGACCTCCCGACCACCTCGACTGTACGGCTCGACGCCGCCTGCAGCCAGGGCACCCAACACGACCACAGCCGTACCGCCACCTCTGACCCCGTCCGCGCATCCGATAGGCGGCTCCGACACGCGGGCGTTGCGACCCGGTTGCGGGTTGCCTACCGGGGGTCCGTCTCGTAGGCGCTGCCGCGGTGGCGGATGGCGACGACGCGCACGGTGCGGCCGTCTCGGAGCTCGTAGATGATGCGGTAGACGCCCACCCGGTAGGACCGCAGTCCGGAGAGCCGTCCGCGCAGCTCGTGGCCGAGGAACGGGTCGCGCTCGAGTTCACCGAGCGCGTCCAGGACCGCGTCGGCGCGCAGGTAGTCGAGCGCCGCCAGTGCCTCCCGTGCGGTTCGGGTGAGGAAGAACCGTGCCACTACGAGCGGTCACGGGCGGCGTGCTCGGCACGGACCTCGTCCAGCGGAACCAGCTCACCCGCTGCCAGGTCGTCGAGGCCACGGCGGATCGCGGCGAGCGTGGGCTCGTCGGAGAGGATCTCGGCCGTCTCCTCCAGCGCCTCGTACTCGTCGACCGGGACCAGCACTGCTGCGGGTCGGCCCCGCCGGGTGACGGTGACGTGCTCACGACGGTCGGCCACCTCGTCGAGCAACTCGGCGAGGTGGGTGCGGAACTCACGGACAGGCACGGTCTTCGACATGACCGAAGTGTACCCCACTGCGTACACGAATCCGAGGGGTCGGGCTCGCCAACCGAGGCTACGGGGTCTTGGGTCGTCGGTGGACCGCTGGCCGTGCATGCCGCGGCCGTGAGCCTTTCCGCCGAACTTCGTCTGCACCGTGTGAACGGGATCCCGGAAACGGTCCGCCCGTGGCCGCCGTGCAACGACCTGGATGTCCATGCCGGCGGCTGCAAGAAGCCGGAGCACGGTCGAGCTCCGAGCGAGCAACCGCCGCAGCGGGTAGCAGGTGCGTGCGTTCCACATCAGGCCGTTGCCTGCGGGCGATAGGGCGGCGAGTCGGGGGATGGCACGCGTGCCTCGACGGCCGCCCACGGTCGCTTGACGGTCTTGACTTGACTGGCTTTCCTGATGATGGTGGCAGCGGCAGTCAGATCCCCGCTCGGAGGGCAGGCCAATGGCGACGGCAACGAAACCGAGGGACTACGCCCGCGATGCAGCGAAAGCGTACGAGCACGAGTTGCGCGAACAGTTCAGGCAGTACGGCTCGCCCCCGCCGATGGATCCCGAGACTGCGGGGCGACGCGCGGCCGTGCAGACCGCCGCCAGTCTGGCGTGGAACGAAGCCGTGGGTCCGTTCTACGACACCGATGGCGCCCGCGCGGCGTTGGGCGGGGTGTCCAAGCAGGCCGTCTCCGGCCGCGTCAGCGGGCGGCGGCTGTTGGGTCTGCGACTCGCGTCAGACGGTTCCGGCCGCGACCGCATGGTCTATCCCGTGTGGCAGTTCAGCGGGCAGGTGCTGCGCGCGCTGCCCCGAGTGCTCGAGGTTGCCGGCTACGACCCGCAGCGGCCCACGACTGGTTGGACGATCGCGGTGTGGCTCACCACGCCCGATCCGCGTCTTGAGGGTCTGACGCCGGCGGAGGTTCTCGCGAGGGGCCATTCAGATCGCGTGCTCGTTGGGGCTCGCGGCGTGGCCGCCTCGCTTGGTGTCGACGAGCGTGAGGCGGCCCGCAGGGCCATGAAGGCGTCGGGATGAGCGTTGAGAGTGGGCTAGCCGAGCCGCCCGCAGATCTTGACGGCTTCCCCGAGGCGGACCACGTCCCTGAGCTTCATCGGCTGTCGGACTACCCCGGCGCGTGGTGGTTCGCATCGGTCGACGCGGTCGACGACGATGGCGGTCGGTTCGACCGCGTGCGACCGCGTGGGACGTGCCATCTGGGTGAGAGCCTCGATGGCGCCCTGGTCGAGAAGCTGTTGCGGGAACCGGCGAAGGTGGTGGCGGAGGAGCGACTGGCCGAGCTGTTTCATGCGACCGTGACGGTCAGGAAGACCCCGCGGACGGCGGATCTCACTGCGCCGGCAGCGACCGGATTCGGGCTCAACGCGGAGATCCACTCGTCTCTGGACTACCGCGTACCGCGGCTGTGGGCCGGGGCGCTGGAGC
>PWTE01000289.1 GCA_003563915.1 Nitriliruptoraceae bacterium
CGGGTTCAGGGAGTCACCGTCGACGGTGGCACGGGCCGTGTGGACGTCGAGGTGGATGGTGACGCGCAGACCCTGGAGGGCGACCTCGTCCTGGTAGCTGTGGGACGTGGACCGAACACCGCGGACATCGGTGCGGACGAGTTGGGTGTGCTGGACGACCGAGGCTTCGTGGTCACCGACGGGTTCGGCGCCACATCGGTCGACGGTCTCTGGGCGGTCGGTGACGTCCGCCCGACCCTGGCGCTGGCGCACGCGGCCTTCGCCGAAGGGCAGATGGTCGCCGACCGCATCGCCGGCATCGACCACGTCCAGCCGGTCGACCACACCCACACCCCGCGGGTCACCTACTGCCACCCGGAGGTCGCGTCGGTCGGGCTCACCGAAGCGCAGGCCCGTGAGCGCCACGGCGACGACCTGGTCATCTCGACCGCGTCGATGAAGGCCAACGCGAAGGGCATCATCGCCGGGTCGGACGGGTTCGTGAAGGTGATCTCCCTACCGGGCGAGACGCCTGTCGGTGCCATCGGCGAGGGCGGCACGGTCCTGGGCGTCCACATCGTCGGACCCCACGCCACCGACATCATCGGCGAGGCGACCCTCGCGACGGCCTGGGAGGCGATCCCGGCGGAACTGGCGGCGATCACCCACGCCCACCCAACGCTCTACGAGGCGATGGGCGAGGCCTTCCAGTCCGCCGCCGGCCTACCCTTCCACGGCCACTGAGGGGTGGGTCTAGCCGCCGGAGGTGGCGGTGTCGCGGGTGAGTTCGGTCTGAGGCACCGTGAGCTGACGTTCGTGCAGGGGGCCGTCGGTGCGGTCGGTTCCAACGGGGTCAGGTCGTCGCCGAGCAAGGGCCGCAGATCGTCGATGTCGAGTGGGCAGGGTTATCGGTCGGCGGTGAGGCTGGCGCAGCCCGAGATGATGGTGAGTGCGGCGACCAAGGCCGCCGCACTCACCATGTTGGCGTGACGCGAGTGGTCAGCCGGTGAAGTCCGGCTCGGCTTCGACCGGCTCGGCCGGCTCAGCCTCATCATCGACCTCGACCGCTTCTTCCTCCTCTTCCTCCTCGGTGGGGAAGACGTTGGTGAAGGTCACCGTGTAGTCACCAGCCTCATCGATGCTGATCTCGACCGGGCTGTTCGCGGCCGGGTTACTTGTGGTCTCCGCGCCCTCGACCTCGCTTTGCGTGACAAGGCAGTCAGCTGGGATGTCACCAATCGAGGGCTCGAAGTCGGCAGAGAGCCTAATCAGGTCGAGTCGGTGTGCCGCTGCCCTGTAGAGCACGACCTGCTGGGTCCCTCCAGCCGCGTCGAACTCGCGGATGACCGTGAACTCTGTCGCATCATCGGACTCATCGCCGTTCGCGGCGAGGCCGATACCTGAGCCTTCAACGTCGCAGGCCACGGACACCTCGAAGGTCGTGTCGTCAGGGACATCCCCCTCCACCTCGACCTCGAGCAAGAGACGAGCGAACCCGAGATCTCCCAGGAATCCGCCAGGCTCGATCTCCTCGTGGTCGGAGAAGGCCACGATGTCATCCTCGCAGACGATCTCGAACCAGTACTCGCCACCCGGGAGGTCGACGATGAAGGTGCCTTCCCAGGGGTCTTCTCCGGTGATGTCGACGTCAAGGTCCTCGATGACCAGGTCCTCGATGGTCAGATCCCCCGGGTCGGCTAACGGGGACGTCCTCTCCCAGATGCGGTAGCCAACGGCTATGTCACAGTCCCTTCCGGGTTCCGAGAACTCGAAGGACGGGAGGTCACGGTCACCGGTCGGGGTGACGAGAACCTCTTCAAAGCCTCCACCTGCTATAGCGCTGGCGGCGCCGGTGATGAGCAGGGCAGCTGCGATCGCGGCCGTGAGGCCGGCTCGTTTCGTGGTTCTGGTCTGCATCGTGTCCCCTTGGTCCCAGATCGATGGTCGGGTTGGCCCGCTCGTTTCCGATCGATACGCCCCGGATGGCCGTCTGATGCGACCGACCTCCCCTGGGTGTCGGGTCATCCCCGCAGGGCACCCTAGCCAAACCGATCCGCAGGGAACAGGACTGATCCATGGCCCCTGCCAGGATGCAGGGACCGGACGTGGATGCGATGGGAAGGATCGGTCACGCCGACCCCGAGGGCGTGAGCGTGAGGCATCGCAGTCGGCGATGGTCTGCCCGCCCTTCCACGGCTATCGAGGGGTTAGTCGGAGGAAGTGGCGGTTCGGTCGGTGGCGTCTCGGAGGTCGGCGAGGGCGTCGCGTAGTTCGGGGTGTGTGGTGAGTTCGGTCCTGACGCGGAGGAACGAGTCGGTGTCGTCTTCGAGTGCGATGAGCAGTTCCGAGAGGGTGACGGTGTCCCAGTCGATCGCGGTGGCGGTGTCGCGGGTGAGTTCGATCTGGGTCACGGTGAGCTGGCGTTCGTGCAGCGGGTCGTTCGGGTGGCGTTCCTGACAGACGTCGAGGCTGGCGAGTTCGGGCCAGCGTTCGAACGCGTCGACGACGGCGCGGGTGATCTGGACGATCCCGTCGACGTACTGGTCGTCGGTCGGTTCCTCGATGGGCGCGACGTACAGCGCGAGGTGGCTGCCAGTCTCGGACACCTCGTAGCCCTCGGTGCGGTCGATCAGCCCGCCGCGGTCAGTGAGCTCCACACCCAACTCGGTCAGGTCGTCGCCGAAGTAGGGCTGGAGGTCGGCGATGTTGGGTGGGGGAAGTGGTGACCGATCGGCGGTGAGGCTCGCGCATCCTGACATCATGGTGAGTGCGACCGCCAAGGCGGCCGCACTCACCATGTTCGAGAGGCGCAAGATGGGTCAGCCGGTGAAGTCCGGCTCGGCCTCGACAGGCTCAGCCGGCTCAGCTTCGTCGTCGACCTCGACCGGCTCCTCTTCCTCCTCCTCGACCTCGGTCGGGAAGGTGTTGGTGAAGGTGACCGTGTAATCGCCGGGTTCGTCGACGCTGATCTCGACCGGGCTGTTCGCTGTTGGATCACTC
>PWTE01000200.1 GCA_003563915.1 Nitriliruptoraceae bacterium
CGTCCTGCGGCGCGTGGTCGCGTCGGTTCGCACGTCGGTCCGTGGCAACATTTTGGCAACGAACCGTCTGGCATACGCCGACTTCGGGCGTCACCGGCCGGCACGCGAAACTGCGTTTCCGCAGGTCAGAGGCATATCGCGTCACTGGCGTGCATGAGGTGTCATCGCGTTTCGTAGGTTCGATTCCTACCGGGGGTACCTCGCACCGCGGCATCATCGCACCGTCCCGTCGTCGATGCTACTGCTCGAACCGACCCGTTCACGGACCCTGACCGGGTCGATCACGCCCGCCTCCCAGCGATGAACGGGGCCACAGCCGGCTAGCACGTTCCCCGGGCCGTACGGGTCGTACCCTGCTCGCAGACGCACGACCTCCACCCGTGTGCCCCTGCCCCGACGAGACGAGCCGACGATGGACATCGACGTCACCGACCGCGCGATCTACACGCGCACCCTCGGGATCGAGCACGACCCTCTCGACGGGCCGAGGGTGCACCGCGACACCCAGGGGCGCGAGGTCGCCCCTGACCTCCTCGCTCTGATGGGCGAGACGCCGCTGGTCGCTCTGGAACGCCTCTCACGCGACGTCCCCCCGACCATCGTGGCGAAGCTCGAGATGCTCAACCCGGGTGGCAGCGTCAAGGACCGCATCGGCATCGCGATGGTCGAAGCCGCGGAGGCTGCCGGCGTCCTGAAGCCGGGAGGCACCATCGTCGAACCCACCTCTGGCAACACCGGCGTCGGCCTGGCGATCGCCGCCGCCCGCAAGGGCTACCGCTGCATCTTCGTGGTGCCCGACAAGGTCAGTCAGGACAAGATCTCGTTGATGCGCGCCTACGGCGCCGAGGTGGTGGTCTGCCCCACCGCCGTCGAACCGGAGGACCCCCGCTCCTACTACTCGGTGTCCGACCGGCTCGCCGAGCGACCCAACGCCTTCAAGCCCAACCAGTACTTCAACCAGGCCAACCCGCAGACCCACGTCCTGTCGACCGGCCCGGAGATCTGGCGTCAGACCGGCGGCCGGATCGATGCCTTCGTCTGTGGCGTCGGCACCGGCGGGACCGCGACCGGCGTCGGCCGCTTCCTGAAGGAGCGCAACCCCGGACTCACCGTCGTCGGGGCCGATCCGGAGGGATCGCTGTACTCGGGCGACACCGTCCACCCGTACCTCGTCGAGGGCATCGGCGAGGACTTCTGGCCACCCACCTTCGACCCGGACGTCGTGGACATCTGGGAACGCGTGTCCGATCAGGAGTCGTTCTCGATGGCTCGCCGGTGCACCCGGGAGGAGGGCCTGCTCGTCGGTGGGTCGTGCGGCACTGCTCTGGTGGCGGCGCTGCGCTACGCCGCTACCCAGCCCGCGGACGCCTCCATCGTGGTGCTGCTGCCCGACTCGGGTCGGGGCTACCTCAGCAAGCTCTACGACGACACGTGGATGGCGGAGCACGGTTTCGTCGAACACACCTCGGGCGCTGGTGCGGTGGGGGACGTGATCGCGGCCAAGGGCGACGAGCTACCCCCGGTCGTGCACCTCCACCCCGATGAGGAGGTCGCGGCGGCGATCGACCTGCTCCGCGAGTTCGGCGTATCGCAGATGCCGGTGTTCGCCGGCGGGGTGCACGAGGATGCGAGCCGGGACGACGTCCTGGGCTCCGTACGTGAGAACGCCCTGCTGGATGCGGCGCTGCGCGACCCGGGGGTGATGTCGAAGCCGATCCACGACGTCCTGCAACCTCCGCTGCCGATGGTCGACACCGACGCGCCGCTCGACCAAGCGCTCGCGGAGTTGTCGGGGGGCGCCCCAGCGGTCCTCGCCCACGAGCGGGGCCGCATCATCGGGGTCCTCACCCGCGCTGACGTCCTGGCGTACCTCGCGGACCGCTGACCCGACCACCGATCCGACCCTCTGCCGACCTGTCGAAGGAGCCTCCGTGGACCTCGAGACCCGCGCGATCCACGTCGGTCAGGACCCCGAGCCCACCACCGGCGCGGTCGTGGTCCCGATCTTCCAGACCTCGACGTTCGCCCAGCCACGCGTCGGGGAGCACCTGGGCTACGAGTACGCCCGCACCGGCAACCCGACACGTACCGCGCTGGAAGAGGTCCTGGCTTCCTTGGAGGGTGCGGACCGAGCGGTGTGCTTCGCCTCCGGGTTGGCGGCCGAGGACGCGATCTTCCGGCTGTTGTCCCCTGGCGATCACGTGATCATGGCCAACGACGTGTACGGGGGCACCTGGCGCCAGATCGACCGGGTCCACCGTCGGTGGGGCATCGACGTCACCGCCGTCGACCTCGCCGACCTGGATGCGACCGCGGCGGCAGTGCGTCCGGAGACCCGTCTGCTGTGGGCCGAGACCCCGTCGAACCCGCTGCTGAAGATCCTGGACCTGACGGCCCTGGCGGAGTTGGCCCACGGCCATGGTGCGCGGGTGGTCGCCGACAACACCTTCGCGACCCCCTACCTCCAGCAGCCGCTGGAGCTCGGCGCCGACCTCGTCGTCCACTCCACGACGAAGTACCTCGGTGGCCACTCCGATGTCGTCGGTGGGGCGGTGTGTACGGACGCGGAAACCGCCGAGGAACTCGCGTTCCTCCAGAACGCGGTCGGTGCGGTCCCGGGCCCCTTCGACGCCTGGCTGACCCTCCGTGGCATCAAGACGCTCGGCGTCCGGATGGACCGTCACTGCGCCAACGCACAACGCATCGCCGAGGCGCTCGTCGACCATCCGCAGGTCGTCGAGGTGGCCTACCCCGGGCTCGCGACGCATCCGGGTCACGAGCTGGCGGCAGGCCAGATGCGCGGGTTCGGCGGCATGGTCTCGCTGCGGGTGGCAGGGGGGATCGATGCGGCGAAGACTGTCGCCGAACGCACCGAGCTGTTCTTCCTGGCGGAGTCGCTCGGCGGTGTCGAGAGCTTGATCGAGCATCCGGGGATCATGACCCACGCGTCGGTGGCCGGGACGGACCTGGAGGTCCCGGACGACCTGTTACGACTGTCGGTCGGGATCGAGTCGGCCGACGACCTGCTCGACGACCTGCTCCAGGCACTGGGATGAGACCCGGCTCAGGCTCCTCTCGCCGGACGTCGATGCTCTGGCACGGAGCGCGCTGCGACCCTCACCAGATGGGTCACGACAGGGGGTGACGACGTGAGTGGCGGGCTGCGGCGGATGGCATCCCTGGCGGTGCTGTCGTCCGCCCTGGTCCTGGCCAGCTGCAGCGACGTCGTGACCCTGGAGCTGCCGAGCCTGGCCCAGCTCGAGGAGGCCTCACCCAGCTCCCCGCCGGTGCAGTCCGTCATCTACGACGTCCACGGCGAGGAGCTCGCGATCCTCCGCGATCAGTACCGCGAGCCCATCACCCTCGGCCAGCTCCCTACCCACCTCGTCCAGGCGGTCCTCACCGCCGAGGATCGACGCTTCTTCCAGCACCGCGGCGTGGACGGACGCTCGCTGACGCGTGCCGCGCTGACCAACCTCGCGACCGGAGAGGTCGAACAGGGCGGCTCGACGATCACGCAGCAGCTCATCAAGGTGCTGTACATGCCGGATGCCCCGCGAACCGTCGAGACCAAGCTCCAGGAGGCGGTGCTCGCCCGGGAGCTCGAGCAGCAGCACACCAAGGCCAGGATCCTCGAGGACTACCTCAACGCGATCTACTTCGGTGAGGGTGCCTACGGGGTCGAAGCCGCCGCACAGACCTACTTCCGGAAGTCGGCGCGGGACCTCGAGCCTGCGGAGTCGGCCCTGTTGGCCGCCATCATCCGGGCTCCGGAGGCGCTGACGCCGACCCGCCACCCCGAGCTCGCGCAGCGGCGACGCGATGATGTGCTCTGGCGGATGGCGGAGAGCGGCTACCTCACGGACGAGGAACGCGACGAGGCGACCGGCAGCGAGATCGAGGTGCACGGACGCCGGTCCCTCCCGTCGATCCGCGATCCCCACCTGGTGGACCTGGTGATCCGAGAGTTGCTGAACGACCCTCGATTCGGTGCTACAGAGGAGGAGCGTGCGCGTCTGCTGTACGGAGGCGGGCTGCACATCCACACGACCGTGAAGCCCGACCTGCAGGCGCTCGCACGCGAGATCCTGGCCACCCACCTCCCCGGAGAGGATGATCCGGACGGTGCCATCTCGATCGTCGACCCTGCTTCCGGGCACGTGCTCGCGGCGGTGGGGAGCCGACCGTACGAGGAGTTGCAGTTCGATCTGGCCACCCAGGGTCGGCGCCAGCCCGGGTCGACCTTCAAGCCCTTCGTCCTGGCCGCGGCCATCGCCGACGGCTGGCACCCGGACGATCGTCTGGACGGTCGCCAGGGTGACATCGCGCTCGCCGGTGGCGGGGTCTGGGAGGACGTCCGCAACTACGACCGCCGTTCCTACCCGAACATCTCCCTGACCGCCGCCACCCAGGCCTCCGTGAACACAGCGTTCGTCCGCCTGGGCGTCGACGTCGGCCTGGAACGCGTCGCCGGCCTGGCGAACGCGATGGGCGTGCGCTCACCGATCCCTCAGCGGGATGTCCAGCTCACGATCGGTGGCGGCTCGCTGGGCGTCACCACCCTGGACCTCGCCGCGGGGATGGCCACCTTGGCGAACCTCGGCACCCACGCGCCCACCACCGTCGTCTCTCGTATCGAGGACCAGGACGGCCAGACGGTCTGGGTCCCCGCCCCCGAGCGGCAGGTGCTCGCCCCCTCGGCCGCCTACGTCACTCTCGACGTCCTTCGCGGGGTGGTCGAGCGCGGCACGGGGGTACGTGCGCAGGTCGACGGCTGGGAGGTCGCCGGTAAGACGGGAACCACCTCGGACCACACCGATGCCTGGTTCATGGGCACGACCCCGACCCTGTCCGCTGCCGTGTGGGTCGGACATGCCGAGGGGCGGGTGCCGATGCTCGACGTCCAGGGGATCGCCCGGGTGACGGGAGGCAGCCTGCCGGCCACGATCTTCGCCGATCTGATGACCAGGGCCCTCCAGGACGTCGAACCCGTCGCGTTCACCCTGCCCGACTCCGAGTGGGCCCGCGTCGAGATCGACCCACGGACCGGCCTGCTCGCCGCTCCGTGGTGCCCGGGCACGGTGGAGCGGATCCCGCGCGTCCTGGTGCCCACGGACACCTGCCCGGAGCCACCCCCGCCGCCCCCACCACCTCCGGAACCGGAGGAGCCTGAGGAACCGGAGGAACCGGACGTGGGCCCTGAGGGCGAGGAGGCAACGCCGGAGGACTCGCCCCCTGAGGAGGGGGCACCCGAGGAGCAGGCACCTGAAGGCGGGGGGCCGAGCGAAGCTCCGGAAGAGGAGGAGCCGACACCCGAGGCCCCACCGGCGGAACCCGAGGGGCCGCCGTCCGAAGGCACCGAAGCCGCAGACGTCGAGGGGGCACCGAGCGAGGACGCGGGCGGGTAGCACCCCCGCGAGTACCCTCCTGGTCCTCCCGGTCGTTCCCTGGAGCAGACCACCTCGATGCGGCGGAGCCCCGGTGCGCGCCATCCTCGTCTTCAACCCGAACGCGACGACCACCGACGAGCAGGTGCGTGACGTCATCGCGTCGGCGCTCGCGTCCGAACTGACGGTCGACGTGCTACCGACGAAGCAGCGCGGCCACGCGATGCACCTGGTGGCCGGCGCGGTCCACGATGGGGTGGACGCCGTGTTCGCCCTGGGCGGGGACGGGACCGCGAACGAGGTGATCCAGGCGCTGGCCGGCACCGAGGTCCGTCTCGGCATCATCCCCGGAGGTGGCGCCAACGTGCTGGCGCGCGCCCTCGGGCTCCCCAACGATGCGATCAGCGCGACCTCGCAACTGTTACGTGCGGTGCGGATCGATCGCACCCGTCGGATCGGTCTGGGACGGGCTGGTGACCGCTACTTCGGGTTCAACGCCGGGTTCGGCTTCGACGCTGCTGTGGTGCGCCACGTCGAGATGCACGCCCGGATGAAGCGCACCTTCCGGCAGGCAGCGTTCGTCTGGTCGGTGGCGCGAGAGTGGGCCGCTGGCACCGGTCGCGACGGCCCGCAGATCGTGGTGCGGCTCGACGACGGGCGGGAACTCGACCCGGTCGCCATCTCGATCATCGCCAACGCCTCGCCCTACACCTACCTGGGGGACCGGCCCATGCTGCTGCATCCGCAGGCAGCCTTCGACCTGGGGTTGGACCTGCTCACCGTCGGAGACATCGGCACCGTGGACCTGACGAAGGTCGCGTACCGCACCTTCCGGGGCGGGGACCACATCGATCACGACGGGGTCGGCTACTTCCACGACCTGAGTGGTTTCGTCCTGGAATCGGCACGTCCTCAACCTCTCATGGTCGACGGGGACTACGCCGGGGAACACCGCGAGGTGCGCTTCGTAGCGGTGCCGGAGGCCCTCAGGGTGCTGATCTGAGCGGCAGGTAGTCACCGCGGCGCCGCCACCCTCAGGCGCCGCCCGGAGAGCCCGCTCAGGCATGAGCGCTTGGCGCGCAAGCGCACGCTCCAGCAAGCAGGATGCTCGACGAACCCTTGACACCCCGCCTACAGACGTTACCGTGCGGGGTGTTCGAGAAAAGCTTCACAAGCGTCGTCGGGCTGGCGGCCAGCGACGCACCCCGGAGCACCCCTCCACCTCACCCCCCCGTACCTCCTCGGATCCTGAGCGCGCTCGGGATCCTTCGCCCTCATACAGGGAGAGCCCCATGGATTGGCGTAGCCGCGCCGCGTGTATCGACGAGGACCCGGAGCTGTTCTTCCCGATCGGTACCACCGGTCCCGCGATCGAACAGGCCGAGGCCGCGAAGCGTGTCTGCGCTCGTTGCGACGTCCGCGAGCAGTGCCTCGAGTTCGCACTGGCGTCCAACCAGGACGCCGGTGTGTGGGGCGGATTGACCGAGGACGAGCGCCGCACCCTGAAGCGTGCTCGCCAGCGTCGGCGTCGTCTGGCCAGCTGACCTCCCCCGCTCCGTCGGCGCCGTCGCTCCCCAGCGACGGCGTTCGTCGTTCACCCAGGCGAGCTCGGCAGCGGCAACGTCGACTCGCAGATGGTGCCGGTGCCCGTCTCGGCGGGATAGACCTCCAGGGTCCCTCCGAGTTCGGATTCCACGAGCGTCATGGCGATGCGCAGACCCAGGTTGGCGTCGGTCTCCAGGGACCAACCTTCCGGGATCCCGATGCCGTCGTCATGGACCTCGATGTGGAGCTGATCGGGTCGGCGGCTCAGAGCGACCGTGACGGTCCCACCTGCCTCGACGAAGGCGTGCTCGACCGCGTTCTGCAACAGCTCCGACAGCACCAACGCGAGCGGGGTCGCGACCTCTGCGGGAAGCTCGCCAGCAGCACCGACCAGATCCATCTCGACGGGCTTCGTCGGGTCGGTGAGGCCGATCGCGAGCATGTCGATCAGCCGCTGCGCAACCTTGTCGAAGGACACGCGCTGGCGGGAGTCCTGCGACAGCGTCTCGTGCACGAGCGCGATGGAACTGATCCGACGCACCGACTCCGCCAGTGCCTCGGCGGCCTCCGGCGAGGTCATGCGGCGGGCCTGCAACCGCAACAACGACGCGACCGTCTGCAGGTTGTTCTTCACCCGATGGTGGATCTCGCGGATCGTCGCGTCCTTGTAGAGCAACATCCGCTCATGGCGACGTAGATCCGTCACCTCGCGTAACAGCATCACGCCACCAAGGACGTGATGCTGGCGCATCAGGGGAAGCAGCCGCCGCAGCACCACCGTGCCGCGTGCTTCCACCTCGGACTCCAGGGGTTCACCGTCAGCGAGCGCTTCCAGTAGCGCTTGCTCATCCAGGTCGAAGTTGCCGAGGTGGCTGCCCACGATGTTGTCGGTCACCCCGAGCCGCCGGTAGGCACTGATGGCGTTCGGCGAGGCGTAGATCACCAGACCCGACGCGTCGAGCCGGAGCATCCCGTCCCCGACGCGCGGCGCCAGTTCGCGTTCTGGCTCCTCACCGGGGAAAGGGAAGGTGCCCTCGGCCAGCATCAAGGACAGATCGTTGGCGGTCTGGTAGTAGGTCAGCTCCAGCTGCGACGGCGTGCGGACAGCCGCGAGGTTGCCCTCTCGGGCCACCACACCGACCACCTCACCGTCGAAGGGGACGGGGATCGCCTCCTCACGGACGGGGGTACCCGACGACCAGTCCGGATCGCCGTCCCGGATGATGTGCCTCTCCTCGAAGGCACGGGTGACGGTCGGACGCTCTGAAGCCTCCATCACCTCGCCGACGAGGTCCTCGGTGTACACCGTCTGCGCGGTGTAGGGACGCAACTGCGCGATCACCATCAACTGGCCGGTGTCGGGTGCTCGGCAGAACATCAGGAGATCCGAGAAGGACAGATCGGCGAGGATCTGCCAGTCGGCCAGGATCGCCTGGAGGGTATCGACGGCTCCCTCGTGGAGCCCCGCGTGTTCCTCAGCGAGCTGTCGCAGCGAGCTCATACGTCAGCGGTCGAGGAACAGCTGCAGCTGGTGCAGCGGGACGGCTTCCCGGATGTGCTCGAACGCCCGCTTCTCGATCTCGCGTGCTTCGCTCAGCGACAGCCCGAGCGCGCGTGCCGTGTCCGCGAGGTCGTGCGGATGACCATCCGCGAGGCCCATGCGGAGCTCGAGCACCCGACGCTGGGTCTCGGGCAGGCGCGCCAGCACCTTCTCCAGGGGCCGCTTCAGCTGCGCGGCAGGGTCCTCCGCGGCATCGCGCCTGCCGCCCTTTCCCTTGCCCTTGCCCCGGTGTCCCTTCGCTCCACCGCCACGCTTCGCTCCGCGGCCTCCCTGGCCGCGGCCGTCGGATCCGGCTGCATCGTTCATCGGCCGCCAGCCTAGCGACGAGGGCGCGACACTCCCCGCCGGAAGGTGTCGCCATCCCGGCCGGCGACCTGGCACCATCCGTGCGCCCACGCCGTGTGGGCCCCTTCGGAGGCTCGTCGTGTTCTTCGTCCTGATGGTGCTGGCGATCGCCGTCGTGGCATCGTTGCTCCGTGGCGGACGGTTCAGCCGTCTGGCGCAGGCACCGCTGCGTTGGGTGTGGTTGCTGTTCGTCGGCGTGCTCCTCCAGGTCGCCGCGGACATCCTGGTCATCCTCGAGGTGCTCCAGGCCACTGGACCTCTCGCCTACGGCCTGCTGCTCTCGAGCCAGTTGGTCGTCGTGACCTGGGCGCTCGCGAACTGGCAGCTGCCGGGTCTGATCCTCGTGGGGATCGGCCTGGCGCTGAACGCGGCCGTGATGGCCGCCAACGGCGCGATGCCCGTCGACCCAGAGGCGATCGCGGCGCTCGGACGTGACAGTGGCGACCTGGTGCGCGGCAAGCACGTGCTGATGGACGACGACACCCGCCTGCCCTGGCTCGCGGACATCTGGCCGGTGCCGCCGTTGCGCTCGATCATCTCGGTCGGGGACGTCGTGCTCGCGGCGGGGTTGATCCCCATCACGCACTACCTGATGACCTACCGCCCTCCATCGCAACGTCGGCGAGGGCTCGCACCGAGGACCGCTACGTCGCCACGAGGCGACGATCCAGGACCCTCATCAGAGCGCTGACGACCGCCAGATCGCCGACATCGCGGACGAGCCGGACCACGACCTCGTCGCGTTGACCTGGTTCGATCGGATCCGGCGAGTACAGGTCCAGCTCGCAGCAGGCCGCCACGATACGGGCGGCCACGAGGACGTCCTCTTCCTCGAGGTTCGTGGACCGGGACAGATCGCCGTAGGTCTCGACGATCGCGGCAACGCCTTCGAGATGCGACGAGACCTGCCGGACGACGCGGCCTCCAGCATCGGCGAGGTGGCGGCGCGTGACCGGTGCATCGTCGTCCAGATCGATGCGCCCGAGCTCGTGCAGGTGGGCCGCGCGGACGACCTCCGTCACGTTCTTCTCCGACAGGCCGAGTTCGAGGGCCACCTCCCGCGCCAGCTCGCCGACACGCACACCGTGGCCCTCCGGGACCGGACCAACGGGGCCCTCGTCGAACCACTCGGGCAGCCGCGACATGGCCCGGATGGTCTGCTCGTAGGCACGGTCGGCGACGAAGAGCTGTTCCAGCCCGAAGCGAGCGGCCAGCAGTGGGACCAGCATGATCGGCAGGCTCCACGCACCGAGCACCGGATGAACCAGCGCGCCCAGGGTCGCGGTCGCGGCCACGGCAGGTGCGACCAGCCAGGTCGCCAGGATCGCCTGGCGGACGCGGCGCAGCCAGTGCCGTCGTCCTTCACTCCGCGCCAAGGTCTCGGCCGCAGGAACCCCGATGACCAACCCGAACCCGACGGCCAGGGCCGCCCCTACGGGAAGCGAGGCAGCGACATCGCTGCCGGCCCCGACCCAGACGTAGGGCAGGAGAGCGGTTCCGAGCCCGGCGAAGCCCGTGAGGGACCAGACGCCGATGACGCGTCCCAACAGTCCGATGGGGCCAGGCTGTTCCCCACCCATCAAGCGTCCCGCCAGCCAGGCGACCGCGGCCAGACCCGAGACCACCGCCGGCGAGGCCCCGAGGATCGCCGCGGCGCCGAGGACCGCGAGCGAGGCGGGGACGGGAAGGCCACCCGGCTGTCGCATCACGAGACGCTCGACGGCGACCGCAGCGATCGCGAACCAGAGGATGTCGAAGGTGGAGAAGCCCGAGGGAGCGACGTCCAACAGCCACCAGACCGCGCCGACGGCGAGCCCTGCCACCGCCAGCAGGACGCGGGACACCACAGCCAGGTAGGAGCTCATGACGAGAGCTCGCTGCGGTCGGTGGCGGAACTGGCCATACGTTCCTGCGCCGTGCCGAGCGGGATCTCCTGGCCGTGGAGGTGCGCCTCGCTCGCGAACTCGATGGTCGGCTCCCAGCCGACCTTGTCGACCGCCCGAGCCAGTGCCTCGACCATGCGCGGATCGAACTGGCGACCCGCACACCGTCGTAGCTCGGCCAGGGCATCCTCGACGCTGAGCGCCTTCCGGTAGGAGCGGGTCGAGGTCATCGCATCGAAGGCATCGACCGCGGTCACGATGCGCACGATGTCGGAGAGTTCCTCGTCACCGACCCCGTGCGGATATCCCCGACCGTCGAGCCGCTCGTGGTGGAAACGGACGATGTCGATCGCGGGTGCCAGGAAGTCGATGTCGCGCAGGATCTCGGCACCGATCGTCGGGTGCTTCTGGATCTCCGCGAACTCCTCGTCGGTCAGCGGACCGGCCTTGTTGATGATGCACAACGGGACACCGACCTTCCCAACGTCGTGCAGTAGCGCGGCGTAACGCGTCAGGCGACGTTGGTCGTAGGGCAGGCCAAGGTCCTCGGCGACCAGTTCCGACAGGCGCGAGACCCGTTCCGAGTGACCCCGGGTGTACTCGTCCTTCATCTCGATCGCGGTCACGAAGCCACG
>PWTE01000031.1 GCA_003563915.1 Nitriliruptoraceae bacterium
ATCGCGTCTCGCTGACAGCCTGGACCGCTGGGCCCAGGATCATCCCAACCCGGGCCACTGGGCCCACTGGCTCGACAACACCTACCGATGACCACTTCGCTTGACCACCGCCCTGCGGGCCAAGGTCCGTCGTCGACGGCGGTGCAAGCACGCTCTGCGGGTCGCTGCAACGGGAGCTTCCGCCTCGGTTCGCGGGAGTGCAGCGTCATCTGGGTCGCGGTGGCACAGTTCACGACGAGCGATGAGTCGAGGGGGTCTGCGGGTGCAGTGCCATGAGTGCCAGCATGAGCAGGACGGTGGCCGGTTCTGTGGACGGTGCGGTGCGCTCGTGGTCGTTGATCCCGAGGTTGCTGGGCGCAGCGCGGTCGACGCCGAGGACACGACGGACGCCGATCCTCCGCCTCTGCCTTCGCGTGTGCCACCCGTTGAGCGGCGACGTCGGGGGTCGACTATGGCTGTGGCCAGCGGTGTCGTGCTCGCTGCAGTGGTCTTGACCGCCTTGTTCGCGCAGCCGGGGACGATGCCGGCCGAGGACACTCCAGAGGAGGCAAGGGACCTGGCACGCGAGGATCCCGGGTCACAAGCGGTCGAGGTCGAGGTTGAGGTCTGGCCGGTCGCGTTCCCGCAGGCTTCGGGTATCACGCTGGTGTTCGATGATGGGGAGCAGGGCACGGTCGCGGTGGATCTGGACACCGGCGAGCAGACGCCGGTGGCGCTGCCCCAGCGTGCGGGTGATCGGCCCTATCGGATCTGGCGGCTCGGCGACGACCATGTCGCCGTAGCGGGGAGCGTGGTGGCTGCGGACATGGTCGGGCAGCTCGGTTCCGAGTGGCAGTTGCCCGATGCGGCCTTCTTCGTGCCGGCAGCCGAACCCGACCAGCTATGGCTCATCGGCGACGCCGCAGGTGCTGCCGATCAGTCCAGCGAGCTGACGGCCAGACTCATCGACCTCGACGGCAGCCAGCTGGCCGCGATCGAGGTAGATGCGACGGGCGTTGAGGTCCTGCGCGGGGTGCCGGGTGGGTTGGCCGTGCAGACCGGTGACGGCGCGCTGCACGCATACGACCTCGACGGCCGCCTCCACCGCGACTTCCTGGGTGAGACGGTCGTGCACCTGCTCGATGCGAACGCGGAGCAGGTGCTTTGGTGCGATGACGCCTGTGGCCGGCTGCAGCTCACGGATGGCCTAGCCGCGCTGGAAGGCTTCAGCGTTACGGGCGGGGTTGGCGGTGTTCACGAGACACCGTCCTTCGACCCGTCGGCGAGTTGGCTTTCACCGGATGGGCTCCACATCGTGGCGGTCGCCATGGTCGAACTGGAGGACGGCAGCGTCGACCGCGTGCTGCGGGTCTACGGGCAGAGCGGGTCGCCCATCACCTCGACGAGGGTGCCGCTGGGCGAGGTGCGTGGCGTCTGGAGCCCGGACGCCCGCCAGCTGCTGTTCACCATCTCGACCCCGCCGGGCTCCGGCGGCCCTCAGATCATGGGTCAGTGGCGGGCGGGGTCCGGCTTCCGCACCTTCGACGTCAAGCCCCACCTCGACGGGCTCGGTCAGTTCATCGCACTCGACACCGAAGACCTGCCAAGCCCACTGTGAACAGCTCCAGTCTACGGTCGACGCAACAACTGCTTCCCGTCGCCGCGAGCTGCTCGCGCGGGCGCTTTCCGCCTTCACAGACCACGAGACGCACGTCAGGTTGCCGCCACATCTGCCCAGTTCCGGTGACGGAAACGGGCCCCTTTCCCGCCTCGGCCCTTATGCCGAGTAGAGGATTATCCCGAGTAGGCGTCGGCGGGGACGTGTTCGTGCGGGTCAGGGGCGTGCACAATGCCCGGCTGTTCGGGATAATCAGAGGGCCTCGAGGAAGGCGAGCAGCTGGTCGGGTGGCCGGTAGCGGCCGGGTTTGGTGTTCGGTGGGGTGGTGCGCGCGAGAGCCTGTTCCTTGAGGGCCAGGTCGGCGTGCAGGTAGACCTGGGTCGTGGCGATGGACTCATGCCCGAGCCAGAGAGCGATCACGGAGCTGTCCACGCCTGCGTTGAGGAGTTGCATGGCCGCGGTGTGACGCAGCACGTGGGGGGTCACGGTCTTGTTGCGCAGGGGTGGGCAGGTCGCTGCGGCGGTGGTGGCGTGTTTGGTGACGAGCCATTCGACCGCATCGGTGCTGAGCGGTCCTCGGCGGCGGCTGAGGAAGAGCGGATCTGCGGGGCTGCCGCTGTGCTCGTGTTCCCAGGCGAGTAGCACGCTCACGGTTTGAGCTGTCAGCGGGGTCGCGCGGTCCTTGCGGCCCTTGCCGTGGCAGCGGACGTGAGCGCCGACGCCGAGGTGGATGTCGCTGCAGAGGAGCGCGGTCAGTTCCGAGACGCGCAGGCCGGTTTGGATGAGCAGGACCAGCAGGGTGTGGTCGCGGCGCCCGATCCAGGTATCGGTCTCGGGAGTAGCGAGCAGAGCGTCGATCTCGGTGGGGGTGAGAAAGCTCACGTCGGGACGGGTGGTGCGCTTGGTGGGGATGGCCAGGACGCGCTGGATCAGCTCGGCGTGTTCGGGGTGGCGGATGGCGGCGTAGCCGAACAGCGAGCGGATGGCGGCGAGCCGGGCGTTGCGGGTACGCACGCTGTTGCCACGGACGGTCTCGAGATGGGTCAGGAACGCGCCGATGAGCGCGGCATCGACATCGCCGATGTCGAGCCGTGATGGCGGGATCCCGGTGCGGTCGTAGATGAACGCGAGCAGCAGTCGCAGCGTGTCGCGGTAGGCGGCGATGGTCCGTGGGCTGGCGTCTCGTTGAGCAATCAGCCGTTGCGTGAAGAACGCCTCGATGGTGGGGGCCAGCGCGCTCATCGTCGTGCTCGCGGGGGCGATTCGAGCCGGCCGGCGGCCAGGCCAAGAAGTTCGGGGGCGGCCTGCAGATACCAGTAGGTCGACGCGGGTTTGCTGTGGCCGAGATAGGCCGACAGCAGCGGCATCCTGGCGGCGACGTCAACGCCATCGCGATACCACTCGGTCAGGGTCGTGACCGCGAAACTGTGCCTCAGATCGTGATTGTGCCGAGGTCGGCACAAGCATGACGTGCGGCACACCTACGCAAGCATCGCCCTGGCGTCCGGCGTGCCGATCACCGTCGTCTCCAGACGGCTCGGCCACGCGTCCATCTCGATCACCCTGGACGTCTACGGCCACTGCCTGCCAGCCGACGACGAGGCAGCGGCGGCCACCGTTGCGGCCGCCATCCTCGGCAGCCCCGGCTGACCTCCCACGGAGTTTCGTGGTCACGTCGTGGTCACGAGGCGATGCCGATAGCCGCTAGAGGCCCCTACAAGGCCGTCTACAGGCGGTTCGGGTGGCTGGGGGGCAGGGGATCGAACCCTGAACTACGGCTCCAAAGGCCGCCGTGTTGCCAGTTACACCACCCCCCACCGGCGCCGGAGCGCCGAGGACGGAGCGTAACGCAGCACCGTCACCACCCTGTTCCCGTTACCCACCGATCACCTCGGGCCCACCGGCCGGCGAGAGCGCGACCTCGACGCGGTCGAACCGGTCGCGGACCCGGTCCGCCAACGCCATGGCCTCCTGCGGTGACGCGGCCAGACCCACGATCGTCGGCCCCGACCCACTGACGACGGCCCCCAGTGCCCCGGCATCGAGCAGGGCATCGCGGTGGGACGCAAGCTCGGGCCGCAGGTGACACGTCGCCGCCTCGAGATCGTTGTGCAGCGCCGCGCCCAGCGCCTCGGCATCGCCGGTCCGCAAGGCCTGCAGGACCGCGTCCGGCTCCACGTCCGACGGCTCGCCGATCTCATCGTGTGCGCGGTAGACGTCCGCGGTCGACAGGGGGGTGTTGCTGATCCCGACCACCCAGGCGTAGGTGCCACGGGTCAGCACCTGCGCCGTAGAGGTGCCCGTCCCGGTCGCGAGCGCGGTTCCTCCAGAGACGCAGAACGGCACGTCGGAGCCCAGAGCGACCGCGATCTCCCGCAGTTCGGAGGGCTCGAGCTCCACCTCCCACAGAGCGTTCAACGCGACCAGCGCGGCTGCCGCATCTGCCGAGCCGCCGGCCATCCCCGCCGCGACCGGGATGCGTTTCGACAGGTGCAGTCGGGTGACGGGGACGTCGGGATGACCGTTGCGATCGGCGACGCCGACCCCGGTCGCGGCCATCAGGGCCTCCGCCGCCTGGACCGCCAGGTTGTCCCCGTCCCCGGGGACCCCGTCGACAGCCTCCAGGGTGAACACGAACTCCATGAACCGCCGTGCCGACGGGTGCACGGCCCCGGTCCCATCCAGCACAGCCTCGACCGTGTCGTAGATGGACAGGGTCTGAAGGACCGTCACCACCTCGTGGTACCCGTCGGACCGGCGGCCGCGGATCGCCAGGAACAGGTTCACCTTCGAGGGCACGCGCACCCGGACGGACGCGGTCGTGCGGCCTCCCTCGGTGTGCACGGTTCCCCTCCCGTCGCGTCAACGCCAGCGGCACCGACGACTCCCACCGGTACATCCTACGGCGAAGCGCGCCACACCTTCTCGCCGGGCAGGTTCCCGCTGCTCAGGCGTCCGGTCCGAGCGCCGCGGCGAGTCGTCGGAACGCCTCCTTCGGCAGGGTCTCCGCGCGGGCCCCGAGGTCGACCCCCGCCGCCATCGCAGCTGCCTCGAGGTGGTCGCGATCCGCGACACGACGCAGCGTGTTGCGCAACGTCTTGCGGCGCTGCGCGAACGCGGCTTCGACCAGTTCGGCCAGCGCCTCGCGTTCGGTGCCGCCCGGAGCATCGACGCGTCGTCGGAGCCGCACCATCACGCTGTCGACGTTCGGGACCGGGTAGAAGACGGTCCGGGGGATCGGGAAGACCACCTCGACATCCGCCAGTAGCTGGAGCTTCACGCTGATGCCGGCGCGGAGCGGATGACCGGGAGGGGCGCACCACCGCTGACCGACCTCCCGTTGCACCATCACGAAGGCGTCGACGACCTCCGGCGCATCCAACGCGTGGACGACCAGCGGCGTCGCGACGTTGTAGGGCAGGTTGGCGACCAGACGTGCCGGGACACCACCTAGGATCTCGCGCAGGTCCACCGCCATCGCGTCAGCGTGGACGATCCGGACGTCGTCACGATCGGCGAACCGGTCCTGCAGCACCTGCACGAAGCCCGCATCGATCTCGACGGCCACGACGTGGCGCACCGCGTCGGCAAGCGGCAGCGTGAGCGAACCCAGACCCGGACCGAACTCCAGCACCGTGTCGTCCGGGTGCAGCTCGGCCGCGGTGACGATCCGTCGGACCGTGTTCGGGTCGACGACGAAGTTCTGGCCCGCCGAACGACGCGGCGCCAGCCCGTAGTCTTCGAGCAGGCGCCGCGCCTCGGTCGGGGTCACGTGGGCAGGCTCAGCTCAGAGACCGAGCATCCGTGAACAGGCCGGCCACTGGTTGTTCCAGGTCGCCCAGGGCTTCGCGAGCAGGCGCTGGGCACGGTAGATCTGCTCGGCACGGGTTGCCTCGTGAGGCATGCCGGTCCCGCCGACCGACCGCCAGGTCCGCGGATGGAACTGCAGGCCGCCGTAGTACATGCCGTTGCGCGAGATCGCCGACCAGTTGCCGTTGGACTCGCACTGGGCCAGACGGCTCCACACCGGGTCGTCTGCCGAGGGCACGCCGCTTGGCACGTTGCGCGAGCCCGATGAGGAGCTCGACGGTGGTGGCGGCGGCGGGGGCGTCCGCGTCCCGACGAGCACGACGCGGGTGGTCGGTTCGGTCACGATCTCCTCGGCGATGAGCTCCCGCTCGACCTCCTCGCCGTCGATGAGCTTGACCTCGTAGGTGTCCTCGCGCAGGCCATCGGCGCCCTCGGTCTGCACCCGTGTCGTACCGCGGTCGAGTTGGCTGGTCTCGCGCCGCTGGGTCGCGTGTTCGAGGACGACCTCCTCGACCTCCTCGACGAACTCGACCCGCTCGATCACGATCTCGTCGATGAACACCAGGGGGGTCTCGAGGGACACGCTGACGATGTCGTCGTCGCCGAGCTCGATGCCCTGCTCCGTCAGGAACGTGTCGACGTCGCTGACCAGGCTCGCCAGCTGGATCTGGTCGCCGTCGACCTCGACGGTGACCTCCTGCGGCGTCCAGACCTCGATGACCGCACCGCTCTCGATCTGCGCGGTCCAGGGCGGCACGATGTCGGCACCGGTCTCGCGGACGTCCTCCATGCCAGCCGCGGTGAGCGCACCGGCAACCGAGGTGACCGGCGCGACGATCCGGTGGCTGAACAGGCCGTCGACCAGGATGTCGACCGTCGAGGCGCGGGCGATCGAGATCGCCATCCCCTCCTCGAGGGGAGCGTTGAGGTCATGGCTGACCTCGTCGCCATGGCGGAGCTCCACCTCGAGGTCATCGAGCACATCGGCGACCGTGTCGGCGTAGGTACGCAGGGCCACGACCTCGCCATCGACGTTGACCTCGACACGGTTGGAAGCGGCGATCAGCGGGAAGGCGAGCAGGCCGACCAGGACCAGGCCGAGGATCGCACGCACGCGCGAGCGCGTGACGGATCGGCCAGGTTCTCGGGGGGACATGGGTTCAGAAGCTAGACGGTTGTCCATCACGATGACACTTGACCTTCGGACGGGCCACCCGCAGGTGGCGCGGCGGCAGACGCTCAGGCGGCGTCCTGCGCGGAGGGTGTTGGGAGGGCGAAGGCGCGCTGCGCGTTGGCGAGCACGGCCGTGGCCACCTCCTCCTCGTCCCGGTCCTGGACCTGGGCGAGCGTGCGTAGCGTCAGCGGCACGTAGGAGGGATCGTTGGGTTCCCCGCGGTGCGGGTGCGGGGTCAGGTACGGGGAGTCGGTCTAGGTCAGCAGCAGGGCCAGCGGCACGGCGGCCGCAGCCTCTCGCAGCTCGGAGGCGTTGGCGAAGGTGACGTTGCCGGCGAAGGACATGAACCAACCGGCCTGGGCGCAGCGCTCGACCACGCCCAGGTCACCCGAGAAGCAGTGCATGACGACCCGATCGGGTGCGCCCTGGTCGTCCAAGATGTCGAGGCAGTCGTTCCACGCGTTGCGACAGTGGATCACCAGGGCACGGTCCTGCCGCTTCGCGATCTCGATGTGCGCGCGGAAGCTGTCCTCCTGCTGCGCGGGGGTGGTGTGGTCGCGGTAGTAGTCGAGGCCGGTCTCGCCGACGGCGACGGTGACCTCGTCCTTGGCGAGACGCTCGATGACCTCGAGCACGCCAGGGGTTGCCTCCATGGCGTCGTTCGGGTGCACGCCGACCACGGCCCAGACCCCCTCGAACCGCGTGGCGGTGGCGACGGCCTGGGTCGAGGACGCCATATCGGTCCCGACCGTGACCATGGTCACCACGCCCGCTTCACGCGCACGCCGGACCTGGTCCGCGACGGACCGGCCTTCGTGGTGGTCGAGGTGACAGTGGGTGTCGACGAACTGCACGACGTGATGACCCTTGGAGGGATGACGGGGGGAAGGACGCGCCACGTGGCGCGGAGGTACGAACACGAGCGTGTTCGGGGGCCGATCGCCACTGGCGAGCGACGGGGACCGACGCGGTGGCCTCACCGTCATGGCGAGGCCGGCAACCCGTTCCCGTGGGTCTGGGGGGGGAGCTGCGCCGGCCATGGGGACGGCCCACCCGAGGGTGAGCCGTGAGCGAAGCCTACCAGCGTGCTCGTCCTGGCTGCGTCCGAACGGTCAGGTGGCCGGTCAGGTGACCGCCAGGCTCACCTGAGCGGGTGTCGCGCGCCGACCATCCCGACGCCACACGGGTCGGGGGCGGCTCCCACGTCGTTCACCCCGCGGCGTCGAGCACCGCCTGGTAGACGTCGCGCTTCGGCACCTCCGCCGCCACCGCCACCTGGGCGATAGCAGCCTTCTTGGTCACACCGGCCGCGATCAGCTCGCGGACCCGTCCGGCAAGCTCTTCCGGAGACACCGAGGCAGCACGTGGGGCGGTTGCGCCCGCGATGACGACCGTCAGCTCCCCACGCAGCCCCCCACCGGCGATCGCCGCGAGTTCGCCCAACCCGCCACGCAGGACCTCCTCGTGCAGCTTGGTGAGTTCCCGAGCGACGACCGCCGGGCGCTCCTGCCCGAGCACCTCCGCCAGGTCCGACAGGTCGGCAGCCGCCCGATGCGGCGATGCGAACAGCACGACCGTCCGACGTTCGGTCGCCAGCTCGGCCAGTCGTTCCGTGCGCGCACGTCCCTTGCGAGGCAGGAAGCCCTCGAAGACCACCCGATCGCTCGGCAGGCCCGATACCGCGAGGGCCGCCAGCACGGCGGAAGGTCCGGGGAGCGGCTCGATACGGACCCCGGCCTCCGCAGCCGCGGCGATCAAGCGGTACCCGGGGTCGGAGACGACCGGCGTGCCGGCGTCCGACACCAACGCGATGTCCTGTCCATCCGCGAGCAGGTCGAGTACCTCGGCGATCCGCTCACGTTCGTTGTGCTCGTGCAGTGAGCGCTGGGGTGTCTCCGCGCCGAGGTGTTCGAGGAGCCTGCCGGTCCGGCGGGTGTCCTCGGCGAGGATCAGGTCTGCGGCGCGCAGTGCTTCGGCAGCCCGCGGCCCCAGGTCGCCGAGGTTGCCGATCGGGGTGGCCACCACCATCAGCTTGCCTGTCACGACCACCACCTCGACGTCACGAAGGGATCCGGACCTGCGGCATGCACACCAGGACGTCCGCACGGGAGACTACGGCGCGTAGGCTCCGTCGTCGGTCCAGCGACGGGCAGGACCGGCTGAGAGGTGCCGGAGATCGTCCGGTACCGCATCCGGGAGACGCGGCATGAGGCGGATCGCCACCTGGTCGGTCGTGCTGCTGCTCGTCCTCACGACCGCAGGTCTGGGTGTCGGAGGCTGGATCTACTCCGAGGAGATGCTGCCGGCACCTCTGCCCTGGGACCCGGAGTTCGACGTCGAGGTGCTCGCTGTCCATCCGCAGGAGGGCCGGATCGTGCTGGACACCGACCGAGGGGACCTCGTCGAGCTGGACCTCATCGGTCTGCGCACCGAACGCGGACTGGTGGTCCTGCAGGGTGACGCAACGCCGGCCGGGTCCGGGATCGAACGTCACGGCGCCCTGCTGACCGGAACCTGGCCGGAGGCCGGCGACCTCGGCCGGCCGGAGGTCTCGGTCTACGCCGGTCGCCCGGACGACACCCTGGGCCTCGCCACCGACGTCGTGGTCGTGCCGGGTGAGTTGGGTCCGATGCCGGCCTGGCGCGTCGAGCCGGTGGCCCGCGCTGACGACACCACCTGGGCCGTGCTGGTCCACGGTCGTGGAGGCGACCTCCACGAGCCGAACCGACTGCTCCCGCTGCTCGGCGAGCTCGGTCTGCCGAGCCTCACCATCTCGGTACGCAACGATCCCGACGCCGCCGCCGACCCCGACGGGTGGGGTCGGTTCGGGGACACCGAGTGGGAGGACCTGGAAGCCGCGGTCCGCTACCTCAGGGACGTCGAGGGCGCCGAGCGGTTCGTCCTGGTCGGCTACAGCCAAGGGGCCGCGATCGTCCTCAACCATCTCCGTCGCTCCGAGCACGCCTGGGATGTCGAGGCGGCCGTGCTGATCTCGCCGCTCGTCTCACTCAACGCGACGCTCCGCCAACAGGCCCAGCTGCGGGAGATCTCCGATCCGCTGATCGCCCCCCTGGTAGCCGCCGCCCAGGTCGTGTCACGACTTCGCTCAGGCATGGTCGCCGGGAACCTCGAGCACGCCCGGGATGCCCGTGAACTCATGACACCGATGCTGCTCACCCACGGTGACGCCGACACGACGGTCCCGATCGAGCCCAGTCGTGAGCTCGCGCAGGCGAGGCCCGACCTGGTGATCTACGAGGAGTACCCCGGGGTCGAGCACGTGCGTGAGTGGAACGCAGACCGTGTCCGCTTCGAGGCCGATCTGCGCGCCTTCCTCGTGAACGAGGTGGCCGCGGTCGAGCAGCTCGCGGCCGCGTCGTGATCGTCGTGAGCGTGCGGTTCAGGCCTGAGCGCCCACCGAGAGGTAGGTCAGGAAGCTGAGCAGTTCGTCGATGTCGAAGGGTTTGAGGATGTAGAAGTCTGCCCCGGCATCCCAACCCTCCCACACCTGCTCGTCGGTCGCACGGGCGGTCAGCAGGGCGACCGGGATCTCGGCCGTCCTCGGGTCCTGACGCAGTTCACCGAGTGCGCTCAGACCGTCGCGTCCCGGCATCATCACGTCCAGGAGGATCAGGTCCGGTTGCAGCTCCCGGGCCAGCTCCAGTGCCTGGTCACCGTCGCTCGCGGTACGCACCGAGAAGCCCTCGGCCTCGAGGTTCAGGGTGACCAGTTCACGTAGCACCAGGTCGTCGTCGACGACGAGGATGCGGTGTACACCTATCGTCGCGGGATCCGGCTCGGTCGTCACGGTCGCGGTCATGGGAGGCTCCCTCCTAGCCAACAGGTTGAGCGAGGTCAGGCGACCGTCGCGTCGTGCTCGCCGGGCTCGCGAGGACCCCGTTCCAGGTGGGCGACGTCGCCGTCGCCTCGTCACCTGCGTCTGCGACCGCCCGATCATCGGTGCCGGCGGCCGTGCCACCTCCGACGAGGAGGTGGGAGCGGAACTCGAAACGCGCCCCGCCGGTCGGGGCGCCGGTGACCTCGAGGGTCCCGCCGACGAGCTCTGCCAGCTGGCGAGACAGGTGCAGACCCAGTCCGGTCCCACCCTCGCGTCGCGCGGCCGAGCCATCGAGTTGGACGAAGCGCTCGAAGACGCGGTCGCGGTCCGCCTCCGGGATCCCCGGCCCCTCGTCGGTGACCGACAGCACGACCCGCTCGTCCTCGACCGCTGCCTCGAGGTGGATCGCACCTTCGGGCGCGTACTTGACCGCGTTCTGGACCAGGTTCGTCAGGATCCGGCGCACCTTGTCGACATCGGTCGTAACGGTCGGCAGCTCCGGCGGAACCTTCACGACCAGTCGCCCCTGTGACAGTGGGGCCAACTCCTCGAAGAGCTCGGCGAGCACCGCACCGATGTCCATCGGAACCAGCTCGGTCGGAACGCGTCGGTGGTCGGCGGCCGCGACGAGGAGCAGGTCCTCGATCAGCGCATGGAGCCGAGCTCCCTGGGTGAGACCGAGGTCGAGCACCCGGCGACGCTCGTCTGGCCCGAGGCGTCCATCGAGCCGTTGGATGGTCTGGATCGAACCCAGCAGACTGGCGAGGGGGGTCCGCAGCTCGTGCGACACCGCAGCCACGAACTCACCCTTCTGGCGGTTGAGTTCGAGCTGGTGACCCAGCGCGTGACGCACGTCCTCGTGCAACTGCACGTTCGCGACCACGGTCGCGGCC
>PWTE01000015.1 GCA_003563915.1 Nitriliruptoraceae bacterium
CTCCCGCGAGACCGGCCACAACCGCAACTACGGGCAGAACCCGTACACCGGGTACGACGCTGAGGACAGCACGCCCTTCCTCTTCCAGGGTGAGGCCGACGGTCGGTTCGCGCCGATGACCCGGGTCGTCGGCTTCCCCGACGGTGACGGCACTGCGGTCCTGCTCGAGCACCTCATCGAGGAGCGGGTCGTCGAGTTCGAGGACGAGGACAACCCGGTCACCCTGTGGTGGGCGCCCGGTGCGGCCAGCGCACTGGACCGGGCAAGCATCGACGCCAGCCGCGACGTCGGTCAGACCGCAGCGTTCATCCCGATCGTCGACGGTGAACAGCTGACCTTCGAGGTCGTGACCGACGCGGAGGGCGCCGAGGACGACGTCGTCCGGGTCCGTGACACCCAGACCGGTTCCGGCTGGAACCTCGCCGGGCGCGCGATCGAAGGTGAGTTGGAGGGCGAGAGCCTGGAGGCGGTCGTGATCGACGACACCTTCTGGTTCGTGTGGGCGGTCTTCAAGCCGGACACCGAGGTCATCCCGGCCACCTGACCGGCTTCCCCCGGCCGCACGGAGCCTCGCTCGCTAGCCTGACGGGTGAGGCTCTCGTGCTGCGCCACGTCGGGCGCAGCGGGGAGCGTGCGGCCACCACGGCACCCGGAAGGGGAGTTGTCCAGATGAACACCGAGATGTTGGAGAAGGTCACGACGGGCAAGGGCTTCATCGCTGCGCTCGATCAGAGCGGCGGGAGCACCCCGAAGGCCCTCGCGCAGTACGGGGTGCCAGAGACGGAGTACTCCGGCGAGGACGAGATGTTCGACAAGGTCCACGAGATGCGTTCGCGCATCATGACCAGCCCGAGCTTCTCCGGTGACCGCATCCTCGGCGCGATCCTCTTCGAAGGGACGATGGAGCGCGAGGTGGACGGCGTGCCGACCGCTACGTACCTCTGGGAGACCAAGCAGGTCGTGCCGTTCCTGAAGGTCGACAAGGGCCTCGCGGACCCGCAGGACGGCGTCCAGCTGATGAAGCCGATCCCCGACCTCGATGACCAGCTCAAGCGTGCGAACGAGCACGGGGTGTTCGGTACCAAGATGCGCTCGGTCATCACGGTCGATGACCCACGGGGCATCGAGCAGGTCGTCAAGCAGCAGTACGAGATCGGGATGCGGATCGTCGATGCCGGTCTGGTTCCGATCCTCGAGCCCGAGGTCGACATCACCAGCCCACAGAAGCAGGAGGCCGAGGAGCGCCTGCGTGACGGACTGATGGAGGGCCTCCAGGACCTCGCGCCCGAGCAGAAGATCATGTTCAAGCTGTCGATCCCGACCATCGACGGGTACTACAGCCAGCTGATGGAGCATCCTGCGGTCGTCCGGGTCGTGGCGCTGTCGGGCGGTTACTCACGCGATGACGCCAACGAACGCCTGAGCCGCAACCCGGGCTTGATCGCGAGCTTCTCGCGTGCCCTGGTGGAGGACCTGTCCGCGGACCAGAGCGACGACGAGTTCGACGCGGCACTCGCTGCGACGATCGAGAGCATCTACCAGGCTTCGATCGCCTGAGCATCGGCATCCCCGCTACGTGAGGCCCGTCGTTCCCGCGGCGGGCCCCACGCGTTGACGGCGATGCTCGCCACATCCAGGGTGTCGGGGCGTGAGCCCTGGCTGATGGTGGTCTCGTCGGTCTGCAGCGTCAGGGTGAAGTGGCCACCCGTGCGCATCCGGGTCGACAGTGACGCGACGGTCTGGCGGATGGGCGAGCGACCGCTCGCGTACGACCCCGACCGACGCGACCGGGTGACCAGGGGCCTTCGTCCTGATCGATCGGTCGACCAACGTCACCGTGGCGGGTGGGAGGTTCCTCGACCTCCGCGGGTGACGACGCTGACGACGAACAGCAGTGCCGTCGTCCCCGCCGTGAACCACAACGCTTCGGTCAGCGCATCACGGCCCACCCAGGTCGGTCCGGCCAGCCACCCCAGCTCGTTGAGCAGCAGCGCCGTCGCGGCGGTGCTGCCCCCACCGAGGAGCGCGGTGAGTTGGACGGCACCCGGGGCGATCGGCTCCGGGCGGCTCCACAGGGCGTAGACCCCCGAGGCCGCCACGATCACCGGTGCGAGGTGGAGGGTCACCGTCGGACGCCAGGCCGCAAGGCCAGCCCACGCGATGGCGGCACCTACGGTGGTGAGCAGGCCCAGGACGACGCCGCTGGTCCGGGCGGAGGTCTCCGGGCTCACCGCAGTGCTGCCCGTAGCTGATCCTCGGTCGGTGCGCCTTGCGGGCCTTCCGGGGTGGGGTAGACGCGGCAGGTCAGCCCGGTCGGGGCCGGGCCATCAGCCGCGAAGGGGTCGCGTCCGTCGACCAGGATGGTCGGCGAGCCACCGAAGCCGACCCGTTCGGCCTGTTCCGGGGTGTCGATGCGCTGGCGGTGGAGCGGGAACCCGTACTCGTCGGCGAGGCGGACCAGCCGTTCCTCGGCGATCCGCCAGTTGGGGCACCCGTCGAAGTACTGCAAGGTCACCTGGGCCATGGCGGCAGCTCCTCGTTCGTGTCGACCTCAGCGTTCGACGCGGACCTGAGGACCGAAGGCGAGGTGGCCCGTGATCTTGCGTGCGAGCGGCCACGGCTGCTCGTAGGACCAGGCCGCGTCGGGCACCACCTCGTCGTCGATCACCAGGGAGTGGTAGGTCGCCTGGCCCTTCCAGAAGCACATCGTGCGGGTCGGACTGTCCGACAGCAGGTGCTCCTCCACGCTCTCAGGTGGGAAGTAGTGGTTGCCTTCGACCACGACCGTCTCGTCGCTCTCGGCGATGACGTGGCCGTTGTAGATCGCGCGTGGCATCGTGGCGTCTCCGTGTGCTGGATGGCTCGGGGTGAACTCCCGCACCTATCGTGGCAACCCGACAGTGCTTGCCCCACTTCCCATGGACGCGGGGGTGCCTCGGATGGAGGCGC
>PWTE01000304.1 GCA_003563915.1 Nitriliruptoraceae bacterium
CGCGACGCGGTGGCCCTCCTGGGCGATGTCGGTCGCGTCGGCCGGCATCGATCCGGGTGCGTCCCCGCCGACGTCGGCGTGGTGGGCGCGGTTGGCGACGAAGCCGATCAGCTCCCCATCGAGCATGACCGGGCGGACCAGGGTGAGGTCGTTGAGGTGGGTGCCGCCGGCGAAGGGGTCGTTGACCGCGTACTGCGTCTCCCCGTCCAGCCGTTCGCCGAAGGCGTCCAGCACCGCCTGGACCGACGCCGGCATGGAGCCGAGGTGGACCGGGATGTGCTCGGCCTGGGCGAGCATCTCACCGGACGGCACGAAGATCGCGGCCGAGCAGTCGATGCGTTCCTTGATGTTGGGCGAGTACGCGGTCCGGCGCAGGACCGTGCCCATCTCCTCGGCGACCGTGGCGAAGCGGTTGCGGGCCACCTCGAGGGTGACCGCATCGACCGTCGGCGTGCTCACGGCCTAGCTCGGCTCGTTGCCGGGGGCCCACTTGATCGAGCAGCCCATCGACGGCCACTGGTCCTGTGGGACCTCGTCACCGGACAGCAGCGCGGCCAGCACGGCGCGCAGGTCCGCGCCGGTCGGTTCGCCCTGACCGGGGCGGCTCTCGTCCATCCGCCCCCGGTAGGCGAGCTTCTGCTCGGCGTCGAAGACGAAGAGGTCAGGGGTGCAGGCCGCGCCGTAGGCCTTGGCGACGGACTGGTCCGCGTCGAACAGGTAGGGGAAGGTGAAGCCGACCTGGCGCTTCTGGGTGGCCAGGCCCTCCGGGGTGTCGTCGGGCGACACGCCCGGGTCGTTCGAGCCGATCCCTACGAACGCGACCCCACGCTCCTGGTACCCCTTGGCCAGCGCGGCGAAGGTGTCCTGGACGTGCACGACGTAAGGGCAGTGCTTGCAGATGAACGCCACGACCAGCGCCGGCGCGCCGGCCAGGTCGCTCAGCGAGACGGTGGAGCCGTCGGTCACCTCGGTGAGCGAGAAGTCGGGGGCGGGCGTGCCCAGTTCCAACTGCATCGTCGAGGTGGCAGCCATGGATCGCCCTCCGATCGGGTCGGGTCGGTCGTGGTGGTGGCTCACCTCCCACGGTAGCGGCCGTCCGCGGCGCAACCGCCCACTGCGACCAAGCCGGTAGACCCTCCGAAACCTCCGCGGCTGGGGCCGACGGGTTGGGTCAACCGGCGAGATGTGGAAGATCTGCACGGATAACCGTCGAAGGTTTCCACACATCCACGAGCCGCGGTCACCAGGTGAGGCGTAGGGCTCCGGAGGGGTGGACCTCGGCGACCTCGTCCGGGCCGAGGTAGGTGGTGGCCTCGCGCTCCTCGATGACCGCCGGACCCTCCACCCGGTCGCCGGGGCCGAGCGCCGGGCGCCACCACACCTGCGCGGTCACCGGTCCGTCGGCCGTCACCACGCGTCGCTCGCCCCGTCGTGCCTCGCCGACCGGCTCGACCGCGGGGAGCTGGTCCCAGGTCAGGGCCGGGGGCAACGTCGCCTCGGCGCGGATCGTGACGACCTCTATCGGGTCCTCGGGCCGGGCGAAGCCGTTGCGACGACGGTGCGCCGCGTGGAACCGTTCGGCGATCGTCACGGCGTCGTCCCCTGACGTGTAGGGCACCGGGGTCTCGTGGGCCTGGCCGAGGTAGCGGACGTCCAACCGCACCTCGACCTCGACGTCCGACGCGTCCGCGGATGCCTCACCGAGCAGCTCCGCCTGCGCCTCGTCCGCCACCTGCCGGGCCAGGCCCGCCAGGCCCTCAGGGTCGTCCAGGTCGACCTCGGTGCTGAGCGCCCTATCGGTCCGGCGCGGGCTGAGCAGCAGCCCGAACGCCGAGAACACGCCGGCGAACGGCGGGACCACCACACCGTCCATCTCCAGGTTCCGCGCCAGCGCCGTCGCGTGCATCCCGCCGGCGCCGCCGAACGACACCAGCGCCGCCTCGCGAGGGTCTGCCCCCTCCTCGACCGATACCACCCGGATCGCGCGGGCCATGTGCTCCTCCGCGATCCGCAGCATCCCGAGTGCCGTGTCGGTCACGTCCAGTCCGACCCGCTCGCCCAGCGCTTCGACCGCCTGGCGAGCGGCGTCCAGGTCCAGCGCGACCGACCCCGCCAGTTCCCCGTCCGGATCGAGCCGTCCCAGCACGAGGTTCGCGTCGGTCACCGTCGCAGCGTGACCGCCGCGGCCGTAACAGGCCGGCCCGGGATGCGCGCCGGCGCTCTGCGGACCGACCCGCAGGGCGCCACCTTCGTCGACCCAGCCGATGCTGCCGCCGCCCGCCCCCACCGTGTGGACCGCCACCGACGGCAGCCGGCACGGCAGCCCATCGACGTCGCGCTCGTAGGCGACCTCGGGACGGCCGCCGTCGATGCGGCACACGTCGGTGGAGGTGCCTCCCATGTCGAAGGAGACGAGGTGGTCGAGCCCCAGCTCCCGCCCGAGCTCCGCCGACGCGACGACGCCACCGGCGGGACCCGACAGCAGCACGGCGGCCGGAAGGTCGCAGGCGGCCTCGACCGACATCAGCCCACCGGACGAGCGCATCACCTCGACGCGATCCGGCAGCCCGGCCCCCGCGGCGCGCTGCTGCAGGTTGCGGAGGTAGCGCTCCACCACGGGGGTGAGGTAGGCGTTCAGGACCGTGGTCGAGATCCGCTCGTACTCGCGGAACTCGCCCGACACGGCGTGGGAACAGCAGACGGGTACCCCGAGTTCCACGCGCAGCCGCTCCGCCAGCTCCTGCTCCCGGGACGGGTCGCGGTAGCCGTAGAGCAGGCAGATCGCGACGGTCTCTGCGCCGTAGCTGCGCAGTTCCGAGACCAACCGGTCGACCGCAGCAGCATCGGTCGTGTCACCGTCGGTCGTGTCACCGTCGGTCGCGTCACCGTCGGCCGCCCGGTCGTCGTGCTGCGGATGGTCGGCGCCGCCGCGGTCGGGCGTCGCTACCTCGAAGCGACCATCCCGGCCGACCAGCGGCACGGCCCGGTCCACGAAGCTGTCGTACAGCGACGGGCGGTCCTGGCGGCCGATCTCGATCAGGTCGTCGAACCCCGCGTCGGTGACCAGTGCCGTGCGGGCACCGCGCCGTTCCAACAGCGCGTTGGTGGCGACGGTGGTGCCGTGCAGGAACGTCTCGACGCGCTGGTCGCCGAGCAGCTCACGTGCCCCGTCGACGACACCCTCGCTCTGGTCGACGGTGCTGGACGTCTTGCCGACGTGGAGCCGCCGACCGTCCCACACCGTCAGGTCGGTGAAGGTCCCGCCGACGTCGACGCCCAGCGTCACGCCGGCGCGGTCTCCCCCGACATCTTCTGGTCGTCCGCTTCCGGCGGGATCACCACGACGGGGCAGCCCGCGTGCTCGACGCAGGCGCGTGATACCGACCCCATCAACCGGCCGGCAACCCCGCCACGTCCGCGGGACCCGACCACCAGCAGGCTCGCCCCCTGGGAGACCTCGATCAGCGCCCGTTCGGGGTGGACCCCCACGACCGGGTGCTTCTCGACCGTCAGGTCCGAGACGTCCGCGCCGACCCGCTTGAGCGCCAGATCGATGCGTCCGAGGGACTCGTTGCGCGCACTCTGGTAGTCCTGCTCGCGACGCTGCTGGTCGGCCTCCGGGTCCAGGTAGCGGGTGCTGCCGACGCTCGCGGCCGCCTGCGAGCTGCGGTCACTCGAACTCCGGTGGTGTGGGCGGTACGCGTGGACGATGTGCAGTTCCGCGTCCCGTTGTCGTGCTTCGTCGATCGCCCAGCGCAGCGCCCGTCGGGCGTTGGCCGATCCATCGACGCCGACGACGACCCGACCCATGATGCTCTCCTCCGCTCGCTTCCCATCGACCTGCCGAGCCCGGTGCTGCCGCACCAGCGTCCCGAGGTGGTGGACCCGATCGGATTCGAACCGACGACTTCTGCCATGCAAAGGCAGCGCTCTGCCAGGCTGAGCTACGGGCCCTGGCCGACCTGCAGCCTACGCGAGCGTGACCGCGCCGGTCGACGTCGCCCGCGCCGACGAGGCACACTTCCGCGCTCCTCCGTCCACCCTGCTCCGGGCCCGTCCCCGGAACCTCCCTCGCCCACCTGGACCTCGTCGTGCCTAGTGCTGCTCCCATCGGTCGGCCCCGGGGTGTCGTCGCTGCCGGTCATCCGGCGACCGCGGCTGCGGCGGTGGACGTACTGGAAGCGGGTGGGAACGCCTACGACGCTGCGGTCGCCGCCGGCTTCGTGGCAGCCGTTGCCGAACCGTGCCTGTCCAGCCTGGGTGGCGGCGGGTTCCTCCTGGCCAGCACCGCCGACCGCCAGGAGGTCGTGTTCGACTTCTTCGTCGACACGCCCGGACGAGGGCGCCCGGCCGACGCACCTCCCCCGCAACTCGACCCGGTCACCGTCCGCTTCAAGAGCGCGGATCAGGTCTTCCACATCGGGCACGGCGCGGTGGCCGTCCCCGGCTGCCTCCCCGGCTACCTCCACGTCCACGAGCGGTTGGGGCGACTGCCGCTCTCCGAGGTCGTGGCACCGGCGATCGGCCACGCGCGCGACGGTCTGGTGCTCGGCCCCGGCCAGGCCAGCGTCGTCCGCCTGCTCGAACCGATCATGACCGCCAACGAGGAAGGGCGTACCCGCTACCTCGTCGACGGCGAGATCCTCCCGGATGACGGCGAGGTGGTGAACGCTCCGCTCGCCGCGTTCCTCACCGCCATCGCGGACGGCACCATCAGCGGGTTCGACGACCCCGACGTGGCGAGGACCATCGCCGACGACATGGCCGCGAACGGTGGCGCCATGACCGCCGAGGACCTGCAGGCCTACCGGGTGGTCGAGCGCCGACCGCTGGCCGCGTGGCACCGCGGCGCTCGGCTGATCACCAACCCTCCGCCGTCCTACGGAGGCACGCTCATCGTCCGTGCCCTCAACGCCCTGTCCTCCGATGGCGGACCCATGCCGCCGTTCGGCAGCGGTGCTGCGCTGATCCGCCTCGCCGAGGTGCTCGACGAGGTCACCCGCTTCCACACCGCTCCGCGGCCCCTCAGCACGAAGGGCACCACCCACGTCAGCATCGCCGACGGCGAGGGCAACCTGGCTGCCATGACCACCTCCAACGGCAGCTGCAGCGGGGTGTTCCTCCCGGGGACCGGGATCATGGCCAACAACATCATGGGCGAGGAGGACCTCCACCCGGCCGGCTTCCACACCGCCGCAGCGGGCGAACGGGTCGGCTCGATGATGTCGCCCAGCGTCCTGTTCCCGCCCGCGGACGAACCGATCGTGCTGGGCTCCGGCGGCAGCGAACGGATCCGCAGCGCGCTCACGCAGGTGCTCGTGAACGTGCTCGACCACGACCTGGCGTTGGACGTCGCCGTGCTGGCACCGAGGCTGCACTGGGACGGACGCAGCATCCAGCTCGAGCCAGGCTTCGACCCCGAGGCGGTCGCGCTCCTGGCGGAGCGCCGCCCGGTCAACGTCTGGCAGGAGACCGACCTGTACTTCGGTGGCGTGCACGCCGTCGGGCCGTCCGGGGCATGCGTGGGTGATCCGCGGCGAGGTGGCACCACCGGCCTGGCGCGTCCGACGCGCCGCTAGCGTGTGGCGAGGTGGTCCCCACCTGGCGGATCAGGGAGGCGAGGCATGGCACCGGGCGACCGGGACGGTGACGTCGAGGCAGCTGCGGACGATCTCGACGGCAACCGTGCGGAGCTGGAAGCCGTCCTCCTCGACGACCCGTTCTCGGTGCACCTCGGCGCGCAGGTCACGGCCTGGGGCGGTGGTTGGGCCGAGGCGGAGCTGACCCTCGCCGACCACCACACCAACCTGGCCCGTATCGCCCACGGCGGGGTCACCTTCGGCTTGGGCGACGTGGTGTTCGCCCTGTCCTCCAACTCGTGGGGGCGGCTCGCGGTCGCGCTCGCCGTCGACATCCAGTTCCTGCGCGCCGCCGAGGCTGGGCAACGGCTCCTCGCCACCTCCCGCGAGCGGCACCGCACCCGCCGCACGGCCGCGTACCTGGTAGAGGTGCGCTCGCGTCCGAGCGACATCGATTCGCGCTCGCGTCCGAGCGACATCGAGTCGCGCTCGCGTCCGAGCGACCTCTCGGTCGAGGGCGACGAGGCCGGCGAGCTGGTCGCGAGCCTGCACGCGATGGTGCACCGCACCGATCGCTGGCACCTCGGTGAGGACGCCTGGTCCGAGGCGTGGCGCCGCACCCACTGACGCGGCGTGGGTCCCCACGCCCCGTGGGCGAGCCGGAGGGACGGTGCGTGAACGATGTGGGCACTCACGTTCCACCTCGCCGTCCGACCGGGGTAGCCTCGACGCCAGACCGCCGCGAAGCGCACCATCATGCGGCGCGACACGTCCCAGGGAGGCGCGCCATGCGTGAAGCCGTCATCGTCGATGCCATCCGCACCCCGATCGCCAAGGGCAAGCCGGGCGGCGCACTGTCCGGCTGGCACCCCGTCGACCTGCTGGCGGAGACCCTCACGGGGCTCGCGCAGCGCAACGACCTGGATCCGGCCCTCGTGGACGACGTCATCACCGGCTGCGTGTCCCAGGTCGGCGAGCAGACCTTCAACGTGGGACGCAACGCCGTGCTCGCCGCCGGGTGGCCGGAGTCGGTGCCGGCGACGACGATCGACCGGCAGTGCGGGTCGTCGCAGCAGGCGTTGCACTTCGCTGCCCAGGGCGTGATGGCCGGCAGCTACGACCTCGCCGTCGCGGCCGGTGTCGAGGTGATGTCGCGGGTCCCGATGGGCTCGTCGATGGCGGGCGCGGACCCCTTCGGCACGCGGATCCCGCAGCGCTACGAGGGTGGGCTGGTGCCGCAGGGCATCTCCGCGGAGCTGATCGCGGCCAAGTGGGGCCTGTCCCGTGAGGACGTCGACACGCTGTCCGCGGAGTCGCACCGCCGTGCCGCCGAGGCCAGCGACGACGGTCGGGTGGAGACCGAGCTCCTCCCCATCGAGGTCGACCGGGGAGAGGGTCGCACCGGCGAGACGTTCACCCGTGACGAGGGCATCCGTCCGGGCACGTCCGTCGAGTCCCTCGCCAGCCTGCAGCCGGTCTTCCAGCACGAGTCCTGGACGGAGCGCTTCCCGCAGATCCCGTGGGTGATCCACGCGGGCAACGCCTCCCAACTGTCGGATGGCGCGTCCGCGCTGCTGGTGATGTCGGCAGAGAAGGCGGAGGAACTCGGTCTGACCCCGCGGGCGCGCATCCACACGCTGGTGGTCGCGGCCGACGATCCCGTGATGATGCTCACCGGGGTCATCCCCGCGACCCAGCAGGCGCTGGAGCGCGCCGGCATGACGATCGACGACATCGACGCGTTCGAGGTCAACGAGGCCTTCTCACCGGTCGTGCTCGCCTGGCAGCAGGAGACCGGCGCCGACCTGGCCAAGGTCAACGTCAACGGTGGCGCGATCGCCAACGGCCACCCGTTGGGCGCGTCGGGCGGCAAGCTGATGACCACGCTGCTGAACGTCCTCGAGCACACCGGGGGGCGTTTCGGGCTGCAGACGATGTGCGAGGGCGGCGGGATGGCGAACGCGACGATCATCGAACGCCTCGACTGATATAGCTGGCCGCGCGATCGTGCGGTCCGCGTGATCGCGCAACGACGGCGCGCGCGAAGCTGTGGCACCCTACGGCCTGGTTCGCGCACCCACGACGAGGTCGTCCGATGATCCTGCTCCTGATCCCGGTGGCGCTGCTCGCCGTGATCGTCGGGGTCAACTTCGGTTGGCAGTGGGTGCTGGCACCGCTGCTCGGGTACGCGGTGTTCGCCTGGCTGATGGGGTCGTTGCGTGCGCTCACCGTCGACAGTCGGGACAAGGCGGCCATCGAGGGTGGTCCGGAGCCGGTCAGTGGCGACGAACGGACCCTGTTCTGGTGCGAGGAGTGCGGTACCGAGGTGCTGCTGCTGGTCCGCGGGAGTGCCCGCGCACCCAGCCACTGCGGTCAACGGATGCACGAACGCACGGAGATCCTCAACTAGCGCACGCAGCCGCGTCTGACCACGCAGCGTGAACGTCCGACCTGCTCATATCGCGCAGTGTGGTCGGTCTTCCACAGCCAGCGGGCCGTTCTGGGGAGGAGTCCCCGGATCCATCCACACCCTGTGGAGCGCTGAACGCACGCGTGCGTGCGCGAACGTCAGCGCCAGCGCGTCAGGAACCCGAAGCCGACGCACAGCAGGGCGAAACCCCCCACCAGGCCCCAGTTCGCGCCGAGCAGCGGCAGGCTCCGGGTGACATCGCTCACGCCAGGTAGGTAACCGATCAGGATCACCAGCGTCCCGACCACCAGCAGCGTCGCACCCGTGGCGGGCACCCACGACGGCGAAGGGTTGGGCTTGCGTTCCGGTTCCCGGGTCTGGTGCGCGCGCGGACGGCTGCGACCGTGACGGCGGTGCTTGCTCTCGGGCATGACTCGCTCCGTGGTTCCCCGGCCTCTGCGGGCCACGTCAAGCGTACCGGTCGGCCCGCGGCGCGAACCGTCCGGTCGGTGACGGCCTCGTGCGGCCGGGAGGTGGCCGGATACCCTCGCCTGTCAGGCTCGCTCCGACCGACCTTCTCGAGGGGGCACCGTGGCAAGGGTCGTCCGAGGCGTCGGCTGGACGCTGATCACCCTGGGCGCGATCGTCCTGCTCTACGTCGTCTACCTGCTGTGGTTCACGGGGCTCGAGACCCAGCGTGAGCAGCGCGACCTCGCCGACGAGTGGAACCTCACGGTCCCCGACGATCCGCTCGACGTGGACACGACCGTCCCGGAGGACGAGGAGATCGATGTCGGCGACGCGTACGCCGCCCTCTGGTTCGAGCGTGACGGCGAGCGCATCGTCAACGACGACGTCATCTTCGTGGTCGAGGGGGTCGACCTCGTGACGCTACGGCGAGGTCCGGGGCACTACCCGGAGTCCGACCGGCCGGGCGGTGCCGGCAACTTCGCCATCGCCGGGCACCGCACGACCTACGGATCCCCGTTCTGGTCCCTGGACGACCTCGAACGGGGTGACACGATCCACGTCATGGACCGGCAGGGCCGGGAGTGGGTGTACGCCTTCGTCGAGCAGCGGATCGTCCAGCCCACCGACGTGTGGGTCGTCGAAGACGACCCGCTGGCGTCGGGTGAGCCGATGATCACCCTGACCACCTGCCACCCGCGTTACAGCGACGCTCAGCGCCTGATCGCCTGGGGCGAGCTGTTGAACGACCCGCTGGACTCGACGGCGGCTCCCGACGCCGATCGTGAAGAGATCGCGGAGAGCTGACCATGAGCGACGCGACCGATCCGACCGAGACACGACGAGGCCTGCCCCGCTGGGTCAAGGCCCTGATCCTGACCGTGCTGATCGCGGTCGGGATCGTGGTGTTGTTCACGTGGGTGTTCCCGTGGGTGGAGTCGAACCTGCAGAACCCCACCATGGGTGCCCTGGCCCCGGCTGCCCCCGACCTCGTCTGGTGACACCGGGCCGTTTGGCCGCGGCTGACCGCCTCCGGCCGACGCCTCAGCTACGGCGCTGGCCGACCCAGCTCGCGATGCCGGCGAGGGTCTCGTGGGTGTGGTCGGGCAGGGCCAGCTCGCGGAGGGCTGCGAGCGCCCGCTGGATGCCCTCCGCGAGCCGTGTCTCGACGGCCTCCATGGCTCCGCACGTCTCGATCGTCCGGCGGACCGCGGCCGCGTCGTCCTCGCTGAGTCCCGGGTCGCCGAGGCAGCGGTCGAGCAACGCCCGACCCTCGTCGTCGGTGCGCTCGTAGGTCTCGGCGATCAGCAGGGTGCGCTTGCCCTCGGCCAGGTCGGAGGTGCGCGACTTACCGGTCTCCGCCGGTTCTCCGAAGACGCCGAGGTGGTCGTCACGGAGCTGGAACGCGAGCCCGACCGGGTCGCCGTACGCGCGCAGACCGGCGATCAGTTCCTCCGATCCTCCCGCGAGCGATGCCCCCACCTCCAACGGACGGGTCACCGAGTACCGGCCCGACTTCAGCGTTGCGACCGTGAGGGCGAGGTCGCGGGACGTCTCGCGGGATGCAGCCGCGTGCAGGTCCAGCGTCTGGCCGATCATCACCTCCTCGCGCAGCTCGGTGAAGCGACGGAAGGCCGTGAGCAGGGGACCGTTCGGCACGGTGGCCCGCAGGAACAGCTCGTCGGCGTACACGAACGCGACGTCACCGAGGAGGATCGCCATCGCCTCGCCGTAGGCGTGGGCATCCCCCGTCCAGCCGGCGTCCTGGTGACGCTGGGCGAACCGGGTGTGGACGGTCGGTCGGCCGCGCCGGGTCGGCGCCCGATCGATCACGTCGTCGTGGAGCAGCGCGAAGGTGTGCAGCAGCTCCAGCGCCAGCGCCGGACCCTCCACGGAGTCCAGCGCGGTGCCGCCTCCCGCCTGGAAGCCGAGCAGGAGCAGCACCGGTCGCAGCCGCTTGCCGTCGTGGAGGAAGTCACGCAGGGCGGCGGCCGGGGCCTGCATGACGGGCGAGCTGGCAGCGAGCCGGTCCAGGGGCCCGGCCAGCTCGCGCTCCAGGGCGATATCGATCCGAGCCTGCAGCTCGCGCAGTGCGGGAGGCGTAGTGGTGGACACCGCAGGAACTCCGAACGTCGACCCAGCGCACGAACCGGTCCGACACGACGGAGAGGTCGATGACCGTGGCGTCGGAACCTCGAACGTAGCTGTCGATAGGCTCGCGGTTGGTCCTCGGGGTGTCACGTCGTTCCCCGCTGACGACCCCGTCCCCGTCCGCCGGTGTCCTGCGGGCGATCACCGTCGCAAGGAGCCGCACCGAGGTGGCCAGCTTGCCCGACCCCCGTACGTCGGCCCGACCGTGGGTCGCCAGCTACCCGCCGGGGGTCCCGCCCACCTACCAACTCCCCGAGGTCCGCCTGCCGCGGCTCCTGGATGATGCGGCACGGGACTTCCCAGAGCACGCGGCGGTCGAGTTCCACGGGCGCGCGCTCAGCTACGCGCAGCTACGCGACCACGTCGATGCTGCGGCGCGTGCTCTGCGGGAACTCGCCGACGATGGTGACGGGACCCTGCAGGGGCAGCGGGTGCTCGTGCGTCTGCCCGAAGGGTTCGCGGCCCCGGTCGTGCTCCTGGCGCTGTGGCGTGTGGGCGCGGTTGCGGTGCCGGTCCACCCCCAGCTCTCGGCCGCCCGTCTGGCCCAGGTCGCCGAGGCTGCCCAGGTCACCGGCGTCGTCGCGGATGCGGCGGCGGTCCGCCGCCTGACCGAGACCGAGCTGCCCCTGCGGTTCCTGGTCCGCGTCCGCGGCGACGAGTGGCGACCACCTCGACGGCC
>PWTE01000352.1 GCA_003563915.1 Nitriliruptoraceae bacterium
CACTGCGTGCCGCTGGGCACGCCGGTCGGAGAACTGATCGAGCGTTGCGGTGGCATGCGTGACGGTCGGGCCCTGGCCGCGGTCCAACCCGGCGGCGCGTCATCCAACTTCATCACGCCCGATCAGCTGGACCTGCCCCTGGACTTCGGCCCGCTGGCCGAGGCCGGCACGATGCTCGGCTCCGGTGCGGTCGTCGCGATCGCGGAGGGCAACGACCTGCTGGCTGCGGCCACCAACGTCCTGCGGTTCTTCCGCAACGAGTCGTGCGGCAAGTGCGTGCCGTGCCGGGTCGGTTCGGCCAAGGCACACACGCTGCTGCGCGAGGTGCTCGACGACGGCGCCACCCTGGAAGGCCCGCGCGAGGGACGGCTCGTGGAACTCGAGGAGGTCCTGCGTCGCACGTCGATCTGCGGCCTGGGCCAGGTCGCGCTGGGCCCGGTCAAGAGCGTGCTGGACCTATCACGTGGCTGACGAACGGTCGGCCCCGGAGGTCGAGGCCAGCTCGCCGACCGTCGAGGGACGCGAGTTCTTCACGACGATGACGGTGGCCGAGGCTCTGGAGCGCTTCCGCCCAGAGCGACGCACCACCGTGGAACCGGTGGCGGCGGCCGCTTCCGCGGAAGCGCTCGGACGCGTCCCCGTCGACGACGTGGTGGCGCCATCGAACCTGCCCGGCTTCGCCCGCTCGACGGTGGACGGGTACGCCGTTCGCGCGGCTGACACCTTCGGCGCATCTGAGGGGCTGCCGAGCTACCTCGACGTCGTTGGGGCGGTGACGATGGGCGAGGTCCCAGACCTCGAGGTGCCGCCCGGCGGCGCGGTCACGATGCCGACGGGTGGGGCGCTGCCCCGCGGCGCCGACGCCGTCGTGATGGTCGAACACACGCAGGTGACGATGCCTGGCGCGGTCGAGGTCGTCCGGCCCGTCGCGGCGGGCGACGGGGTGGTCCGGGCCGACGAGGACGTCGCGTCCGGCGCCGTGCTGGTCCCGGCGGGACGTCCACTGCGGGCCCAGGACCTGGGCGTCCTGGCCGCGGCGGGAGTGATGTCGGTCGAGGTACGGGCGCGGCCGTGGGTCGTGGTGCTCTCCACGGGCGACGAAGTGGTGCCGCCGGACACTGCGACGCTGGTCCCGGGCCAGGTGCGCGACGCGACCGCGTCGGCGCTGGCCGGCCTGATCACGTCGGCAGGTGGGGTCGCGGACCTGCGTGGCATCGTCCCGGACGACGCGGGCGCGTTGGACGCGGCGATGCGCGCCGCCTTGGCCGATGGGGTCGACCTCGTGGTGGTGTCCGCCGGGTCGTCGGTCGGCGCCCGCGACGAGACCGCCGGCGTCGTGGCTGCCCTGGGCGAACCAGGGATCGTGGTGCACGGGCTGGCCGTGAAGCCGGGCAAGCCGACGCTGCTGGCTGAGTGCGACGGCGTGCCGGTCATCGGGCTGCCGGGCAACCCGCTGTCCGCACTGGTGGTGTTCCGCCTGGTCGGGGTCCCACTGGTGTGGCGGCTGGCCGGCTGCGAACGCCCTCCGGCCGTACCCACCACCCGGGCGGCATTGGGGCGTCCGGTCGCGTCGGCGGCGGGACGGCTGGACGTCGTGCAGGTGCGCGTGGACGAGAACGGGGTGGCCCACCCACTACTCGGCGCATCGGCCCTGCTCAGCCTGCTGACACGCGCGGATGGCTACGTCGTGATCCCAGAACCCGAGACGGGCCTGACGCAGGGCACCGAGGTCGAGGTCACCCTCTACCGCTGATCGCGACCGCTCACCCCGCAGGTGTGCGGTCTGGCGCCCACCATCGTTCGCCACACCTCACACCGACCCGGTAGGCGCCCCCGTCCGGTCGACGGGAACCGGTGGGTGTGCTTCCCTCGCCGTATGGACGTTGACGAACTAGAGCTGGCGCCGACCACACCCGAGGACGCCGGCGAGCTCCTGACCTTGCAGCGCGCCGCCTTCGTCACCGAAGCGCAGGTCTACGGCGACCCGAACCTACCGGCGCTGGTCCAGACCCTCGCTGACCTCGAGCGCGAGCTGACGACAAGCATCGGCATCAAGGCGACCTGGGACCATCGCATGGTCGGCGTCATCCGCGGCCGCATAGAGGGGCAGACCTGCTACGTCGGCAGGCTCGTCGTTGCTCCCGATCTGCACAGCCGCGGCATCGGCACCCGCTTGATGTCAGCCTTCGAGGCGCAGGTCGCCGTCGACGTCGCGAGGTTCGAACTGTTCATCGGATCGCTGAGCCTGGGCAACCTGCGCCTCTACGAGCGGTTCGGCTACCGCGAGTTCCGACGTGAGCGCACACGCCCCTACGGCGAGCTGATCTTCATGGAGAAGCCATCACCCGCCGCTGCGTCCAGCATGTGAGGCAGGTCGACCAGCGTCGCGTCATCGCTCGGGCGCGACCCGCACAGAGCGGAGGGATCGCACCTCGAGGTCGAGCTCGGCCAGGACCTCCAGGTCACTGACCGTCCCGCTGAACACGCCAACGCTCCACTCGGCTCGCCACAGCACCTCGACCGTGACCGTGAGGTCCGGGGCCGCGTGGATGTAGGTGTGGGCGATCTGCTCGCTGGGTGGACCGTCCCATGGCACGCCCATGCGCCCGTCCGTGATCAGGTCGGTCGTCCCATCACCCCAGTCCACCCTGATGGCGACGGGCTCGAGGGTCGCCTCGAGCGGGCCGAATCCCGGGATCGCACCCAGCGCTTCGAAGGGCTCCTGGCCATCGACCACGAGGTAGGACGGCTGACCGGTGATCGCGAAACCGGGGGCGATGGTGATCTCTACCGCTGGCAGCGGGATGGAACGCACGAAATCCCGAGCATCGGCGGTCGGGTCGGCAGCGACCGCGACGTTCGACGTGTCGTCACACCAGCGGTACTCGACGTCCGCGAGCAAGGGGTCGGCGATCATCTCGAGCGCCCGCTCCTCCCAGA
>PWTE01000181.1 GCA_003563915.1 Nitriliruptoraceae bacterium
TCCTCCGACACCACGTTCTCCAGGGCCACGGAGATGGACAGCGTCCCTCCCCTGGGGGTGGGCCAGGATACCGAGACGGTCCTGGTGCTCTTGACATAGACGGAATCCACCCTGTCTATCTCCTCGGGCACGGGCGCCACCACGTTGCCGTCGGAGTCCAGGGCCACCTCCCCGTGATAGAAGACCACGTCCGTCGTGGCGCCTCTGTCGCCATAGTTGATTATATAGGCGCTGATGGTCACCTCGTCGGCCGCCACCCGGGCGAGCAGCGACAGCCGTTCCGGGTCGTCCAGGTGGGTGAGGGCGCCGATGCGCTTGCCGACCTTGCCCTCGTCGGGGCCTGCCGGGGGCAGCGGAATGCCGGCCTGGCGTTGGAGGGCCGTCCAGCCGCCGACCGACGGCTTGTAGAGGTCGTCGAGCTCGACCCCGGCCTCATCGAGGAAGGTGGTGAGGTCGATCGTGCCGAGCTGGACCTTCAGCTGCTGCAGTTCAGCGACCAGGCTGCGGGTCGTGATCCTCAGCTGGCGCCGCACGCTGTCGAGCACCACCTGCTCGACCTGCCGGTCCAGGGCGATGTGGCAGCCGGCCGGTAGGTACGGGAACCGCTCCTCGATGTCACGTTCGAGCTGCCGTCGACTCCGGCCGGTCAGGGCCCGGAACCGCAGGTCGAACCGGAACTCGCGGTGCTGGTTGCCGACGAAGTCCAGCACGGTCAGGCAGGCCTTGTCGCGGGACTTGCGGAGCCCACGGCCGAGCTGCTGGAGGAACACGGTCGCGGACTCGGTCGGGCGTAGGAACAGCACCGTGTCGATCTCCGGGACGTCCACACCTTCGTTGAACAGGTCCACGGTGAACAGCACCTGGACCTCGCCGGCCTTCAGCCGCAGCAGCGCGTTCTCCCGTTCGGCCGCAGCGGTCTCGCCGGTGATCGCGGCGGCGGCGATGCCGGCGTCGCGGAACCGGCGGGCCATGTAGTCGGCGTGCTCGACCGATACGCAGAACCCGAGCGCACGCATCTCGGTCGGATCGGCCACGAGGTCGCGGACCGTGCGCAGGACCTTGGCGACCCGTGCGTCATCCCCGGTGAACACGTTCGACAGCTCTGCCGTGGCGTACCCGCCACGCCGCCAGGTCACCTGCGACAGGTCGGTGTCGTCGGCGATCCCGAAGTACTGGAACGGACTCAGTAGCCGTTGATCGAGCGCGTCCCACAGGCGCATCTCGAACGCGAACCGACCGTCGAACCACCGCTTGATGTCCAGGCCGTCGGTGCGCTCCGGCGTCGCGGTCATCCCGACCAACACCCTCGGTTCGAGGTGGTCGAGCAGCCGCCGGTAGGTGGTGGCTTCGGCATGGTGGAACTCATCGACCACGACCACATCGAACCGCTCCGGGGCGAGCTGCTCGACACCTGCGGCGGTCAGCGACTGGATCGACGCGAACACGTGACGCCACTCGGACGGTTGCTGCCCGCCGACGAGGAGCTCACCGAACGATCCGTCCTGCAGGACCTCCCGGAACGTGCGCAGGCTCTGCTCCAGGAGTTCCTTTCGGTGGGCGACGAACAGCAGCGACGGCCGTCCGGACAGCTCATCGTGCTTCTCCGCAAGTCGCTGGTAGTCCAGGGCCGAGACCACCGTCTTGCCGGTCCCTGTCGGTGCGACGACGAGGTTGCGCCACCGGTCGTGGCGGCGCCGCTCGACCTCGAGCGCCTCGAGGATCTCCCGCTGATAGGGCCAGGGCCGGACCTCGAGTCCCGAGGTGATCGTCAGCCGGCCGTCGTAGCCACCGGTGCGTTCGGCGGCGATGGCCGCATCGAACCGGCCGCCGTCACCGTCGCCGTAGGGTTCGAGCTCTGGGTCGGCCCAGTAGGTCTCGAAGGTCGCAGCGACCTTCTCGATCACCGTCGGGGCATGCGCCTCGGCCAGCCGGACGTTCCACTCCAACCCGTCAAGCAACGCCGAGCGGGACAGGTTCGAGGATCCGATGAACGCGGTCGAGTAGCCGCTGTCGCGGTGCAACAACCAGGCCTTGGCGTGCAGCCGGGTCGAACGGGCGTCGTAGGAGACCTTCACCTCGGCGCCGAGCGAGCGGAGCTCATCTAGTGCCCGCCGTTCGGTCGAGCCGAGGTAGGTGGTCGTGATCACCCGCAGCGGCACACCCCGCTCAGCGAGCCGGCGCAGCGGGGCCAGCAGGATGCGGATCCCCGCGAAACGGATGAAGGCGACGATCAGATCGACCCGATCGGCGGTCTCCAGCTCCCGGACCAGCGCCTCACCGAGCCGGGGCTCCTCCCGCGCGTTGACCAGCAGATCCGAGTCGGACAGCGGGATCAGCGGCAGCGGAGGCCGGGCTTCCCCCGGCAGCAGGCGCGGCCCGATCCACGTCAGCAGCGATGCGGGATCGTCCAGCAGCAGCGAGCTGTCAGGTTCCGCGTCCACAGCGTCCAGGTGCTCCAAGACCTGCTGAACAAGAGCGATCTGCTCGTCGAGGTCGCTCGTCCGGCGCAAGGTCGCGCGCAACCGCTCTGCGACGTGCGCTGCCAACCGCTCGGGAGCTTCCGCAGCGAGGAGCGCGCGCTCCTCAGTCGTTGCCTCCGATAGCGCGTCCAGCGTCCGGCGCATCGCCCGATCGACGAGTCGCTCGTACACCCCCGGGACGAGCTCGCGTTCCCCCACTGATCCCCCGGTCCCGACGTCGCCGGTGAGGGACCTTAGGGGTATGGGACTTGGCGATCCACCACCTCCCGTTGGGCCCTCCATCGGGTGTCACCGGATGCGCCCAGCACGGTTCGGTCACTACCGCGGGCAAGCGCTCGCCTCATGCTGGAGCACCATGGTGCGACCACCTTGAACCGGCGAGGTGATCCGTGCACATACGCCGAACGGCGATCAGACGGTGGGTACTTCGGATCGAGCCGGTTGCCCCGTTCA
>PWTE01000266.1 GCA_003563915.1 Nitriliruptoraceae bacterium
ATCCGCGAGGCGATCGCGCTGGTCCTCGACGTCGACGGCGATGCGTTCGAGGTGGCCATCTCGCCAGACCTCCGTCACGTCGAGGTGTCCGACGACACCCTCGAGGCCCTCGAGCTCCGTCGCGCCCTGACCGAGCTCAGCGACCAGGCGCGCCGCCGGACACCTGCAGCGGTCGCCGAACTCCGGGCAGCCGGGCTGACTGTGCGCGATGTCGCGCAGCTACTCGGCGTCACGCCGTCACGGATCTCCCAGATCGAGAAACAAGTCCATCTGGCGAACTCCGCCTAACGCCCGGATCAGCCAGGTTGATGCGGCGGTTGCAGCGTGGTTCGGGAGCCGTTCTCGTCGGTGCTTCCGCAGTCACGGGGGCTGGTGTGTTCTGGCTTGCATACGGCCGTTCGCTCGACAAGGGGGAGCTCCCGGCCGCGGTCAGGAACCGCACACCCTCGCTCCTGGTGTCTCGCTCCACGTGATCATCTCGTGCAGCCACGGATCGGCTGGCAGATCTTCATCACCCGATCCGATGGCTCCCGGTCCGGCCGCGGCTCCCCGTGTGACCGCGATTCCAGCCCGTCGCCACCGCGTCGTCCGCCCGGCAGCGGGCGCGCGCACTGCGTCGATGGCGTCGCCCTGGTCGCGCCGGGCAGGCGTGTCGGCTGCCCGCCGCGGCAGGGGTGCTGTGGAGATGTTGACTGCTGCCGGGCGCGGCAGCGGCACAGTAGACAGAAGCGTGGTCACTACACGCACGAATGTACGACACAACAGACGTTAAACCTGGTAACGTCTGATGCAGCAGACAGGAGGCTGGTGGTGGGGCAGACGCTGTCACCCATGACCCGCGACGCGGTTGACGTCGTCGGGCAGCTGGTCGCGTCCGAACGGCGGCGGCAGCGCCGGACCGCCGCCGACCTCGCTGAACGTGCGGGGATCTCCCGCGACACGCTGTACCGGGTCGAGCGCGGCGACCCGGCCGTCGCGATCGGGACCGCGCTCGAGCTGCTTGTCCTGCTCGGCGTTCCGCTGTTCGGCACCGACGCGGACGGCCTTGCTCGGCAGGTCGTGTCCGGTCGGCAACTGCTCGCGCTGCTACCCGACCGCGTCCGTCCCCACACCCGGAAGCCCGACGATGACTTCTAAGCGCGTCTACGTGTGGACGTGGCTTCCCGACCGCGAGGACCCGGTCGTCGCCGGTGCGCTCGACCCGGTCGGCGAGCGGGTCCACTTCGTCTACGGGCGCTCCTACCTAGAACGGCCCGACGCCGTCCCGCTGTACCTGCCCGAGCTGCCGCTGCGGCCCGGCGACCAGCCGCCTCCGGACGGCATGGACCTCGCCGGCTGCCTCGCGGACGGCACCCCCGACGCGTGGGGTCGTCGCGTCATCCTGCGACGCCTCCACGCCGGCGATACCCGCGACGTCGACACGGCTGCGCTGCCGACCGTCACCTACCTGCTCGAGTCCGGCACCGACCGGATCGGCGCGAACGACTTTCAAGCCTCCGCTGAGACCTACGTCCCGCGCGAGATCGACGCCACGCTTGAGGAGCTGCTGACCGCCGCAGACCGACTTCAGGCCGGCGAGCCGTTCTCCGAAGCGATCGATCGGGTCCTCGACGCCGGCTCGTCGGTCGGGGGCGCGCGCCCGAAGGCGACCGTCACCGTCAACGGCGGCGGTCCCGCGTTGATCGCGAAGTTCTCCACCCCGACCGACACCTACCCGGTCGTCAAGGGCGAGGCGGTCGCGATGGAGCTCGCCCGCCGTGCCGGCCTCAACGTTGCCGTGACCGAGCGGGTCGCCGTCCTTGATCGCGACGTGCTGCTCGTCGACCGGTTCGATCGCATCCCCGGCACTCACCGGCGTCGCGCGATCGTGTCCGCGCTCACGCTGCTCGGCCTCGCCGAGATGCATGCCCGCTATGCCACCTACCCGGACCTCGCCCAGACCATCCGCACCCGCTTCACCGACCCACAGGCGACGCTCGTTGAGTTGTACGGCCGGTTGGTCTTCAACGTCCTGATCGGCAACCGCGACGACCACGCCCGAAACCACGCCGCGTTCTGGGACGGAGGCGGCCTGACGCTCACGCCGGCGTACGACCTCGACCCGCAGCCGCGAGACACCGGCGAAGCGACCCAGGCGATGGCCGTCACCCGCGCTGGTGACCGCCGGTCACGGCTGGCGACCTGCATCGACACGGCGGGAGAGTTCCTGCTCTCACAAGCCCAGGCACGCGCGATAGTGGACCGGCTCGTACAGACCATCGTCGACGAGTTCGAGGACGCGGCCGACACGGTCGGACTGACCGACCTTGACCGCAGGCTGCTGTGGCGGCGGGCGTTCCTGCATCCGTACGCGTTCGAAGGCTACGGGCCGGCGCCCGCCTGACCTGCCGGCCGCAGGGCCCGACCATCGCGCATGCGCTCACGGAACCGGGGCAAGCAGAAGCTCCCGCGGAGGCGGTACGGCGGACGGCGGGCCGTGGAGCAGCGCCATGATGACCCGATCGAAGTGCGATCTCTCCCAACGCGATGACACAGGGGTGCCGCGGCATCGGCGACCTCGATCGGTCACCCGCGGCGGTTGCGCCTGTGTCGGTCGGTTGACCACCTTTGTGCACATGGGGCCATTGTGGATCGGTTCCGCGTCGACCAGCCGAGCACCTGGCGTAGACGACGTAGACGCAATACTGTAGGCGGAGCAGACGAAAGGATGGTGCTGTGACGCTGACCGCGGTGCTCGACCGCTTGCGAGAACGAGCCGAGTCCGACCCGTCGCTGCTCGAGACGCTGGAGCATCTGGCGGACGCCGACCCGGTCGAGGACCCCTTCTCCGCGCCTGCCGATGACATGGCAAAGCTCGCCCGCACGATCAACCGGCAGCGACAGGCGGACCGGCTCGCAGAGCTACGGGAACGGAGCCTGACCACC
>PWTE01000324.1 GCA_003563915.1 Nitriliruptoraceae bacterium
ACTCCGACAAGGACCGACCCTCCAGCGCCGCACGACTCTTCAACCGGCGGTGGATGTCGTCCGGAACGTTGCGGATCTGAATGTTCTTCATGCACCGAACCTATAGCCGTGCACGTTGCATGCAGGAGGTCGGCGTGCAGTTGCTGGTGGACGCGGGCGAGAGCCTCAGCCCTCGAGATCACGCAGACGTCTGCTGATCCGTCGCCGAACGTCACGCACCCAGGTCCGGGGCATGTCAAGCAACTCCGGCGTCAACGCTTCGGTCACCTCACCGACGGCATCGACCACCGTCCGGCACAGCCGGTCGACAGCACGACGCGGGACGCCGACGTCGGCGGCCAGCGACACCCAGTGTTTGTAGGTGACCGAGTCGTGCAGCCTCTCGCGCACCGCCGGGTGGAACCGGTGGTCGCCTTCGTAGGGCCAGGTGTGCAGCACGTCGTAGACCGGTGTGACCGCCCACACCCCGGCCGTCGGGTCCTGACCGATCGACAGGTTCTTGGCATGCAGGTCGTTGTCACCTACCGCGTAGCTGTAGAGCATCTGATGCAGTAGGTCGCGGGCGGCCACACGCGGCGCGGTGCACAGCTGCGACAGCGCGCCGATGACGGTGCGGGCGTCCGGGTCATACTTCTGGGACGGCGCGAGCCCGAGGACCTGAGACGCGTCCTCCTGAGCGTGACGCACCAGTTGCCCGTGATGCCAGCTGCGGTCGAAACGGGTGACGGCCAGCGCGCGTAGACCGTCACGGTCCTCGACGACCTCGACGGCAGGGGCTTTCAGCCCGGCATCCGCCGCAGCCGTCATGAACAGTCGCTCGTTGTGCAGCACGCCGTGCCAGCTGGCGTCGGGGGAGAACTTCAGGATGACTCGGCCTGCCCGGCCGCCGATCAGCGACCGGGACGGGTAGGACAGTTTCGGCTGGACACCGGCGACCGCGGCGCGCTGTGAAGGGTCGCCAGGCAGCCACAGCTGCGAGAAACTGATGCCGCTGAGGTCCGTCGGCTCGTCGGGTCCGCCGGGTTCGGGCAGGCCGTCGCCGGACTGCACGATCTGCACGTCGCCGACGGTGTCGGCGCCCAGGTGGATGAGGAGGCCGAGCTCATCGTCCTCCGAGACGTGTAGTGATCGGGACAACGCACGGCGGCGGGTCTGCCCCTCCGGCAGCAGGCCCGAGAAGTACGCCGGTGCCCTCATCCCGACCTCGGTCACGGTGCCGCCCACCGGCAGCGTGGACGCCACCGGATCACCGCCGTACCCGTCGATGTAGGCGAACGTGACGTCCTGGTCCACACGCCACATCCGACCAGCGAACTGGCCGGCCTTGTAGACGTCGGCCACCGCGACTGCGTTCTGCGGCACCATCACGACCGCGCCCGATCCGTCGTACCGCGCTGGCGAGCGACCGCGGTCAGCTCCAGACCGACCACCTCGCAGACAGACGCGTACAACTCGAGGCGCGAAGCCTTGCCGGTCTCCACCTGCGACACGCTGCGCTGCGTAGTCCCGGCGAGCTCGGCGACGTCCGTCTGCGTCAGGTTCAACAGCTTGCGCTGGGCGCGCACCTGCGCTCCCAGTCGCTCACTGTATGTCTGCCGCATCATGCTTGCCTCTTCTGCGCCCCCGCGCACGACCGAACCCATGGGATATGTCCAACTGAACGTACAGCGCTGCCGGAAGTCCGCCCAGCGTCAGCAACCTCCTGCGCTATGTGCGCACAGACATACGCAGTTGTCATCGCGGGCGTCCGCACGCCAGCATCCGCAACCGGAGTCCGGCTTGCCCGCTGATGGTGAGCTCGAGCGCGCTGAGCGAGGCGCGAGCCGAGGCCGTCACGTTCGGTCAGCGACGCGAGCATTCCCCACTCCTGGTCGCGTCTTCCGATCGGCGAGGGGGCGGACGATGCCAGCATCCGCGCGTCGATCGATCGCGTCGGAGATCCTCGACGAGGACCGCCCACCTCTTCGATCGCCTCGACGCGAGTCCCACCGCTGAAGGCCGTCGCCAGCGACGAGAGGTAGCCGGTGCGGCCGTCATCGAGGAGTGCGGAGTACCGGTCCCGATGAGCCACGAACGCAGCTGCGATCGGGACGATCACTCGTCGGGTGATGCCGCGACGACGCCCGACCGCGTTGATCACGGCACGCCCGATGTGACCGTTGGCGTCGGTGCAGCGGCGGGTCGACTCAGACTGCGCGTGGGTGATCGCCGCCCGGGCGAGCATCGGCAGGTCGTCGCGGTTCGCGAACTCGATCAGGTCCTCCAGCCAACCAGATCCGCAGCGCCCATCTCGACGCTCCCGCGGGCTTCGAGCACGGGCTGTGCAAGCTCGAAGGTGGTGACACCTTCGTTTGCGGCCAGAACCCGCCGAAACGTGGAAGGTGGCACCCACACGCGGCTCTCATCGCAGCTGCGGTGGGCCAGCTTGCGGTGTGAGCGGTCGATGTCCTTGAACTCTCGGGCCACAGCCGGGATCTGAAGGCTGCTGTTCAGGGCTGATGGCATGCACCGGCGCGCGGGTGACCTGATCAGTCAGCGCCTGAATGCCCTTGGCGGCACGCTGCCGCCAGCGCCACACCCGCGTAGTGCCGATCTCGAGCAGTCCACAGATGCGTTTGAGCTTCCATCCTTGATCGCAGGCCTGGTCGATCACCTCGAGCAGCTGCTGCTTGACCTCGGCGTCGACCCACGCAGGGATGGGGCCGCCTGCTAGCCCCAGCGCGGTTTTGTTCGTAGCGCCACCAGCTCGACCGCCTGTTCCTTGACGACCTCGCCAAGACGCTGCACCTCGTCCTTGGCTGCCTTGAGCTCGGGATCGATCTGATCCTTGCGGCGGCCCGGCTTGGTGTTGGCCAACGCCTCGAGCACCGCCTGACGGCCCGATATCGCGATGGCCCGCTCGCATCTCTATCG
>PWTE01000147.1 GCA_003563915.1 Nitriliruptoraceae bacterium
CGGTGGGCGAGAGGTCGCTGATCTGGCGCATCACCGTGGGCATGGCCTCACGTGGGAACCACAGGCCGCCCAGCGCCATCAGGGGGATCCACACCAGGCTGCCGAGGGCCGGCGCGACCGTCGCGCTGGGGGCGACCGCGCCGATGATCAGACCGATCGAGAACAGCGCCCAGGCTGCGAGCGCCAGTGCGAGCGCGCTTACACCCCACGACGCCGGCGCCGCGACGTCGAACACCGCCCCCGCCACGACGATCGTCAGCACCGCCGCGACGGCGGCGAACAGCAGACTCGCTACCAGCTGAGCGGCGAGCAGCGGCACGGGCCCGACCGGGGTCGTGCGCAGACGACGCAGCACCCCCTGGTGGCGGTAGGTCGCAAGCGCGGTGGAGACCGACATCGTCCCGGTCAGCGCGAGGGCGAACACGAGCAAGATCGGCAGGTACACGTCGACCAGGCGTAGCCCACCCAGGTCGGCCTGGGGGTCGCCGAACCCGGGGATGCCCGTGCCGATGCCCAGCAGCACCAGCGGTGGCAGCGCCACCCACAGCACCGTCGCCACGTCGCGCACGAGCAGCTTGATCTCGACCTGGATCGTCTTGGCCAGCACCCTCATCGCTCGACCTCGGCCTCGTCAGCCTCGTCCAGAGACCGCCCGGTGAGCGCGACGAACGCATCGTCGAGGTCGGGCTGCTCGATCCGCAGCTGCTGGGCCACGACCTGCTCGCGGGTCAGCCACGCCATGACCGTCTGGACCACCTGGCCGTCCCCGGCGACGATCACGGCCTCGTGGTGCTGCTCGACGCTGCTGACCCCGGCGAGCTGCGCGAGCCGCTGCCGGTCGACCGGGGCTGAGGGCACGAACCGCAGTCGATGCTCGCCGCCAGCCTCGATCGCGATCGCCGCGGGGGTGTCCAACGCCACGACCCGGCCGCGGTCGATCACCGCGATCCGGTCGCACAGCCGCTCGGCCTCCTCCATCAAGTGGGTGACCAGCAGGATGCTCACCCCGCGATCGCGGACCTGCTCGATCAGCCCCCAGGTGTCGCGGCGTGCTTGGGGATCCAGCCCGGTGGTCAACTCGTCGAGCACCGCCACCCGCGGACCGCCGACCAGCGCCAGTGCGATCGACAGTCGCTGCTGCTGCCCGCCCGAGAGCTTGGCGAAGCGCACACCGCGGTGCTCGAGCAGTCCCAGCAGCTCCAGCAGCTCGGCCGGGTCAGCAGGATCGTCGTAGAAGGCGGCGAACCAGTCCAGCGCCTCCCCGACCTTCAGTCGCTCAGGCAGGCGGCTGGCCTGCAGCTGCGCGCCCAACAGGCGGCGCACCTCCCGCCCGTCGCGCTGCGGGTCGAGCCCGAGCACTCGGATCTCGCCGGCGTCGGGTCGGCGCAGCCCCTCGATGCACTCCACCGTGGTCGTCTTCCCGGCCCCGTTGGGCCCGACGATCCCGAAGATCTCCCCGTCGGCGACATCGAACGACACCCCGTCGACCACCGCGCGCCCGCCGTAGCGCTTCCCGAGCTCGCGCACCTCGACGACCGCCACGTGCCGCCCCTCTTCATCGCCGACGGCGTCCTCCGAGCCCCGCCGCGGCACCGTTCCCAGGCAAGCCCTTCGCACCCGAGGACTCGTCCCAGTCGGCACCGCAACGGTAGCAATCCCGGCTGCGCCCTGGGACACCAGCCCCGGGCCACCGCCGGCCCAGTGCCGGGACCCCGCCAAGTGACGGGCGTCGACGCCGGGAGGCTACGCAGCCCAACCCGGCTTGGGTTGAACTCGTACGTGATGGGCACGGGCGTTGGGCCAGTAGCCCTGAGGTCGATTCGTTGCCGCGTCGAGGTGCGGGATCAGCCGAGGCCGGCCTGCCTCGATCCGAGCCGTGTTCATCCGACGCCTGCGCCGATGACGGTGCCGAGCGTCATGATCGGGATGTTCAACGCACGCTTTCGTTGCGGTCGTAGTAGCGGGCCATGAGTTCCCAGTACGCCATCAGCAGCCCCATCTCCAGTGCTGTCGCTGCTGCGGCCGCTACTGCGCGACGCTGATGGGCGGCGACCATCGCGCCCAGCAGGGCGGCGGTCGCGGCGACGTTGACCGCCATCGCGGTGTCCATGGGCCGCTTGGCGATCCACTGCTCCTCACCAAGCGCCGCCCGGGTCGCCCATGCCCGGTCGTGTGCGGGTTTGCTGAACACCACCGGGTTGACTGCCATCCATAGGCCGACCAGCGCGGCGTCGCGCCAGCTGCGTCGCCACACCGGGACAAGCACTAGCGGTGTGCTCGCCCACCTCGTCCACATGCTCCACGGATTGCTGTGGCGTGCGAACACCTCCCGCTTGACCTTCCGCCAGTCCTCCATCGCCGGCTCCTTCCGACCCTGCGGGTCGCACAACTCTGCATTCTGCTCCCTATGTGCTACCCAGCACCCGCGCAGGGAAGAGGCAAGACCTGTCGATCGGCGTGTCACGCGGCGTGAGCGTCACCTCCTGATTCGTGGCCATCGTTGTCGGGCTGTTCGTGCTCTCGTTCGACAGCTTGCCCCACTCGACCTTCGCACCGGCGCGGACCCATACGACCAGGTGTGGCGCGTTCGAGCTTTGCCAGCGGGTAGGGGGCGCGGAAGCGGGCGATCAGTCGTGCGCGCAGCCGCAGGGAGATGAGCTTGCCCGGGTAGACGAAGTTGTGCGCGACGGCAGCGTCGGGCTGCAGCCCGGGCAGCACCGCGAATATGGCCAGCAGCCCGCCGATGCTCGAGCCCATCAGGGCCACCGGATGGCCCCATTGGGTTCGGGCGTGGTCGATCGCGGCGCCGGTCACCGCGATGGCTTCGGCGACCGTGCAGTCTTCGCGTGGTCCGTCGGAGAGCCCGTGGCTGGGACGGTTGACGCCCAGGAACTGGAAGCCGCGACG
>PWTE01000299.1 GCA_003563915.1 Nitriliruptoraceae bacterium
GCTCCTGGACGTAACGCAAGGTCGACCAGCGCCACGGCGATGACCGGGCGAGCGCACGGAACCGTTCGATAGTGGGATCCATCCACGCAGCGTAGGAGCCAACGCTCACGACCCGCCATCCATACAAGCAACGGATGAGTAGCGATAGCGGGCGTGTCTTACCGGGCCAAGGTCGAAGTCATCCGCGAGTCCTTCGACCGACTGCGCTCGAGATGACCACGCTGATGGGTCACACACGCTTCTGGGGGTGCAAACGTCTAGTGGCCGTGCTCGGGCTTGGTGGCGACGGCGAGCAGGTGGCTTGCTGCGCCCAGCATTTCGGGTGCGGTCTCGACCAGCCGGGCAGCTGCCAGCAGGATCTCGCGTCGTGCGGGGTCGGCCCAACGCTGTTCGAAGTCGTTGACCAGGAACCCGGGCCCTTCGATGTTGAACACCTCGGTGTCCTCGAACCCGGCTGTGGCGACGTCCGCAGCGAGTTCGGTGGGTAGGTGGAAGTAGGCGTTGGTGAAGACCTTGCTCCCGCCCCGGAACACGCCGGTCCGGACCGCCTCAGCGACGATGGGAAGCACCTCGTCGTCGAGGGCGTCGAGGCGGATCAGCATGTCGAACAACGCGGCGAACCGGGCGATGGCCGCGGCGAACAACACCCCGCCCGGCCGCAGCACCCGGTGCGCTTCACGTAGCGCCTGTTGACGGTCGGCCGCGTCGCGCAGGTGATACAGCGGCCCGAGCAGCAGCACGACGTCCACCGATGCATCCGGCTGGTCCAGCTCGCGGGCGTCCCCGAACTGCGCGTCCACACCCGCCTCGGCGGCCTGCTCGACGTGCAACACGACCGGGTCGATGAGCCGGACCGTGTGCCCGAGGCCCATCAGCCACGTGGCGTACACGCCAGCGCCGCCACCGACGTCCAGCACCTGCAGGCCCCCGCCGGGCAGGTATCGGTTGATGAGTTCTCGGGTCCGCTCCATCTCGAGCGGACCCGACGGGAACCCGCCACGCAGCCGGTCGATCTCCCGGCCGCGGTCGTAGAACGCTTGGATGTCGGGATCCAGCGGCATGCGGTCCTCACCTCGTCGGTGCGGCCAGAACCTACCGACCCGTTGGACCACGGTGCCTTCACGGCCGGCAGGTAGCCGCGCCGTCGGGCACGACACGAGTGACGACCGTTGCACGCCCGTGCGGATCGTGGGCGTTGTGCGCATCGTCTCCTACGGTTGAGGCTGAGCCGGAATGGATAGCGAAGCGATGGATCGAGCCGTGCCATTCGGCGATCGTCGGAGCCGGACCCTGTATCGCCTGGCCGCCGCGATCAGCGAGACACGCCGGCCCGACGAGGTGCTCCTGGTCGGGGTCGACGGCGTTGACGGGGCGGGCAAGACGGTGTTCGCCGACGAGCTCGCTGAGGTGCTCGAGCGTCGGGGGATCGGCGTTCTCCGAGCGTCGGTGGATGGGTTCCACCGCCCATCCTCGATCCGCTACCGACGCGGCCGCCGTTCACCGGAGGGGTTCTTCCTCGACTCGTACGACTACGACGCGGTTCGGCGTCTGCTGCTCGAACCGCTGGCGGAACCAGGCGAGCGCCAGGTCGTGCGGCGCATCTACGACGTCCACGCAGAGGAGCCCATCGAGGCCGTCTGGGAGTCCACGAGCGACGTGGAGGTGCTCGTCTTCGACGGCATCTTCCTCCACCGGCCCGAGCTTCGCGATCTGTGGGACCTCTCGATCTTCTTGGAGGTCGACTTCAACGTCTCGATCCCCCGCGGGGCTGGACGCGGCGACGGCGACCCCGACCCCACTGCCGCATCCAACCGGCGCTACGTCGAGGGGCAGAAGCTCTACCTGGCGACATGCCGCCCGCAAGAGCGAGCCACTTGGGTGATCGACAACAACGTCCTCGCCGATGCCTACCTCACCGACGAACCCCAGAACTGACTGCCGTTGCGGTCAAGCGCCGCACACTCAGAGTCGAGCAGCACGACTGGTGGACACGGTCGTATGGTCTTGCACGTTCATTCTGCCCATGCCGCCCGCTAGGTTTTTCGCGATGAGGGAGTCTCGGTGCTGATCAGACCGCCGCGACTGAAGGCCGGGGACCGGGTTGCAGCCGTCTCGCTCTCGTGGGGTGGGCCTGGCACCTTCCCGGCACGCTACGAGATCGGGAAGCGGCAGCTGGAAGCGGCCTTCGGTCTCGAGGTGGTGGACATGCCCCACACGACGGCCGATCCGGCGGCGATCGCCGCAGACCCCGTTGCCCGCGCCGATGATCTCCACCGCGCGTTCGCCGACCCGGACATCGCGGGGGTCATCGCGACCATCGGTGGTGACGATTCCATCCGGCTGCTGCCACACCTGGACCTCGAGCTGCTCGCAGCCAACCCGAAGGTTTATCTCGGCTGCTCGGATCCAACCGTCATCCACATGGCCCTGCGCCGTGCTGGGCTGCGGTCGTTCTACGGACCCACGATCATGGCCAGCTTCGGTGAGAACCAGGGCCTCCATGACTATGTCGTGCAGGGTGTTCGACGGATGCTCTTCGAGACGGACGCGCCCGTCGAGTGGCCAGAGAACGATGTCGGGTGGACCGTCGAGCTTCTCGACTGGGCCGACCCGTCCAGCCAGCAGCGCCGCCGCCGACTCGAGCCGGCCACGGGCTGGCGCTGGCATGGCGGTGAAGCCGCCGAGGGCGAGTCGGTCGTGGCCTGCCTCGAGGTGTTCGATTGGCTGCGCGGCACGCAGTGGTGGCCATCCCTCGATGGCGCGGTCCTGATGCTTGAGACCAGCGAAGAAGCTCCACCGCCGGGCTATCTCACGCGCTTCCTGCGAATCCTCGCGGTCACCGGCGAACTCCAACAGATCGCCGGCCTCGTCCTTGGACGCCCCGGCGGCCGTGACCTCC
>PWTE01000092.1 GCA_003563915.1 Nitriliruptoraceae bacterium
AAGATACTCAAAGCCTTTGGCTACAAAATTAAAAATGGGGTCTTACAGGGCTTGTAGCTGTAAGCTTCCGATATCAGCGCGTTTTAGGAAAAAATTTGCCATTAAGTCTGAAAGTCTAGTCTGAGGAGCAATTTGCGGATTTAATGGAACGGACACAGAAAATATCCGGACTTTTGAACGGGCTGATCCGCTATCTCCGGGATTCTCCCCGCAAATGCTGATCTTCTCCTGAACCTAGAACATTGAACGTCTGCCACGCGCTTCGCGTGGTTGAACATAGAACTTCACAAGTTGAATATGAACAAAATCTTCTGGATATTCGTTACGCTTATAGTCCTGGTGCCTTTGCCCTTTGGCATGGTGTTCAGCGTGACCCAGGCGTTTTTTGCTTTTGCGGTCATGATCCTTGTTCTGGGGTACTGCGTGGTTCAGCTTAGAGTTGACAATGGCCCTAATGTGGGGCTGGGAAGAATCTGGCCTGAGACTATCGGGTTTATCCTGGTTTTGATCTGGGGGGTAGTGCAGATAAGCACATTTACCCCTGAAGCCTGGCATCATCCTTTGTGGTCTGAAACCTCAGCTGTGTTTGGGGTGGACCTCAAAGGCAGCATCAGCCTGGCCAGGGGTGCCGGGTTTGAGTCCATCATGCGGATCTTGACCTATGGGATGGTGTTCTTTCTGGCCCTGCAGCTTGGCCGGGACCGGGCAAGGGCTGAAAAAATGTTCTGGGCCATGACCCTGGCCGGGACCGCTTACGCCCTGTACGGGCTCATCATCTACTTTGGCGACTATCAGATGGTCCTGTGGGTGGAAAAGAAAACCACAAATGTAAGTGGAACCTTCATCAACCGCAACAGCTTTGCCACGCTGATGGGGCTTTGCCTTTTATGCGCTGCTGGTCTGTATATGACCGGCTTTTTCAATGCCCTCCAGTCCAGGCGTACAGGCAGGGACAAGACCCTGCACGTGGTGCAGCAGGCATTTGTGCGCGGGGCACCTCTTCTGGCCTGCATACTGATTCTTTTGACCGCCCTTTTCCTGACCCACTCCAGGGCCGGGGTTATAGCTTCCCTGGTAGCCCTGCTGGTGCTGGCAGTGTTTATGGGGCTTATGATCAGGATGGCCGGCAGGGTGTACCAAGTGCTGACCATTTCAGTGCTTGTGGCGGCACTGGGTGTGTTTTTCCTGAGCGGGCACGGCTGGCTGGACCGGCTTACTGCCACGGACCTGGAAAGAGAAGGCCGCATAGTTAGGAATGAGCAGACCTGGCAGGCCGTGAATATGTCTCCATGGACCGGATACGGGATTGGCTCTTATGAGCAGACCTTTTTCATGTTTGCCGACGAGAAAACCGTGACCAGCTACAAGGCCCATAATGACTGGCTGGAAATGATGTTTGAGCTGGGCCTGCCCATGGCTTTTCTATGGTTTTCAGTGCTGGGCGGTCTTGGGGTGCGCTGCCTGATTGGATTTTTCAGGCGGAACAGGGACCATTTCTATCCTTTGGTTGGATTTTGCGCCTGCGTCCTGGTGGGACTGCACTCCCTGGTGGATTTCAGCCTGCAGATCCCGGCCGTGGCTGTAACCTTTGCTGTGCTTTTAGGGATTGGAGTGGGGCAGAGTCGGTCGTCTGTGAATCGGTGAAGGCACAGGGCTAAGGGCTAAGGGCTAAGGGCTAAGGGAAGAAGGATTCAGGAATTTAGGAATTTAGGAATTGGGGGATTAGGGAAGAAGAGAGGGCCGAGGGCTGAGGCCAGAAAGGGGGTATTGGTTCGGTACGGTGCGAGATTATTGTGAGAAGGTGGGATTGTTGGATTGAAAGAAATGAAGAAGAGAAGAAGAGCTGGGTCCGCTAATTTTCGCTAATCTGCCCGAATAAGAATGAAGAAGGAGTAAATATCTGCTTTGCTGATCGCAAAGACAGATAAACTTCACCGCAAGGCGGGGTTGGATTCGTGGGATTCGCGGACGGGTATTATTTAAGAGGAGAAGAGAAGAGTTGGGTCCGCTAATTGCGCTAATCGGCGCGAATGAAGAGAAAGTAAATATCTGCTTTGCTGATCGCAAAGACAGATAAACTTCACCGCCTGAGGCGGGGGGATTTATGGCTGATTATAGTATGGATCTGCTGCTCAAGGATGAGGTGTATGCCATAATCGGGGCCGCGTTTGAAGTTTACAACACCCTGGGGCCGGGATTTCTGGAAGCGGTCTACCATGAGGCCCTGGGAATTGAGCTCATGGGACGAGGTATACCTTTTGAATCGGAAAAGATGATCCGCATCGGATATAAGGGCCAGCTGTTAAACAAGGAGTACCAGGCGGATATGGTCTGCTATGATAAGGTTATTCTGGAAATCAAGGCTTTGAGCCAACTTACTGCCGATCACGAAGCCCAGCTGCTTAATTATCTCAAGGCAGCGGACATGCCTGTGGGGGTGCTGGTCAACTTCGGGAATGTGGAGAAGCTGGAGTGGAAGAGGATGGTGTTGGGAGATAAGAGAAGAAGAGTTGGGTCCGCTAATTTTCGCTAATCGGCACGAATGAAGAGAAAGTAAATATCTGCTTTGCTGATCGCAAAGACAGATAAACTTCACCGCCTGAGGCGGGGGGTATGAAGTCGGCTTCCGGCTCGTAGAGCCTACAGCGCGGAGAGTGAGTCGGTTAGTCGGTGAATCGGCTACCAGTACACCGGGGCGGACAGGTTTTTTTTGGGTATAGCCTGCCTGCCATCCCTATAACCTTTGTTCTTGTGGTTGAAGGTCAACAAGGGATATATCAACTCTTTTGCCTAAAACTAATGCTGCCTTATTAATGGTGTTCAGGGTGACATTGGAAGATTCGTCGCTTAACAGGCGGTCTAAAGAGGACCTGCTTGTACCCATCCTGTGAGCCA
>PWTE01000273.1 GCA_003563915.1 Nitriliruptoraceae bacterium
CAGCGCCGCCGCGCGCAGCAACAGGTCGAGGCCCTTGTGCTCTGGGTCGAGACGACCGAGGAACGCGACGTATCCCCCGCTCCCGCCGTCCCAGGTCCAGCCGGGTGGCACTGTCACACCGTTCGGTGCGACGAGCACCGTGCCGCGATACCCCAACCCATCGAGGTGGTCGCGTTGTTCCTCGAAGAACACGTGGACCGCCGCCGCGGCAGCCACCAGCCGACGCTCGAACAGCCGCCACCACAGCTGCTTGGTGAAACGGCGTCGCTCGATGATGAGTGGGTCGTAGGCCCCTCGCGGAGCGAGGACGTAGGGAACACCGGCGCGGCGCGCCAGCTGACCGGCCCGGACGTTACCGCCCGTCCAGGCCGAGTTGAGGACCAGCACGTCGGCGCCGTCGAGCACCCGTGCGATCCCTGATGGAGCACGGATCGCCCCGCTCCCAACGTGTCGGACCGGCCACCACTCCACGCCGCGTTCGTGGTGCGGGTCCCCTGTACCGTCGTAGGCGATCACCGGGTCGGCGCCGGCACGGGCGAACGCGACGCTCAGGCTCCGCACGGAGTTCGTGATGCCGCCATCACCGACGCGCGCTCGCGGGTGGTAGACGACGATGCGCATCGCGCTGCTCCAGTACGTTCCGGCTACTGCGTCCCAGGTTCGGTCAGAGGAGGATCACTCTGCCTGCCACTCGTCAGCCCCGAACCGTCGCCATCGTCCAACGCGCGCTCCGTAGGTACCGGGAGGGCTTCTACGACGCGCTGCGTTCCGACCTCGCCCGGGACGACATCGAGCTCCTACTGTTCCACAGTACCCCGCTCCCCCACGAGGATCCCCGTCAGGATCCGCTCGAGGTCCCCTGGGCCACGCGCCTGAAGCGTCATGCCATCCCCCTCGGCCGGCGGCACTTGGTGTGGCAGCAGCTGCATCCGCGGCTTCGGACCGTCGACCTGGTCGTCGTGGAGCAGGCTTCCCGCCTGCTCCTCAACTACCGCCTGCTGTGGCAGCAGGCACGGGGTGGGCCGCGGGTCGCCTTCTGGGGACACGGACGAGACTTCACCGAGAACCGGTCGTCACTGGGTGAACGCGCGAAGGCGTCGATCTCGCGCCGGGTCCACTGGTGGTTCGCCTACACGTCGCTGTCAGGGGACATCGTCGCGGACCTCGGCGTCGATGCTGCCCGGATCACCGTGGTGAACAACGCGATCGACACCACGACGCTGAAGGCACAGATCGATGCTGTCGACGATGCTCGACTCGCGATGCTGCGCCAGGAACTCGGGGTAGGGCCCGGTCCCGTCGGGTTGTTCCTGGGCACACTGCGGCCTGACAAGCACCTGGAGGTCCTCCTCGAGGCCGGCCGTCGCATCCGCCGCGAACACCCGGATTTCTGCCTCCTCGTGGTCGGCAGCGGTCCCCTCGAGGACGACGTGCGACGGTGGGCCGAGCAGGAGCCGTGGCTGCACTACCTGGGGGGGCGCTACGGAAGCGACCGCGCCGAGGTGCTCGCGCTGGCCGACCTGCTCCTGCTGCCTGGCTGGGTGGGGCTCGTGGTCCTCGATGCCATCGTCGCCGGAACGCCCCTGATCACCAGCCGCGACAGCCCACACGGCCCCGAGATCGCCTATCTCCGCGACGGGGAGAACGGCCTCCTCGTCGCCAACGGCACGGACCCCGACAGCTACGCCGACGCGGTGACTCGAACGCTGGACGACCCGGAACTGCTGCGGTCCCTGATCCTCGGCTGCGCTGCTGACCGTGACCTCTACTCGGTGGAAGAGATGGCGGGACGCTTCGCCGATGGCATCCGACAGGCACTGGACGCACCGCCGCGATGACGCCTCAGCCGTCCATGGATACTACGCTGAGCGGTCGCCTCTCGCCGTCGTCGACGGCGAGCAGAGCCTCCAGTGCGCGCTATCGACCGTCGCCGACCGCTCCTGCCCGCGATCGGTGACCGTATGATCCAGTCGCCGCCTTGGCGCCTCGGAGGCTCATCCACCGTAGTTCGTGCACGAAGAAGGCCACTGCGCACTGACATCCACGGCGGCAGCGTGCGTGAGATCCGTTCGAGATCGCGCTCACCTGGCGATCTTCGCTAACCTTCCTCCGACCACGCTCAGTGTTCTCCGCTCGTGGCGAGGTCGAAGCGGTGACCGACCCGAACGGTCGCCACATCATGAACGCTCACGATCCAGTCGACGAGCAGGCACGGCTGACACGACAGGCACCCTCGAGCGCCCCTGCCGCCGTAGCATGCGTCGATCCGGCTCCGCCCACAGACACAGGGGGAAGACATGAGAAGAAGGACACGGCGCGTCGTACCGCTCTTCGCGCTCACTTCGCTGCTGCTATCGGTCATGGTGCCGGTGGCCGCGATCGCGGTCGATGAGGATCCAGAGCCCGAGGCGGAGGTGGACGCGACCCTGGTGTTCCAGAAGATCACGTGCCCTTCCTTCGAGGACGTCGTCTACAACGCGGACAACGGAGGTCCGGACGACACCTTCGGCCAGGCGCCCCCCGTCGAGGACCGGAAGACCACCACGACCACCGGCCCGATCGCAGAGGGGCTCCCTGACGAGTGCGCCGCGACTGCCGGAGCGACCTTCAGGGTCGGGCGGCCGAAGCCCAGCCGCAGCGTCGTCGATGACCTAGCGGTGTACACCTACCCGGGATTCGTCGCGACGACCGATCCGACCGACGCCGATGGGATCGTGACCATCCAGGCGTCCGAACTGATCGGCCAAGAGCTCACCGATCTGCTGATCCTCGAGGACGAGGGTCCGTACATCACCGAGGATGGCGTGACCGGTGCCACGTTCGCGTCGTTGCAGTGCCAGAACGACATGGCCGGCCTCGACAACCTGGAACGGCTCTACGACGTCGAAGA
>PWTE01000303.1 GCA_003563915.1 Nitriliruptoraceae bacterium
TCCTGCCAGGGAGACGGTAACGCCGATCACAGGGCGAAGGGGTGCAGGTGACCGAACACCAGCAGACCAAGAGGTGCGCGTGATGCGTAATGCCGAAACGGTGCTGGGTGTTCTCCGTGAACGCGGCAGGCGTGGTCTGCCGGTAGAGCGAGTGTATCGACAGCTGTTCAACCCCGAGTTGTATCTGCTGGCCTATGGACGCATCTACTCCAACCAAGGAGCGATGACGCCCGGGGTCACACCGGAAACCGCAGACGGCATGTCAATGGGCACGATCGAGAGCATCATCGATGCGATGCGTCATGAGCGTTATCGGTTCGTGCCGGTTCGGCGCACCTACATTCGAAAGCAGAGTGGGGGTTTGCGTCCGTTGGGACTGCCGACGTGGTCAGACAAGCTGGTTGGCGAAGCAGTGCGCCTGCTGTTGGAGGCATACTACGAGCCCCAGTTCTCCGACCGCTCTCATGGGTTTCGTTCTGGCCGTGGCTGCCACAGCGCTTTGCGTGAGGTAGCGAACACGTGGACGGGGACGACCTGGTTTATCGAGGGAGACATCTCCGACTGTTTCGGGTCACTTGATCATGACATCATGATCAGGATCCTGTCGGAGAAGATCCACGATAACCGGTTTCTGCGGCTGATACGGAACATGCTCGAAGCCGGATATCTCGAGGATTGGACGTGGAATGCAACACTCAGCGGCGCGCCGCAGGGTGGCGTCGTTTCTCCGATCCTGTCCAACATCTATCTGGACAAGTTGGACGAGTTTGTCGATACGGTGCTGATCCCCGACTACACGCGGGGAAAGCATAGGGCGAACAACCGTGCCTATCGGGAGATGTGGAATGCGCTGATGCGGGCTCGCCGACGTGGTGATCGGGCGCAAGTCCGTGCACTGCGCCGGCGGATGCGCACTGTGCCAAGCGGAGATCTCAACGATCCCGGCTATCGGCGGTTGCGCTACACCCGCTACGCGGATGACCATCTCCTGGGCTTCATCGGACCAAAGGCCGAAGCCGAGGAGATCAAGGATCGGCTGGCAGCGTTCCTGCGTGAGCAACTCAAGCTGGAACTCTCTGCCCAGAAGACGTTGATCACGCACGCCCGTACCGGGGCGGCGCGATATCTCGGCTACGACATCTCGGTGTGGCACTGCGACAGCAAGGTCACCCGTGGTCAGCGTGCAACACGACGCTCGATCAACGGACACATCGTGCTGCGGGTGCCCGACGAGGTCATCAAGGCCAAGTGCGCTCCGTATCTGCGCAGGGGCCGCCCCGAACGCAGACCGGCTCTGCTCAATCTTGACGACTATCAGATCGTCCAGATCTACGGGGCCGAGTATCGGGGGATCGTCCAGTACTACCTGCTGGCCTACGATGTCTGGCGGCTCAACCGGTTACGGTGGACCGCTGAGACATCGATGTTGAAGACGCTGGCCAACAAACACCGGTCCACGGTGTCCAAGATGGCGGCCCGGCATCGGGCCAAGATCGAGACACCGAACGGGCTGCGTAGGTGTTTCGAAGCCCGTCGTCATCGTGACGGCAGGCAGCCGCTGGTCGCACGGTTCGGTGAAGTCCCGCTCGTACGGCAGAAGGACGCGATGCCTGTCGACCGCGTCCCGGTCCAGATCACCTACCCGCGCAAGGAGCTGGTCCACCGGCTTCTGGCAGGCAGGTGCGAGTTGTGTCAACGCCTGGACGTGGTGCAAGTCCACCAAGTCCGCAAGCTGGCCGATCTCGCCCCCTCTGGGCCCGGCCAACCTGAATGGAGCGAGGTGATGACACGAATGCGACGCAAGACCCTCGTGGTCTGCGCGTCCTGTCATGCTCTCATCCACAACGGGAAGCCCACTGCGACACGCACGGCCTAGGTCACTGGAGAGCCTCGTGCATCGAAAGGATGCATGCGGGGTTCGGCGGGAGGCTGCGAGGAAAAGGACCTGTCACCAGGCACCTCGCCTCGCAGCCCACCCAGTCCTCTACGAGGGCTACAGCGCCGCCGAGGTCGCCGACTGGTTCGGGTACAGCGTGCAGACGCTGCGCACCCTGGTACGCGACTTTCGTGCCGGACGCACCGGATTCTTCATCGATGCGCGTCCCGGTCCCAAGACCGCGCCCGCCAAGGACGCCGCCCGCGAGAGAGTCATCGAGCTACGTCGCGACCAGCAACTGTCGATCGACGAGATCGCGGTCGTGCTCGCCCGTGAAGGACTGGCGCTCAACCGCACCGGGATCTCCCAGACTCATCGCAGCCCAAGGGCTACCCCGGCTGTGGCGTCGTCGCGCCGACCAGCGGGGTGTGCCCGTGGTCCGTGACCGGCTACCCCGTGCGGGCCTCATCGACTTCGACCGGCTGCCCGACAGGTTCGACACCCGCTTGTCCAGGGCTGCTGCTCGCACTACCCGAACTCGTCGCGCTCGACCTGCCCGGCCTGGTCTCCGCTGCCGGCTACCCCGGCACCCGTGAGATCCCCGCCGTGTCGTATGTCGCCTCGCTGCTGGCGACCAAGCTCATCGCGCTACGCCGCATCGGCCACGTCGACGTGCGTCGCCGCCGACCCCGGCGCAGGAGGGTTCGCAGGAGCGTCCACCATCCCCAAGACCACCGCACTGCGCACCTACTCCTACCGGCTTGACCACCCCCGCCAGCAGCGCTTTCTCACCGCCCTGTCCAAGGCGATGGTCAACCACGGCATGATCCAGGCGCAGACTTCGATCTGGACTTCCACGCGATCCAACACTGGGGACACCAACCCGCCCTGGACAGGCATTATGTCCCCAAACGCTCGCAGCGAACCCCAAGTGTGCTGACCATGTTCGCCCAGGACCACGACACCCACAACCTCATCTACGCCAACGCTGATGTGTCCAAGGCCGCGCAGAA
>PWTE01000296.1 GCA_003563915.1 Nitriliruptoraceae bacterium
CCGGTGGCTCCGCCGGTTCGGCGGTGTGCTCGGTCGGATCCTCGGACGGGGGGTCCTCGGCGGGAGCACACGCCGCCAGCGCGAGCAACCCGGCACCCAGGGCCACGAAGCCTCCACGTCGTAGCGAGGGGGACATCTCTTCGTTCCGTTCGTCGATCGCGTCACGGCGCCACCGGCGCCGCGATCCCCAGCGTGGGCACGAGACGTCCCGATCGCGGCCCTTCCAGCACCGCCGTTCGGCGCCCTCCTCACGGACGCCGTCCGGATGCACGGGCCGGAAGGCGCGCGGGCCGGCGACGTCAGCGTTCGGATGCCGACGAACGGAGGGCCTCGCCGAGGTAGGTCTCCACGTCGCGGGGCTGACGACCGAGCAGCCGCGTCAGTTCGGTCGCCTCACCGGGGAACCCGTCCTGGTCGTAGAAGCGGAACATCGCCAGGAGACGCTGGTGTGCGGCCCGGGGCAGGTGGCGGTTGGCGGCCGCCCACGCGTCCGGATCCTGCCGCTCGGCGACCACCGGGTGACCCAGCAGCTGCGAGGCAACCTGCGCGACGCGTTCCGGGGTGACCAGCTCCGGCCCGGCCAGGTCCCAGGCCGCGCCGACCGCCCCGTCGAGGCGTCCGCTGAGCGATCCCGCTACCACCTCGGCGACCTCGCGGAGATCCACCATGGCAAGACCACGGTCGATCGCGTACGGGACCCGGTAGTGACCAGCGTGCAGGTCGTCGAGGTAGGCATCGAGGTTCTGGAGGTAGGCGTTCGGCCGCACGATCGTCCAGCCCAGCGACGAAGCCGTCACGAGCTCCTCGACCCGACCCTTGTCCGCGTGGTGCGGCATCGTCGGCTCGTGCGGATCCATCACCGAGTGGAAGCTCAGACGCTGCACGCCGACCCGCTCACACGCGGCGATCACCGCCTGCCCCATCGCCACCTCGTCCGGGGTGACGTTGGGGGCGAGGTGGTGCACCGCCGTGCACCCGTCCAGCGCGGCCACCAGGTCGTCCACGTCGCGCTGGTTGCCGACCACCACCTCGACGTCACCAAGGTCGGCCAGGTCGCCGTGGCGGTCCGCGTCGCGGACCAGCGCCCGTGCCGGCAGTCCCTCGGCGGTCAGCGCCGCCAGGACGGCACGCCCCGTCTTGCCGCCCGCTCCCGTCACCAGCACGCGGTCCGGCATCGGCCTAGCGCCCCGACTCCGCGGACGCCGCGAGCGCGCGCACAGCCTGCGTGAAGACCTCCATGGGCGGTGTCACCAGGCCGGCGCCGACCTGCCCCGTCCCGGCGACCTTGCCGGCGATGCCGGTGTTCACCGCCGGGACGGTCCCGGTCCGCACCACACGGGTCACGTCGATACCGACGGGGCTGCCACGGAACTCCAGGATCGGGATCTGGAAGTGTGGGTGCTCGCCCAGGGTGATGCCGTACATCTCGCGGGTCGCATCCAGCGCATCGGCCGCCTGCCCCCCGACGAACCGGACGATCGCTGGCGCCGCGGCCATCACGAACCCACCGATGCCGCCGGTCTCCATGATGGTGGAGTCGCCGATGTCGGGGTTGGCGTCGTCGTAGCCGTAGTCACCGAGGTAGAGCCCGTCCGGCACGCTGGCCGGCGCGGTGAACCACCGATCGCCCGTCCCCGACACCTGGATCCCGAAGTCGGTGCCGTTGCGGGCCATCGCGACGATCACGCTGCACCCGGGGAGGTCGCGGGCCGGGTCGAGCGAGGACTTGGCCGCAGGCATGCCGAGGTTGAGGAAGAAGTGCTCGTTGCCGTTGATGAACCGCACGACGTCCGCGAGGTCCGACGGGTCGATCCCGGCCTCCAGCAGGGGCGGGACCACCTCGCGCACGAACAGCGCCGACGCCGCCCGGTTGCGGTTGTGCAGCTCGTCGCCCATCTGGATCGCCTGCACGATCATCGCGCGGAGGTCGAGGGAGTCGACCTGGCGCACGGCGGCGTCCATCGCGGGACCCAGGACCTCCTGCATCCACCGGAGCCGCTCGATCACCTCCGGCGCGTAGGCGCCGTAGCGCAGGACCTTGCCGAGACCCTCGTTCAGGGTGCAGTAGGCGGTGTTGCCGAAGGCGCCGTTCTCGACGGCGAACATCGGCATGGACGGACTGACCACCCCGGCCATCGGCCCGACCGCCGCCTGGGAGTGGCAGGGGGCGAGCTCCAGGGTGCCGGACGCCCCGAGACGTTCCGCCTCCTCGGGGGTCTCGGCCATGCCCTCGTAGAGCATCGCGCCGATCAGCGCACCGCGGAGCGGCCCCGACGCGCGTTCCCAGGTGATCGGCGGCCCCGCGTGGAGGAACTGGCCGGTCTCGATCCCGACCGCTTCACGGGCCGTAGTGATGCCGACCCACCGCGGTTCCGCGGCGGTGATGCGCTCCAGGGCGGTCCGGTTCGCCTCCTCCGTCCGCGGGTCGGCGACGATCCGGGCGACCTCCTCCGCCAGACCGTCGACCGGTGGCCGCCAGTCGACGGGGACGACCTCGACGCCCTGCGCGGCGAGGGTGGTCTCGAACAACTCGACCCCGGCGGTGACGACCCGCGGCGGCCCGTCGAGCAGCCCACCGAGCGGGGTGTTGACCTCAGGCATCGTCGTCCTCCCTGGGTGGTTCAGGCGATGACCGCGACGGCGGTCCGGGCCGCGTCCGCGTTGGACGCTGCGACGTAGGCCCCCGCTTCAGCGAGCACCCTGGCCTGCGTGTCACGGTCCTGGGGGTCCCCTGCCGTGCCACACAGCGACACCACGACGTCCAGTGGCCGACCCTGCTGTTCCGCGGCCGCGAGCGCTGCGGCGATGGCCGGCGCCAGCTCGCCGGCCGGGTCGGGATGCGCCCCGTGCCCCAACACGACGTCCAGGAGCAGCACCCGGGTCGTCGGGGCGGCTGCCTCGGCGGCGAGGCGTTCGAGGCGAAGCTGCTGGTCGATCATGGGGTGCGGTCGGCCGCGCGTGTGTTCGTCCTCACCGAGGTCGATCAGCACGTGCCCCGGTGCGGTGACCTCGTCGGTGAGCTTCAGGTCGGGATCTCCCGTCACGTTCGACCGGACCTCACCGAGCGTGGCCTGGGCGATGATGAGCGCCTCCGAGCACAACGTGCCACCGCTGAAGAGCCCCACCAGGCGATCCCCGCCCGGCTCACGGTCCTCGGCACCGCTGGCGGGCCGCTCACCCCAGCTCGCCCACGGCGGTGCGGCGCGGCCTAGTTCGCTGATGACGGTGTCAGCGACGGCGGTGAGGTCACCCTCCGTCGGTCCGAGCAACCCGAACACGACCGGGGTGGTGAGCTCAGCCGCGAGCTCACGTACCTCGGCCGCGACGGCCTCGTCCGGCGGCTTGGACAGCAGCACGATCAGGTCCGTGGCGGGGTCGGCGTCCAGCGCGTGCAGGGCCTGCCGGGTCGAGCGCCCCCCGACCGTCGCCTTCAGGTCCCGACCGCCGACTCCCAACACGTGGGACACCCCGACCCCGGCATCGTCCAGCAGGCACGTCAGGTGCTGCGCACCGGTGCCCGATGCGGCGACGAGCCCGACGGGACCGGGCGCCACCACGTTGGCGAACCCGAGCCCCACGCCGCCGACGATCGCGGTCCCCGCGTCGGGTCCCATCACCAGCAGGCCGCGTTCGTCGGCTTCCTGCTTGAGCGCGACCTCCTGCTCCACCGGCACGTTGTCGCTGAAGACCATGACGTGGAGACCGGCACGCAGCGCGTCGAGCGCTTCGACGTAGGCGCTGTCTCCCGGGGTGGAGATGAGGGCCAGATCGCCGCCGAAGACGGCAGCATCCCGCACGGTGCGCGGTGGCGGGGCATCGCCGAAGCTAGCGGTCGCGGCGCCGCCCGAGCTGGCGGCCAGCGCCGCCGTCAGCTCGTCGAGTGCCGCGTCCACCGCGTCCGGATCGTCGGCGCGGATCGCGACCACCAGGTCGCCAGTCCCGGCGTCCGGCGGGTCGAAGCCCATCCCGGCGAGCACGTCGAGGTTGAGCTCGGTGCCCATCGCGACCAGCGCGGCTATGACCCCGGATACGTCGCTCACCCGTCGACTGACCTGCATGAGGCTGACGGAGTCGGCGTAGGCACCGGGACGGACTTCGAGGTGGTCGACCATCAGACCCTCCCAGGGCTCGACATGGACGGCATCGACAGCGAAGTGGGCACGACCAGCGGTCGCGCGCGACCCGGCTCGGGAGCCGTCGCGATCGTGGCGGCGGCGAGCAGACCGTAGGCCAGGTCGCGTCCCGACAGTGACCCCACGCGGAGCAGCCCTTCCAGGGCCTCACGACGCGTCCCCTCCGAGACGTCACGCACCAGGACGACCAGGAGCCGCGCGGCAGGCCGGCACACCTCCCCGGCGACCGCATGCCGCAGGAGCGCGTGGGAGACGGCGGTCGTGGCCGACACGCTGGCGGTGACCAGTTGGTCCGCGAGGTCGGACACCAGAGCGACCGACCGGGCCATATCCGGCTCGGTGGCCGGCACCAGCAACCGCATCCCGGCGATCAGGCCAGCCAGCAGATCGTCGCCGGTCGGGGTCGAGCCAGCGCCCAGGCCCAACAGCCCGTGAGCAGCCGCAGCGGCAAGGTCCCCATCGTCGTTGATGACCGCTTCGGTCAAGGCGTGTAGCCGGCTGCGCTCGAGGTCCTCGAGCGGTGGCGCGAGCTCCGCGAGGTGCCGGTCCACGATCCGTACCCCCTCCTGGAGGACGGGCGGATCGACGTGGCCCAGGACCGGACGTGGCGACCACCAGCGCGCGACCTCGACGTGGTCGCCGCGAGGGGTCACGACCCGGCGCTCGCCGACCTGGAAGGCGTCGTAGACCCGGATGCCGTCGAAGGGGACGGCGTCGCGCGGCAGGGTGAGCACCATCGCGTGGGGGTGCGCGACCCCGTCGTGTGCGACGAGGGCCAGCCGGATCCGACCGGTCGACGGCTCGGCGAGGTGGAGGGCGGCGGGATAGACCGCGGCGGTGGTCAGCTCCTGCGGCGCTCCGAGGAGCAGGGACCGCACCGCGACCGAGGCGCTGCCGGTGAGCCGCCGCACTCGGGCGACCCGCGGTGGGAGCGTGTGCATCACGGTCCCCCATCCCTGGACACCCGGGTCCCGACGGTGCCGTGGAGGGCCTCCAGTGCGTCTTCGAGGGACGCGATCATCCCACGCCCACCGCTGCCCTCCACGAAGTTGCAGATGGCTGCGACCTTCGGACCCATCGAGCCGGCGGCGAACTCACCCGCCGCCTCGTACCCACGGAGCTCCCCGATGTGAACCTCTTCGAGCCACCGTTCGGCATCGGTGCCGTAGCCGACGGCGACCCCGGGGACGTCCGTCAGGATCGCGAAGGTCCGCGCACCCAGTTCCTGGGCCAGGAGTGCTCCCGCGAGGTCCTTGTCGATGACCGCCTCGATGCCGTGGAGCGGGCCGTCCCCGTCGTCGACGACGGGGATCCCTCCGCCCCCGTTGGCGATCACGATCGCGCCGTCGGACAGCAGGAGCTCGATCGCCGGACGATCCACGCTCGCGAGGGGCTTCGGTGAGGGCACCACCCGTCGCCACCCCCGGTCGGGGATCTCGACCAGCGCTTGCCCCGCCGCCCGCCGTCGCGCGACCTCCTCCGCATCGGTCAGGTAGGGGCCGATCGGCTTCGAGGGGGTCTCGAACCCCGGGTCACGCCGGGACACCAACACCCGGCTGACGACCGGGACGACCGGACGCTCGACCCCGAGTCGACGGAGCTCGTAGCTCAGGGTGTTCGCGACGGTGAACCCGATCGTGGCTTGGGTCTGCGCGACGCACCAGTCGAGCGGGACGGGCGGCACCACGTCCTTGGCCAGTTCGTTCTTGATCAGGACGTTGCCGACCTGGGGCCCGTTGCCGTGCGTGAGGACCAGCTGGGTGTGCCCCTCGGCGACCAGCTCGGCGACCTGCGCCATGGCGCGGTGCAGGTTGGTGGTCTGCTCCTCGGCGGTACCGGCCGTCCCGGCCGGGGAGATGGCGTTGCCACCCAGCGCGATCACCGTGCGCTCGTTCACGGGCTCGTCCTCCCTCCGCCACGGCGAGGCGATCGCCAGAGCCCCCGGGACGACCTCGCGGGCACACCGTACGAAGCGGTGCCGCGGGGGTCGTCAGCGGAAGTCGCCGAAGGGCGTCGACCTGCGCGGTCAGACCCTGCCACCGTCTGCGGGCCGCGCCGGATCGGCGCGGCCCGCATGACGGCTTGGACGACGCTCAGGCGTCGCCACCCTCCTGCTTCTCCTCGTGCTGCGGCGCACCGGCCGACGAGGTGACGTCGGCGATCTGGCTGATCCCGCGCTCCTCATCGGTACCGGGGATCAGGTTGTCGAGCAGGATGCCGAGGACCGCGGCGGTCGCGATGCCGGACCCGAAGATCTGCTCGATGATGCGCGACAGCCAGTCGATCCCGAAGAACGAGAACTCCTCGATGCCCTCGAAGTACGAGGGGAACACGAACCCGGCGAACAGCACGAACCCGACGATCATCAGGTTGCGCTGCGAGTCCATGTCGACCCGCCGCAGGTTCGACAGACCGACGGCCGCGATCAGACCGAACAGCGCGAGGAACGCGCCGCCGACGATCGGGATCGGGATGGTCGCGATGACCCCACCGAGCTTGCCGACGAGCCCCATGATGACCAGGATCGCCGCACCGATCAGGACCACGACGCGGCTGGCCACCTTGGTGAGACCCACCAGCCCGATGTTCTCCGAGTACGAGGTGGAGGCGAACCCACCGACCAGTGCGGTCGCGAAGCAACCGACACCCTCGGAGCCGATCCCGCGGTTGATGGTCTTCGCGTCGGGGTCACCCGCACCCGCGATCCGCGAGATCGCGTGGTAGTCACCGAAGGACTCCACCATCGACGCCATGTAGGCCGCCAGGAAGATGATGAAGAACCCGAAGTCGAACAGCGGCGTCCCCCAGGGGAACAGGATCCCGCCGCCACCGATCTCGAAGCCGCGGAACCATGCGGCCGCGTCGGCTCCGGCGAAGCTGACCGCGATGTCACTGCCCTCCTCGAACACGCCCGCAGCCGTCAACAGCCACGCGATCAGGTACGACGTGATGATCGCCAGCAGGATCGGGAACAGGGACATGAACCGGTACTGCGGAGCCAGGATCAACGCGTAGAAGAAGATCAGGACCAGGGTGAGCAACGCCATCGGCCAGTGCCCGGACGACAGACCGGACGCGGCACCGAACAGCGAGAGCCCGATCAGGGCGATCACCGGCGCGATCGTGATGGGGGTCACGTAGCGGCGCAACAGGCCCATCAACCCGCCATACCCGATCACGATCTCCACGATCGCGCCCGCGATGATCATGCCGGCGATGAACCGCATCGCCTCGGCGCCCTGGTAGGAGCCGGCGATCGCGAAGAACGGGGCGAGGAACGCGAACGACACCCCTTGCACGATCGGCAATCGTGACCCGATCGTGAGCTGGAAGGCCGTCGCGATCCCGGAGGCGATGAACACCGAGCTGATGAGGATGGCGATGTCGGCGCCCCCGAACCCCAGCGCCGGCGCGACGATGATCGGCACCAGGATCGTGGCGCCGAACATCGTCAGCACGTGCTGCAGGCCGAGGCCGATCGCCTTGTAGAAGGGCTTCGGAACGTCGTCGAGTCCGTAGTTCAGATCCAGCTGACCCTGAGAGGTATCAGCGCTCATACATGCTCCCTTCAGAGGTGCCCCTGTCGGGCCACCGTCATCGGGCCGTTGCGGGAACGGCGCTGGCAACCACCTACGTCGTGCAGACCCGGGCGCCACGCACGTCGCGGTCCTCCCGACCGCGCACCCGGGCTCTTCCGCAGGCCGCTCATGCTGGCCCACGCGGACAGTGTCCTTCTGGCCGTGGCGGAAGCCTAGGAACCTCGGCGCCTGGAGGGCGCTGTCACACCTTGACGACACGCTCGCAGAGGTTCTGTCAGCCCCCACCGTGGTCAGCGCCGGCAGGAACGCCCCCGCAGCACGCTGTGCGCCGGGCGGTCACCAGGTCAGTCGGCGCGCACGATCGCAGCGACCGGGCCACCGCCGAGCGGGCCCTGGTGCAGCGCCGCGACGGAGACGAAGACGGCGGGGTCCCCGATCGTCGCGGCCGTGACGCCACCGACCGCGCCCTTGAGTTGGCGGTGGTGGTGGACATCGGAGTCGTCCAACGGGAGCTGGCGTCGGCCCCGTAGCTTGCCCCGCGGGTCGGCCTCACACTTGAGGAAGACGTTGACCAGTCGGTCCCCGAGGTCGGTGTGGTGCGGCCGTTCGGGCAGGTCGAGCCCCGCGGAGCGGATCGCCTCCCAGATCCCGTCCTGGTCGATCGCGTCCTTCATCTCGCTGTGACCGACCCGGTACCGACTGCGTGCACCCGGTGCGTTGCCGACGACGACGATCTGCGCACGATCGAGTTCGACCCCTGACGAGCAGGAGGCGACCGAGGAGTACAGGTCGTGGTTGTGACCGATCTCCTCCGACTCGGGCACGCGGTCGATCTCCCCCAGGGCGTAGGCGATCCCCAACCCGGTGGTCCCGTTCGAGATGTCCATCGAGTACAGCGTGTCCTCGGTGTAGACGGTCTGACCGCGCGCGTGCGCGTCGGCGATCGTCTCCTGGACCAGCAGCGGCGTCTTGGTCTGGACGTAGTGCACGTCGGCGACCTCGTCGATGCCGGCCTCGGCCATGGCTCGCTTCACGCCCTCGGCCACCTTCTCGACCATGGCGGGCCGACCGATGTCCTCGGGCAGGAGCACGTCGGACATCGCGAACCCGACCGACAACCTCTTCTCGTCCGTGTCGACACCCTTCGCGTCGGGAACGCGGGCGAAGATCGTGGCGTGGGGCGTGATGACCCCGTCGCAGCCCCCGGACCAGGCCATCGGGACCTGGGCGATGGCCTCATCGGATCGCGTCCCCTTCTCCTTCAGCACCCCGCGGAACGCCTGGTCGGAGAGGATCCGGGTGTAGTCGTTGACCCCGCCGTTGCCCTCGGTCTTCCCGATCACAGCGATGACGTCGTCCGCGGCGAACACCGCCTCATCGATCAGTTCTGCCAGACCGGAGGCATCGCTCACGCTCTTGATCTCGACCTTGCGTACCTCGAAGGGCATCGTCAGACCTCTCGTCGTCCTGGGCTCGCGTTCGCGGCCCGCGCCCGTCCCCGGCGCCATCGTCTCTCGCCAGCCACACGAGCAGGATGGCACGAAGGGGACCTCCACCGCGACGCTACTCGGCGAACCTCGCCCGCTCGATGTGGACTTTCCACGACGGATGTGGGCATGCGCTAGCGTCGTCTGCCAACCTGCGTTGGCCGCTCGAAGCACCCCGTGGAGGCGCCCGTGGCCCCGATCCCCTCGACGACGACCGCGGTCCGGACCGACACCAGCGCCAGCTCTGACGAGCTCGTCGTGGCGGGCCGACCGCTCCGCGAGGTCCTGGAGATGCCCATCCTCGCGGGGGCTCGTGTCCTGGCCGGGCACCAGGGACTCCGCCGGACCGTCGAGCGGCTCAACGTGATGGAGGTCCCCGACATCGAGCCGTGGGTCAAACCTCACGAGTTCCTGCTCACGACGGCCTACCCCCTGCGTGATCGGCCCGAGGAGCTCCCGTCGCTGATCGCCCATCTCGACGAGGCCGGCTTGGCCGGGATCGGCATCAAGCTCGGGCGCTACCTCGACGCCCTGCCGCCCGAGGTGTTGCAGGTCGCGGACGAGCGTGGCTTCCCCATCGTGCAGCTCCCCGACGACGTCGGATTCGACGAGATCCTGAACGAGGTCCTGACCGGGATCCTCAACCGACAGGCGGAGGAGCTGGCGCGCAACCAACGGATCCACCGCGCCTTCCTCCAACTGGTCCTGCAAGGGCAGGGCCTCGAGGCGCTGGGGCGCGACCTCGCCGGACTACTGGACGTCCCCACGGCGATCGTGGCCGACGACGGCACCGTGCTGGCCTCGGCGAACCTCGCCGACCTCGACCTCGCCGTCGTCCCAGCGACGCTGCAGCGCAGCGGAGGCGGGGTGACGATCGGGGAGCTCGAGCTTCCCGCGGTCGCCGTCCCGATCCTCGCCGGCGCCCGCCGACACGGACACGTCGTCGCGTTGGGTGTGGACGAGCTGGCTCCGGGAGATCGGGCAGCGCTCGAGAGCGCGGCCACCGTCGCCGCTCTGACCTTGACCAAGGAGGCCGAGGTCCAGGCGGTCGAGGACAAGTACCGCTCCGACCTGGTGCACGACCTCCTGCGCCCGATCGACGATCCCGACGACATCCGGCGCCGTGCCCGGGGTTTCGGCTGGGACCTCGACCGACGCCTCATCGCGCTGGTGCTCCGACTGGACGACGCTCCCGACCCCGTCGTGCCCGACGAGGTCACCCGTCGGCCTCCGATCACGCCCACGATCAGGCACCTCGTGACTGCGCGCGACCCTGAGGCTGCGGTCGTCCAGTTCAGTCACGAGGTGGTCGTGATCACCCGCGCCTTCGACGACCCCGACGGTCGACGCGACGCCCGTCGCTTCGTGCAGCGACTGCTGGACGAGACCGAGCGCACGATCGGCCTGTCCGCGTCCGCCGGCTTGTCCCGACCGGTCACCGAACTCGAGGACATCGCTGACGCCTACGACCAGGCATCCCGGGCGCGGGCGATCGGCCGGGACGTCCAGGGCCGAGGGGCGGTGGCGCACTTCGACGAGCTCGGGGCCTATCGTGTCCTCTCGCTGGTCGACGACCGCTCGGAGCTGGACGCGTTCGCCGCGGAGGTGCTCGGCGAACTCGTCGAGGACACCACGACCGCCGCCGACCTCCGGCAGACACTCCAGGTCCTGCTCGAGGCCGGTGGCAACGTGGCCGAGGCCGCACGTCGACTGCACTTCCACTACAACACCCTGCGCTACCGCATCGACAAGCTCAGCACCATCGTCGGACCCTTCACGACCGACGCACGGGTGCGGCTGGATGTCCACCTCGCGCTCCTGGTGCGCGCCATGCGGGGCGTCGACGAACGGCGACGACGGTGACCACAGGTACGACGGGGGACCTGACCG
>PWTE01000170.1 GCA_003563915.1 Nitriliruptoraceae bacterium
CAACACGGAGATGACCGTGGAGTTGATCGCGCCGATCGCGATGGACGAGGGGTTGAAGTTCGCGATCCGTGAGGGGGGCCGCACCGTGGGTGCGGGCCGCGTCACCAAGATCCTCAAGTAGAGACGAGACCATGGTTACTGCGACCGACCAGAAGATCCGGATCCGCCTCAAGGCCTACGACCACGAGGTCCTCGATCGCTCCGCGCGGGAGATCGTCGACACCGTCGAGGCCACCGGCGCGCACGTCACCGGACCGGTGCCGTTGCCGACCGAGCGCAACGTGTGGTGCGTCATCCGCTCCCCCCACAAGTACAAGGATTCGCGGGAGCACTTCGAGATGCGCACCCACAAGCGCCTCATCGACATCCACCAGCCGACCCAGAAGACCATCGACAAGTTGATGGGCCTCTCGTTGCCGGCTGGCGTGGACATCGAGATCAAGCTCTAGGACCGCGGACCCCGCGGGATCCGACCACCGATACCGAGCCCGTCCGCTGCGCGTGACGCATGACGGGCCAGCAGGAGACGTACCCATGGCTTCCAAGGGCATCTTGGGGACCAAGCTCGGCATGACCCAGGTCTTCGATGACGAAGGCCGGGTCGTGCCCGTGACCGTGGTCCGCGCCGAGCCGAACACCGTCAGCCAGATCAAGACCCCCGAGTCCGACGGCTACAGCGCCGTCCAGCTCGCCTATGGCACGAGCAAGCACGTCACCAAGCCGCTGGCGGGCCACCTCGCCAAGGCCGGGATCGACACGGCCCGCGTCCTGGCCGAGCTGCGTGTGACCGACGGCAGCGAGTTGCCGGAGGTCGGGTCGTCGGTCTCCGTCCAGGCGTTCACCGCGGGTGAGATCGTCGACGTGACCGGGACCAGCAAGGGCAAGGGCTACGCCGGCGTCATGAAGCGGCACAACTTCTCCGGGATGGGCGACGGCCACGGGGTCAAGAAGAAGAACCGCCACCCCGGGGCCGTCGGCGCCTGCGCGACCCCCGGCCGCACCTTCCGCGGAACGAAGATGGCCGGCCGGATGGGGGGTGCGCGGGTGACCGTGCAGAACCTCGAGGTGGTGGACATCGATACGGAACACCAGCTGATCCTGGTCAAGGGCGCGCTGCCCGGTTCGGACGGTCAGGTGGTCTTCATCAAGTCGGCCGCGAAGGCAGCGGTCAAGGGTGGTGAGTCCTGATGACCAAGCTCGACGTGAAGGACCTGACCGGCAAGAAGGTCGACTCGGTCGACCTGCCTGCCGCGTGGTTCGACGGCCCGGTCAACGTCCCGGTGATGCACCAGGTCGTGACCGCCCAGCTGGCGTCGGCCCGGCAGGGCACCCACAAGACCAAGACCCGTGGTGAGGTCCGCGGTGGTGGTCGCAAGCCGTGGCGCCAGAAGGGCACCGGGCGAGCTCGTCAGGGCTCGATCCGCGCGCCCCAGTGGATCGGCGGTGGCGTCGCCCACGGCCGCGTCCCGAAGGACTGGTCCATCCGCGTCAACAAGAAGGTCAAGCGTGCGGCGCTGCGGTCCGCGCTGTCCGACCGGGCCCTGGCTGAGGCGATCACGGTCGTGCGCGACCTCGCGTTCGAGGCTCCGCGCACCAAGGACGCCGTCGCGGCGCTCGACGCGCTCGGCCACGGCGAGCACAAGGTGCTGATCGTCCTCGCCGACCGTGACGAGGCGACGATCCGTTCCTTCCGCAACCTGCCGCGAGCCCACACGTTGGTCGTGGACCAGCTCAACACCCACGACGTGCTCGCGAGCGACGTCATCGTCTTCGACGAGGCGGCGCTGGAGCTCATCGGATCCGGCAGGCGCGCCAGCACCGCTGCGGCGGCTGAGGAGGTCGAGGCATGAAGGACCCGCGCGACATCATCTACCGCCCGGTCATCTCGGAGAAGACCTACGGGCTCCTCGACGAGAACAAGTACACGTTCGAGGTCGACCCACGCGCCAACAAGACCCAGATCCGCCAGGCGATCGAGGAGATCTTCGACGTCACCGTGTTGGGGGTGAACACGATGAACCGCACCGGCAAGCGCAAGCGTCGGGGGTTGATCGTAGGCAAGCGTCCCGACACGAAGCGCGCGATCGTCACCGTCGCCGAAGGCGACGAGATCGAGCTGTTCGACGCGGGCCTCTAGGCCCCCGAGCACCGTCACGAAGGCAGCACCATGGCCATCCGCAAGTACAAGCCGACCTCGCCCGCGCGGCGCGGGGCGTCGGTCAGTGACTTCCAGACCGTTACCCGGTCGGGACCCGAGAAGTCGCTGCTCGCACCCCTGCCCAAGAAGTCCGGCCGCAACGTACATGGGCGTATCACCAGCCGTCACCGCGGCGGTGGGCACAAGCGGCAGTACCGCGTCGTCGATCTCCGTCGCAACAAGGACGGGGTCCCCGCGAAGGTCGCGGCGGTCGAGTACGACCCGAACCGCTCGGCACGTATCGCGCTGTTGCACTACCACGACGGCGAGAAGCGCTACATCCTCGCGCCGAAGAACCTGCGCGTGGGCCAGCTCGTAGAGTCGGGCCCCGATGCGGACATCCAGATCGGCAACGCCCTGCCGCTGCGCAACATCCCCGTGGGGACCACGGTCCACGCGGTGGAGCTGCGCCCGGGCGGTGGTGCGAAGTTCGGTCGCGCCGCCGGCACCGCGATCCAGCTGTTGGCCAAGGAGGGCAAGTACGCCGCCCTGCGGATGCCATCCGGGGAGATCCGGCTGGTGGACGCCCGCTGCCGCGCCGCCATCGGCTCGGTCGGCAACGAGGAGCACGAACTCGTCTTCCTCGGCAAGGCCGGTCGAACCCGGTGGAAGGGGCAGCGTCCCCAGACCCGCGGTGTCGCCATGAACCCGATCGACCACCCCCTCGGTGGTGGTGAGGGCAAGTCCTCTGGTGGCCGGCACCCGGTCGACAAGTGGGGCAACCCCGAGCGGCGTACCCGCAAGAAGAGCAAGCCATCCAACCAGTACATCATCCGCCGTCGCGGCAAGAACCGGAGGCGCTAAGCCATGCCACGCAGCCTCAAGAAGGGCCCCTTCGTCGACGCCTACCTCATGAAGAAGGTGGAGGCGCAGAACGAGAAGGGCGAGAAGCGCGTGATCAAGACGTGGTCGCGCCGTTCGACGATCTTCCCGGAGATGGTCGGTCACACGTTGGCGGTGCACGACGGCCGCAAGCACGTGCCCGTCTACGTCACCGAGTCGATGGTCGGCCACAAGCTGGGTGAGTTCGCCCCGACGCGCTCCATCAAGTGGGGCGGCGCCGGCGAGAAGCAAGCGCAGAAGCGCCGGTAGGAGTCGATGATGAAGACCAAGGTCCGAGCGACCGCCAAGTTCGTGCGGGTCAGCCCCTCGAAGGTGCGCCAGCTCACGCCGTTGATCGTCGGTCAGCCGATCCACGAGGCGCAGCGCATCCTGGAGTTCGCCGACAAGGGCGCGGCACAGCCGCTGCTCAAGGTGTTGAACTCGGCGGTGGCCAACGCGGAGAACAACGACGACCTGGATCCCGACGAGCTGATCGTCGACCAGGCCTACGCCGACGATGGCCCGATCATCAAGCGCTACCAGCCGCGTGCGCTGGGTCGCGCCTACCGCATCCGCAAGCGCACCAGCCACATCACCGTGGTCGTCACCCCGGCAGAGGAGGCCTGACATGGGGCAGAAGGTCAACCCGTACGGCTTCCGCCTGGGTGTCACCACCGACTGGAAGTCCAAGTGGATCGCGGACAAGAAGGAGTACGCCGCGTACCTCCACGAGGACGACCGGATCCGGCGTTACATCCGCGAGCGTGTGCGTCACGCCGGCGTCAGCCGCATCGACATCACACGGACGCGTGACAACGTCGAGGTGAGCGTCCAAGCGTCGCGCCCCGGCATCGTCATCGGTCGCCGTGGCGCCGAGGCGGATGCGATCCGCGCGGATCTCGAGAAGCTGACCTCCAAGAAGGTCAAGCTCAACATCATCGAGATCAAGAACCCGGAGCTCGACGCCCAGGTCATCGCGTACAACGTGGCTGAGCAGCTGCGTGGGCGGGTGTCCTTCCGGCGTGCGATGCGCCGCGCCGTCCAGTCGGCGATGAAGGCCGGCGCCAAGGGCATCCGGATCCAGGTCGGTGGCCGACTCGGCGGTGCCGAGATGAGCCGGACCGAGTGGTACCGCGAGGGCCGCGTGCCGCTGCACACCCTGCGCGCGAAGGTCGATTACGGCTTCGACGAGGCCCGCACCACCTTCGGGCGCATCGGCGTCAAGGTCTGGGTCTACACCGGTGACCAACTGGGCAGCGGCGAGGAAGCCGAGGCTGCCCGGGCGATGGACCGCGCACGTGCGCTGGCGGAGGGACGCCCGGTGGACGACCGTCCGCGGCGCAAGTCCGCCCGCAAGGCGGCGAGCGTGGCCAAGAAGGTCACCGGTGTCGGGAGCAGGCAGGCTCCGAAGCCGGAGGCCAAGCCGGAGCCGGCGACCCCTGACGCCTCGAACACCGGCGCCCCGGAGCCCACCACTGCTGCGGACACCGGCGATACCCCCAAGACCACCGACGCTCCGGCCACCACGGAGGCAGCGCCGCCGCAGTCCGGAGCCATGGCTCCGGAGGACGTGGCCGAGGCTGCACCAGCCGAGGCGGCTCCTGCAGAGCCGGCCGAGCAGACCGCGCCACCCGCGCAGCCCGAGGCTGACGCCGCCGAGGCTCCCACGGGCGACACGGAGACCGACGAGAAGGATGGTGAGGCCTGATGCTGGCCCCCAAGCGCGTCCGCCACCGCAAGCAGCACCGCCCGCGTCCCCTCAAGGGCCTGTCCAAGGGTCACACCCAGGTGTACGTGGGGGACTACGGGCTGATGGCGACCACCCCCGGGTGGATCACCGCACGGCAGATCGAGTCCGCGCGTGTGGCCATCACGCGTGCCGTCAAGCGTGGCGGGAAGGTCCGGATCACGATCTTCCCGGACCGCTCCATCACCAAGAAGCCGCTCGAGACCCGGATGGGGTCCGGGAAGGGCTCGCCCGAGCACTGGGTCGCGGCGGTCAAGCCGGGCCGGGTCATGTTCGAGCTGTCCGGCATCGACGAGCAGCTCGCCCGCGAGGCGATGCGTCGCGCGTCGCACAAGCTCCCGGTGAAGACCAAGTTCGTGATGCGCGAGGAGGGCGGCGAATGAGCGGCGCCGGAGGCCCCTTGTGGGCAGTTGAGGGGCCGCAGGCGGTCTCGGAGGTGAAGAGATGAGTAAAGCGGCCGAACTGCGTGAGCTGCCGGACGACGAGCTGCGCCAGCGCTACTCGGAAGGCAAGGAGGAGCTGTTCAACCTCCGCTTCCAGATCGTCACGGGCCAGCTCGACGACCCACGCCGGATCAAGGAGGTCAAGCGCGAGATCGCTCGTGTCCTGACCGTGATGCGTGAGCGCGAGATCGCTGCCGCGCGTGAACTCGAGGTTGACGCATGAGCGAGACCACCATCGAACGCAACCGTCGTAAGGAACGTCAGGGCACCGTGGTGTCCGACGTCCAGGACAAGACCATCATCGTCCGGGTCGAGCGGCGCACCACGCACCCGCTCTACGGCAAGACGATCAAGGTCAGCAAGAAGTACCACGTCCACGACGAGACCAACGACGCCGGTGTCGGTGACATGGTGCGGATCGTCGAGACCCGCCCGATCTCCAAGCTGAAGCACTGGCGTCTCGCCGAGGTCATCGAACGCGCCAAGTGATCCTGCCGCACATGGCAGCAGGGGCCCCGGCGGATCCTTGGCACCCCCCACCTGAACGTAGAGAGAGACAACGATGATCCAGACCGAATCGCGGCTGAAGGTCGCGGACAACTCGGGAGCGCGCGAGGTGCTGTGCATCCGCGTGCTCGGCGGGTCCGGTCGTCGCTACGCGTCCGTCGGTGACGTGTTCGTCGGCACGGTCAAGCAGGCCATCCCGCAATCCAACGTCAAGAAGGGCGAGGTCGTCCGCTGCGTCGTCGTGCGCACCGCCAAGGAGCGCCGCCGGCCCGATGGCTCCTACATCCGGTTCGACGACAACGCGTGCGTGATCGTCCGCCCGGACGGCACGCCGCGTGGGACCCGTATCTTCGGGCCCGTCGCGCGCGAGCTGCGGGACCAGCGTTTCATGCGGATCATCTCGCTGGCACCGGAGGTGCTCTAGATGCATCGCATCCGTAAGGACGACCAGGTCCGCGTGACGGCCGGCAAGGACGCCGGCAAGTCCGGACGCGTGGTGAAGCTGTTCCTCGACCGCGACAAGGCGTTGGTCGAGGGGCGCAACTACGTCAAGAAGCACGAGCGGATCGAGCAGCAGCGTGGCGGTGGCCAGGGCGGCGGGATCATCGAGACCGAGGCCCCCATCCACCTCTCGAACCTGATGCCGATCTGTCCCTCCTGTGGCGAGGCCACCCGCGTCGGCTTCGTGTACGAGACCGAAGGCGACCGGCGCAGCAAGGTCCGCCAGTGCAAGAAGTGCGAGAGCACCTTCTGATCACACCACCACGCCGCATGGCCCGCCCGTCGGACACGGGATCGGTGACGCACCCACGCAGGGTGAGGGCGAGTCAGAGGCGACCGAGGAGAAGCGTCAGATGAGCACCACCACGATGCCGCGCTTGAAGCAGCGGTACCGCGACGAGGTCGCGCCAGCGCTCAAGGAGCAGCTCGGCCTGGCCAACGTCATGGAGATCCCCAAGCTCGAGAAGATCGTCGTCAACATCGGCCTCGGCGAGGCTGTCGGTGACGCGAAGGCGCTCGAAGGGGCGATGAACGACCTGGCCATGATCACCGGGCAGAAGCCCCGCGTGAACCGGGCCCGGAAGTCCATCGCCGGATTCAAGCTGCGCGAGGGCATGCCGATCGGCGTGAAGGTCACGTTGCGCGGCGACCGGATGTGGGAGTTCTTCGACCGCATCCTGTCGGTCGCGATCCCCCGTATCCGTGACTTCCGTGGCCTGAAGGCCACGAGCTTCGACGGCAACGGCAACTACACCTTCGGGCTCACCGAGCAGCTGGTCTTCCCGGAGATCGACTACGACTCGGTCAACCAGATCCGTGGGATGGACATCACCATCGTCACGACCGCGACCGAGGACGAGCACGGCAAGGCCCTGCTCGACGCGTATGGCTTCCCCTTCGCCCGCGAGGGCCAGGAGAGCTAGAGCGCCAGACCACGCACACCGCGTTTGACGAACCGAGGCTTCTCCCTAGCACAGGGAGGAGCGAGGCCGCCGAAGAGAAGCGGCGGCCGATGGAGGGTTGAGCAACATGGCCAAGAAGTCGAAGATCGCGCAGGCCAAGCGCGGCATGAAGTACGGCGTGCAGAACTACACACGCTGTGAGCGCTGCGGTCGTCCGCGAGCGGTGTACAAGCGGTTCAAGCTGTGCCGCGTCTGCTTCCGCGAGATGGCGCACGCCGGCGAGCTGCCCGGCATCACCAAGGCCAGCTGGTAGCTCGGTGTCGCTGTGAGGCGCACGTCCGGCAGCGTGCCGGACGTGCTGAGACGAACGATGGGAAGTGCGAGGCGCCGTCCTCGTAACCCCGAGGAGAACCCACGATGACGATGACCGACCCGGTCGCGGACATGCTGACCCGCGTGCGCAACGCGTCGCTCGCGTACCACGACGACACCTCGATGCCGTCCTCGAAGATCAAGGTGAACATCGCCCGGATCCTGGAGGAGGAGGGCTACATCGCGGGCTGGTCGATCGAGGAGACGCAGCCCCAGCCGACGTTGACCATCAAGATGAAGTACGGCCCGAACCGAGAGCGTGTGATCACGGGCCTGCGGCGGATGTCGAAGCCGGGGCTACGTGTCTACGTCAAGCGTGATGAGATCCCCCGCGTGCTGGGTGGTCTCGGGGTCGCGATCCTGTCCACCAACGCCGGCCTGATGACCGACCGCACCGCTCGCAAGGAGCGGCGCGGTGGTGAGGTCCTCGCGTACGTCTGGTGAGCCGATCGGCCGTGGATGCTGTCGACCTCCGACAGCCGCCGCAGGCCAGGAAGAACGAGAGGTATCCCATGTCCCGCATCGGCAAGCTGCCTATCCCCGTCCCGGACGGGGTGGACGTCGTGATCGACGGCCTCACGGTGACGGTGAAGGGTCCGAAGGGTGAGCTGAAGCGCACGATGCCCGAGGGCGTCGAGCTCGCCCGTGACGAGGACGGCGCCGTGATCGTGACCCGGACCGGTGATTCGCGTGACGAGCGTTCCCGCCACGGGCTGGTCCGAGCGCTGCTCGCCAACATGGTCCATGGTGTCAGCGACGGCTACAGCAAGGCGCTCGAACTGGTCGGGGTCGGCTACCGCGCCGCGCCGAAGGGTTCCGCCCTGGAGTTGCAGGTCGGTTACTCCCACCCGGTCGTCGTGGACGCGCCGGAGGGCATCAGTTTCGAGGTCCCTCAGCCCACCCGCGTGGTGGTCAACGGGATCGACAAGGAGCTGGTCGGCCAGATCGCCGCGAACATCCGCAAGGTCCGTCCGCCCGAGCCCTACAAGGGCAAGGGCATCAAGTACGAGGGCGAGATCGTGCGCCGGAAGGCCGGGAAGGCCGCCGGTCGCTGATCCGCCCACCAGGACGCCGGTCGTCCTGTCCCTGCCCCTGACAACCCACCAGCGGTGCCGCGCTCGACATGGTGCCGCCGCCCACCTCAGCAGAGGCGGGCTCGTAGCCGCCCCGCGGTCCGACCGGACCGCCATCAGCGAGGGTGTGCCGACGAGGAGCAACCAGCATGGATCCGACGAAGAAGCGGGTCGCACGGCGTTCGCGCCACCTGCGACTGCGCAAGCACGTGAAGGGCACCGCGGCCAAGCCACGGCTGTCCGTCTACCGCAGCAACACCCACATCTACGCGCAACTGATCGACGACGTCGCCGGTCACACCCTGCTCGCGGCTTCGTCCCGGGAGGACGAGGTCACGAAGGGTGAGGATGGCAAGGTCGGGGCCGCCAAGCAGGTCGGTGAGCTCCTCGGTCAACGCGCCTCGGCTGCTGGCATCACCACCTGCGTGTTCGACCGCGGTGGGAACCGGTACGCCGGACGGGTCGCCGCCCTCGCGGACGGTGCCCGCTCGGCCGGGCTCGAGTTCTGACGGACGACCACAGGTCTGACGAACAACCACAGGTAGGAGTGCAACATGGCAGCCAACAACCGTTCAGGTGGCGGTCAGGGTCGCGGACGCGGCCGTGACGGCGGCCGGGGTGGTCGCGGCCAGCAGGACCGCGAGCAGTACGACGAGCGCGTCGTCGCGATCAACCGTGTGAGCAAGGTGGTCAAGGGTGGCCGCCGCTTCCAGTTCACCGCGTTGGTCGTCGTCGGCGACGGCAAGGGCATGGTCGGGGTCGGTCACGGCAAGGCCAAGGAGGTCCAGTCGGCCATCCAGAAGGGCGTCGAGGAAGCGAAGAAGAACTTCTTCAAGGTCCCGATGGTCGGCTCGACGATCGTCCACCCCGTCGTCGGCCGGGCCGGCGCCGGACAGGTCATGCTGAAGCCGGCCGCCCCCGGTACCGGGGTCATCGCCGGTGGCCCGGTCCGTGCGGTGATCGAAGCCGCGGGGATCCACGACCTGCTGGCCAAGTCGCTCGGGACGGCGAACCCGATCAACGTCGTCCATGCGACGGTCGCCGGTCTGAAGAGCCAGCGGTCGGCCCACGAGGTCGCCGCGCTGCGCGACAAGGCGGTCGAGGACGTCGCTCCGAAGAAGATGCTCGAGGCGATGCGAGGAGGTGGCAACTGATGGCGACCGAGCGCAAGCTGCGCATCACCCAGGTGCGGTCGACCATCGGCCGCACCCAGGACCAGCGGGCCACCGTGCGCTCGCTGGGTCTCAAGCGCATCCGACACACCGTGGTCCAGCCTGACCGCCCGGAGATCCGGGGGATGCTGAACAAGGTCCCGCACCTGGTCTCGTTCGAGGAGGTCGACGGCAGCGACGCTGCGGTCGACACGGCCGCGGAGCAGCGACCTGCTGCGAAGAAGACCGCCGAGAAGACGGCCAAGAAGGCAGCCTCATGAGCACCAAGCTGCACCACCTGAAGCCCGCTGAGGGCGCGAAGACCGATCGGAAGCGGGTCGCTCGCGGTGACCGCGGTCGTGGCGGTAAGACCGCTGGACGCGGCACCAAGGGCACCGGCGCGCGGGGAACCGTTCCTGCCGGTTTCGAGGGCGGTCAGCTCCCGCTGATCCGCCGTCAACCCAAGCGACCCGGCTTCAACAACCCGAACAAGGTCGAGTACGCCGTCATCAACGTCGGTCGGCTCGATGAGGCCTTCGAGGACGGCGCGGAGATCTCCGTCGCGTCCCTCACCGAGCGAGGTCTGGTCAAGAAGAAGCGGCCGGTCAAGATCCTCGGTCACGGTGAGGTGACCAAGTCCTTCACGGTCGATGTGGACGCCCTGACCGCCACGGCCCGAGAGAAGCTGACCGCGGCGGGCGGGACCATCGTCGACTGACGCCCAACCGGGTCCGTCCAGCCCTCGGGGCGGGCGGACCCGGCCACGTCGACGCCGCGGTCACATCGCCGCATCACCCGGTAGCATCGATGCACTCAGGGTGCGCCCGCTGCCGGGTTAACGTCCGTCCACCGAGGATCTCATGCTCCGAGCGTTCGTCAACGCCTTCAAGATCCCCGATCTGCGGCGCAAGCTGCTGTTCACGCTCGGGATCATCGCGGTCTACCGGCTCGGGGGCTGGATCCCGATCCCGGGGGTCGAGGTCGACATCCTGCGTGATGCGATCGGTGCCGGCGCCGCCGGCAACATCGTGGGCATCATCAACGTGTTCGCGGGCGGGGCGCTGCAGCAGATGGCGGTCTTCGCTCTGGGCATCATGCCGTACATCACGGCCAGCATCATCATGCAGTTGCTGGCCGTCGTGATCCCGAAGCTCGAGGAGTTGAAGCGCGAGGGAGAGCAGGGGCGCCGCAAGATCACGCAGTACACCCGCTACGGGACGGTGGGCCTGGCGCTGCTGCAGTCCACGGCCCTGGTGACCCTCGCCCGCAACGGCACCGCCTTCGAGACCAACGTGATGCCTGGCGCCGGTGCCGGCACCGTCGTCCTTGCGGTCCTGACCCTCACGGCCGGCACGACCGTGATCATGTGGCTCGGTGAGCTCATCACCGCCCGGGGTGTCGGCAACGGCATGTCGCTGCTGATCTACATCTCCATCATCAGCCAGTTCCCCTCCGAACTGCAGATCGTCCGCACGGAGAACGGTTGGGAGTGGGTCGTCGGCGTGCTGCTGATGGGCATGGTGCTGACGGTGGCGGTCGTGTTCATGGAGATGGGGCAGCGGCGGATCCCGGTGCAGTACGCCCGCCGCCAGATCGGTCGCAAGAGCTACGGCGGGCAGTCCACGTACATCCCGTTGAAGGTCAACCAGTCGGGTGTCATCCCGGTGATCTTCGCCTCGTCGCTCATCTACCTGCCGGGACTCGCGGCGCAGATGTCGGGGAGCCAGGCCTTCATCGACTTCAACGAGCGCTACCTCGCCGATGCGCGCAGTTGGGTCTTCATCCTGATCTTCGCGATCCTCACGATCTTCTTCGCCTACTTCTACTCGGCGATCACGTTCAACCCGGTCGAGGTGGCCGACAACATGAAGCGCTACGGCGGCTTCATCCCGGGGATCCGCCCCGGCCGTCAGACGGCGGAGTACCTCGATCGCGTGCTGACCCGTATCACCTTGCCGGGATCGCTGTACCTGGCGTCGGTGGCGGTGCTGCCCTTCATCCTGTTGGCGGTCGGCCGCATCGGCGCGTTCCCCCTCGGCGGGGTCAGCCTGCTGATCATGGTCGGGGTCGCCCTGCAGACGATGCAGCAGGTCGAGAGCCAGTTGATGCAGCGCAACTACGAGGGTTTCCTCAAGTAGCGGCTAGGTTGGCATGACGCCGTTCGAGGCGGGAGTCGCGCGGCGTTCTCGAGTCCGGGGAGCTCCCCGCGGACCTCAGACGGGAAGGCAGCGACGTGCGCATCATCCTCCTCGGCCCACCCGGGGCCGGCAAGGGCACCCAAGCCGTCCACATCGCCGAGTCACAGGCGATCCCCCACATCTCGACCGGTGACATCCTCCGCGCGAACGTCAAGGCGGGCACGGAGCTCGGGGCCAAGGCCAAGACCTACATGGACGCGGGGGACCTGGTCCCGGACGAGGTCATCATCGGCATGGTCGCCGACCGCCTCGATGAGGACGACGCGGAGAACGGCTTCCTGTTCGACGGGTTCCCGCGCACGGTCCCACAGGCCGAGTCGCTCGAGACGTTGCTCAACGACCGGGATGCTCCGTTGGACGTCGTGCTGCGCCTCGCGGTGCCGCAGGACGAGGTGGTCCGCCGCCTGACGGGACGTCGGACCTGTCAGCAGTGCGGCCGGATCTTCCACACGGTGTTCGACCCGCCGGCGACCGAAGGTCGCTGCGACGACTGCGAGGGTGAGCTCACCCAGCGCGACGACGACACCGAGGACGTGGTGCTCAACCGCCTCGAGGTGTACCGCGCCCAGACCGAGCCGCTCGAGAACTTCTACTGGGAGCGTGGCCTGCTGCGTGACGTCGAAGCGGTGGGCGAGGTCGACCGGGTCAAGGACCGCATCGACACGATCCTCACCGACCTGCGGTAGCGCCGCGTGATCATCCGCAAGTCGTCGGACGAGATCGCCGCGATGGCTCGTGCCGGCGCGGTCGTCGCGCGGGCCCACGAGGCGGTACAGGAGGCGCTGCGTCCGGGGATGAGCACCCTCGACCTCGATCGGCTCGCTGAGCGGGTGATCGTCGGCGCGGGTGCGACCCCGTCGTTCAAGGGCTACCGGGGGTTCCCGGCGACCCTGTGTACCTCGCTGAACGAGCAGGTGGTGCACGGCATCCCGTCGGCCGACGTGCGGCTCGACGAGGGCGATGTCCTCTCGATCGATTGCGGCGCCATCGTTGACGGCTTCCACGGTGACTCCGCCGTGACCCTGGTCGTCGGTGGTGACGCGGCTGCGTCCCGCGAGGTCCGACGGCTCGTCGCCGCGACCCGCGACGCCCTCTGGCAGGGCCTCCAGCAGGTCCATGGCGGTCACCGGTTGGGTGACATCGGCGCGGCGGTCCAGGCCGTCGCGGACGCGCATGGCTACGGGTTGGTCCGCGAGTACGTCGGCCACGGCATCGGTCGTGCGTTGCACGAGGATCCGTCGGTGCCGAACCACGGCACGGCAGGCCGGGGGGCGCAGCTGTCCCAGGGGTGGGTGCTCGCGGTCGAGCCGATGTTCAACCTCGGCGGCGCTCGCACCCGCGCCCTGGAGGATGGTTGGACGGTCGTCACGGCCGATGGCTCGCTGTCCGCACACTGGGAACACACCGTGGCGGTCACCCCTGAAGGCCCGTGGGTGCTCACGGCCCGCTCCGACGAGCCGGCGTGGCCGTGGACCGACGGGCTGCCGGCGAGCTACCTCGCGGCCGCTGGTTGAACCGCCTCCGTTGCCCGGGGTTGCCCGCAGGTCACCACCCCCGGTACCCTTCCCGAACGCCCTGCCACGTGGCAGGGCGTCGTCACGCGGGTGCCAGTCGTCGCACGCCGATCCCTCGGACCGACGCACGCGAGCGGCTCCACGGAGCCGACCGCGCGCCGGTGCGACCCCTCGGCTCCGCAGCCGCGGTGACCCGTGACGACCCTCCCCGCCTCCCACCACGTCGGTGGTGCTGTGCGTGGAACCGACCGGTAGCAAGCGACCCGGAGCGAGCGTGAGCGAGAAGGAAGAGGCCATCCAGGTGGAGGGCACCGTCACCGAGGCGTTGCCCAACACCCAGTTCCGCGTGGAGCTGGAGAACGGGCACAACGTGCTCGCCCACATCAGCGGGAAGATGCGGATGCACTACATCCGGATCCTCCCCGGGGACAAGGTGGTCGTCGAGCTCTCCCCCTACGACCTGTCCCGCGGCCGCATCACCTACCGCTACAAGTGATCATCTGACCCCTCTACCTCGAGGTAGCACCGGCCGGCGCCGCACTCCCACGGCACCGACCTCGCCGGGAGCTCCCCGAGCACAACGCGTCCGGACCAGACACGACGGATGCTGCATCCGGCGCACGTCGCCGCCGACCCCGACGGGGTGTGGCAACGACCGTGACGTCGAGCTCGGCCGGCCGACACCGACCTCCTCGCGAGGCCCGGTGACGACCACGGACCGCCCACCGGCGGCCCGTTCGGCCCCGGGACGCGGCAGGGAGGCCCCGCCCCGCGGCGACCATCCGGGTCGTCGACCAGCCAGAGGCGGATCGACACGATCCGCCGCGTCTCGTCCGCGAGGCGTCAAGCCCAGGAGGACGACATGAAGGTCCACCCTTCCGTCCAGAAGATGTGTGACAAGTGCAAGATCATCCGTCGGCGCGGTCGCGTCCGGGTGATCTGCGAGAACCCCCGGCACAAGCAGGTGCAGGGCTGACGAGAGGACCTCGACATGGCACGGATCGCTGGCGTCGACGTCCCGCGTGAGAAGCGCGTCGTCATCGCCCTGACCTACATCTACGGGATCGGCAAGACCCGCGCTCAGGAGACCCTGACGGCGACCGACATCGATCCCGACACCCGCGTGCGTGACCTCTCCGACGACGAGGTCGTCCGGCTGCGGACCCACATCGACAACGCCTACCGCGTCGAGGGTGACCTCCGACGCGAGACGGCGAACAACATCAAGCGCAAGATCGAGATCGGCTCCTACCAGGGGATCCGGCATCGTCTCGGGTTGCCCGTGCGGGGCCAGCGCACGCACACCAACGCACGTTCCCGTAAGGGCCCGAAGAAGACCGTCGGCGGGATCCGCAAGCCGACCCGCAAGCACTGATCGGCGAGGAGCCTCACGATGGCGCAGAAGAAGCAGCGCAGCCGCAAGCGCGAGCGCAAGAACGTCCTGCACGCCCAGTGTCACATCAAGTCGACGTTCAACAACACGACGATCACGTTCACCGACCAGCAGGGCAACGTGATCGCGTGGTCGACCGGTGGCAACGCCGGGTTCAAGGGATCGCGCAAGTCGACGCCGTTCGCCTCGCAGGTCGCGGCGGAACAGGCGACGAAGGCCGCGATCGAGAACGGCGTCCGCAAGGTCGACGTGCTCTGCAAGGGTCCCGGCGCTGGCCGGGAGACCGCTATCCGCACCCTCGCTGCTGCGGGGCTCGAGGTGCTGTCCATCAAGGACATCACCCCGGTGCCGCACAACGGGTGCCGGCCGCCCAAGCGCCGGCGCACGTAGCGAGGAGGAGCGCCCGAGGTCATGAGGGCGCTCCCGTGGCGCACGTGCACCCGCACGGCGCCGAGGAAGGACAACCGAGGTAACGCTCCAGCCAGCCGCAATGCGCGGCAGGATCCTCCCTAGCACAGGGAGGATCGAGGGTCGCCGAACCAACGAGGCGACCCGATGGACGGTTGACCAGAGCATCGTTCCTCCCTAGCACAGGGAGGAACGAGGCCGCCCGAAGCAAAGCGGGCGGCCGATGGAGGGTTGAACAACATGGCTCGATACACCGGCCCGATGACGAAGAAGTCCCGCCGACTGGGCGTGGACCTCAAGGGCAACGACAAGAACTTCGCGAAGCGGCCCTACCCGCCGGGTGAACACGGCCGCGGGCGGATCAAGGAGTCGGAGTACCTGCTCCAGCTCCGTGAGAAGCAGAAGGCGCGCTACTACTACGGCGTCCTCGAGAAGCAGTTCCGCCGGTACTACGAGGAGGCCAACCGCCAGGAGGGCCGGACGGGTGAGAACCTGCTGGTCCTGCTCGAGCTGCGGCTGGACAACGTCCTCTACCGCGCTGGCTGGGGCCGTACCCGCGCCGAATCGCGCCAGCTCGCGAGCCATCGGCACGTGATGGTCAACGGCCGCACGACCAACATCCCGTCGCACCGGGTCAAGCCGGGCGACGTGATCGAGATCCGCCAGCGCGCTCGCGAGTCCCAGGCGATCATCGGCTCGCTCGAGGTCTTCGGTTCCCGTGAGGTGCCCGGCTGGCTCGAGTCCGACCCGAACGCCTACAAGGTCACCGTGATCGACGTGCCGGTCCGCTCGCAGATCGATGCGCCGGTCACCGAGCAGATGATCGTCGAGCTGTACTCGAAGTGACCTGATCGACGACCACCGCTGCGGGCGCCCGCTCGCAGCCCACGGTCCGGCCCGGGACGAGCGGGCCGTGGAGTGATGAGCGTGTCAGCCGATGGCCCCGGGAACGAGGGCGGCACGTGGTTGGGGGGACGTCCCCACCGAAACAGTGAGGAGCACCGATGTCCGATTTCGGTTTCTACGACGAGGACGGCGTCATCAGCCTGGCGGAGACCTCCGCCGGGTCGCCGTTCGTCGCCTACCGCCCCCGTCTGACCGAGGAGCCCTTCGAGGAGGGCACCCGTTCACGTTTCCGCATCGAGCCCTTGGAGCCGGGTTTCGGCTACACCATCGGCAACTCGCTGCGCCGCACGCTGCTGTCGTCGGTGCCGGGTGCCGCGGTGACGCGGATCCGGTTCACCTCGGCGCAGGCTGCCGGCCCGGAGGGTGGGTCCGTCCTGCACGAGTTCTCGGCGATCGAGGGTGTGAAGGAGGATGTCACCGACATCATCCTGAACATCAAGGACCTGGTGGTCCGCTCGGAGTCCGACGAGCCGGTGGAGATCTTCCTCGGTGGTGACGGCCCGGGTGTGCTGACCGCGGAGAACATCTTCGCGCCGTCGCAGGTCGAGGTCGTCAACGAGGACCTGCACATCGCCACGCTGAACGCGGGCGGCCACCTCGAGATGTACCTCACCGTCGAGCGTGGGCGTGGCTACCGCACGGCCGAGGTCAACAAGCGCCAGGGCGACCCGATCGGCGTCATCGCGATCGACTCGGTGTACAGCCCCGTCAAGCGGGTTGCCTACCGCGTCGAGCCGACCCGCGTCGAGCAGATGACCAACTACGACGAGCTGATCCTCGACGTGGAGACCGACGGCTCGGTCACCCCAGCGCAGGCGCTGGCCTCCGCCGGTGAGACCCTGAAGGGCCTGTTCGAGCAGTTCGCCGAGTTCGAGGACTCGGGACCCGGCGGGATCGTCGTGTCACCCGAGGAGGCGCTGGCATCGATCGGTGACCCGGTCGCCGACATGCCGATCGAGGACCTCGACCTGTCCGTGCGGTCCTACAACTGCCTCAAGCGTGAGGGTGTCCAGACCGTCGGCGAGCTCCGCGACAAGACCGAGCAGGAGCTGCTGGAGATCCGCAACTTCGGCTCCAAGTCGGTCGACGAGGTCAGGGAGAAGCTGGTCGAGCTGGGTGTCGCGCTCAAGGAGTGAGTCACACCCGGGCCCCGTCACATCGACGGCGGCCCTCCCGGCGCCGCTCGCGGGCGGGCGCCATGCAACGACACACGCGAAGGTTCTCGAGGAGACAGACAGATGCCGACCCCCAAGCGCGGCTCCCGGCTCGGTGCCGGTCCTGCCCACCAGCGGCAGCTCCTGGCGTCACTCGCCAGCGAGCTGTTCCGCCACGGGCGGATCAGGACGACCGAGGCCAAGGCCAAGATGCTGCGGCCCTACGCCGAGCGGCTGATCACCAAGGCCAAGCAGGGCGACCTGCACGCCCGACGTCAGGTGCTCAGCAAGATCCCGGATCGTGACGTCGTCGCGTACCTCTTCGAGGACGTGGCGCCTCGGTTCGCTGACCGTAACGGTGGCTACACCCGGATGTTGAAGCTGGGCCCCCGCAAGGGTGACAACGCCCCCATGGTGCTGGTCGAGCTCACCGAACTCGGAGACAGCTACGGCGACGAGGTCATCGAGGAGTCCAAGCAGGGCCGCTCCCGCGGGCTGTTCGGACGGCGTCGCAAGCGTGCTGCCGCGGAGACGGCGGGCGTCGGGACGGCCCTGCTCGACGACCTCGACCTCGACGAGGACGACGACGAGGAGATCACCGACGACGACGTCGCTGCCGCGGTCGCGAAGGCGACCGGCCAGGAGGTGGCCCCCGCCACCGAGGACGCCGACGACGCCGACGCTGACGACGTGGACGACGAGCCCGTCGCCGAGGCCGAGGCCGAGGCTGCGGACGCCGACGACGTCACTGCGGACGACGCCGACGACGCGGACGACGAGACCAAGGACGCCTGAGCGTCACGGTGAGTGCGCCTGCCCGGCTACGCATCGACCTCGCCTACGACGGGGCCCCGTTCGTCGGGTTCGCGCGTCAGCGTGACCAGGTCACGGTCCAGGGCCGTCTGGAGGAGGCGTGCGAGCGTCTGCTCGGGCAGCCCGTCTCGTCGGTCTGCGCCGGGCGGACCGACCGTGGGGTCCACGCCCTGGCGCAGGTCTGCCACCTCGACGTCGATGCCGAGGTGGCACGCGCCAGCCGTGCGGTCGCGGACCTCGACGGCTTCGCGCGGCGTCTGGATCGTGTGGTCGGGGACGCCATCACGATCTGGGCGGTCCGGCGCGTCCCTGCGCGTTTCGACGCGCGGTTCTCCGCGACGGCGCGCCAGTACCGCTACCGGCTGGTCGACGCCGCTCGGATGGATCCGCTGCTGCGCCACGACCACGTGCTGGTGGGTGGACCGCTGGCGCTCCGCGAGATGCAGGCAGGAGCGACGCTGCTGATCGGGGAGCACGACTTCGCCTCCTTCTGCCGCAAGGCGGCGGGCGGGACCACCGTCCGGCGGGTGACCGAGGCCACGGTGCGCCGGGTCGGGCCCCACCGGATCGACGTCCGGGTCGTCGGCACCGCCTTCTGCCACCAGCAGGTGCGTTCGATGGTCGGCTGCCTGCTCGAGGTCGGGCGGGGGACGCGCCCGCCGGAGTGGATCGCGGAGGTGCTCGCGGCGCGGGACCGCTCGGCCGCAGCCCGGGTGGCGCCGGCCCACGGGCTGGTCCTCGAGCGGGTCAGCTACGGTCGCGCCTGGCCGGCCGCCCCACCTCGCCACGCCCCCCCGTCGGGCGCGTAGCCCAGAGTGTGGTGATCCACGGAAGTATGTTCCCGTGGATCACCACACTTCGGGGACCATGCCGCGGTTGACCGCCTCGCGGGAGGGACGGTACGCTTCTCGTCCGCGGTCCCGTGTGGACCGCGCTCATGTGTTCGCGCCGCGCTGCTCGCCACCTCGCCGTTCGTGCCGGCGCTGCCGCGTGCGGACCACCGGGTCCCGCATGACGTCCCCGCGACACGCGCCACCGAACGACCCTCCGCGGGACGCCCGCCCGTTGCACCCGGCCATCCCGGCCCCAGAGGAACGTCAGATGCCGACCTACAGCCCCAGCGCCAAGGACATCACCCGCGACTGGTACGTCGTGGACGCCGAGGGCGAGACCCTCGGCCGCCTCGCGACCCGCGTCGCGACGGTCCTGCGCGGCAAGCACAAGCCGACCTTCACGCCCCACCTGGACCTGGGTGATCACGTCATCGTGATCAACGCGGACAAGATCGTGCTGACCGGCGCGAAGGCCGAGCAGAAGCTCTACCACTCGCACTCCGGGTTCCCCGGCGGGATCCGCTCGGTGCCCTTCGCCGCGATGCTCGACAAGCAGCCGACCGAGGTCGTCGAGAAGGCGATCAAGGGGATGCTGCCGAAGAACAAGCTGGGCCGGGCGATGGGGCTCAAGCTCAAGGTGTACGCCGGCGCCGACCACCCTCACGCCGCGCAGCAGCCCAAGCCCTTCCCGACGCACGTCTAGCCACGTGCCGTGACGCGCCTCGGCGCGACGGACGCACCAACGAGGAAGATGATGACCGACCAGATCTTCACCGGTCGCCGCAAGTCGGCGGTCGCCCGTGCCCGGATCTCCAAGGGCTCTGGCGTCATGACGCTGAACGGCAAGCCGCTCGAGGAGTACTTCACGACCGAGAAGCTCCGCTCCCACGTCCTCGAGCCGTTCGAGACCCTGGAGCAGGGTGGCCAGTGGGACGTCTCCGCGCGGCTCCACGGCGGTGGCACCACCGGTCAGGCCGGCGCGCTGCGTCTGGCGCTCGCTCGTGCCTTGGCCGACTACGACCCGGAGTGGCGGACCCCGCTGAAGCAGGCAGGTCTGCTGACGCGTGATGCCCGCAAGGTCGAGCGCAAGAAGTACGGCCTCAAGAAGGCCCGTCGCGCACCGCAGTTCAGCAAGCGCTGACGCGCGTCGCCGCTCGTCGACGTGGTGTGGCCGTCCGTGCGGGGCGCGACCCCCGCAGCGCCGGCGACAGCGACGATCCGACAGGTGGGAACCAGGTGGGTTCGATCTTCGGGACCGATGGGGTCCGCGGCAAGGCCAACGTCGACCTGACGCCGGAGCTGGCCCTCGACCTCGGCCGGGCGCTCGTCACGGTCCTCCACGAAGGCGGTGACACCCGTCCGACGATCCTGGTGGGGCGGGATCCTCGCTGGTCCGGTGAGATGCTCGAGTCGGCCCTGATCGCCGGCATCACGGCGGCCGGTGGTGACGCCGTCGCGGTCGGGGTCCTGCCGACGCCGGGCATCGCCTACCTTACGGCGCGGTCCAGCGCGGCAGCCGGGGCGATCATCTCCGCCTCTCACAACCCCGTCGGGGACAACGGCATCAAGTTCTTCGGTGCGGAGGGCTACAAGCTCACGGACGACGAGGAAGCCCGGCTCGAGGAGATCGTGCAGGCGCGGACCGACCGTCGTCCGACCGGGGTGAAGATCGGGCGACGGCTCAGCGACCCATCGGGTCCTGCCCGGTACGTCGAGCACCTCGCGTCGATCGTCGACGTCGACCTGACCGGCTTGCGCATCGTCGTGGACGGCGCCAACGGCGCCGCTTCGAACGTCGCGCCGCAGGTCTACCGCCAGCTCGGTGCGGAGGTCATCGCGATCCACTGCAAGCCGGACGGCGCCAACATCAACGACGGCTGCGGCTCCACCTACCCGGACGTCATCCGTCACGCCGTCATCGAGCACCACGCGGACGCCGGGATCAGCCACGATGGCGACGCCGACCGCGCCATCGCCGCAACCCACCAGGGCGACGAGGTCGACGGTGACGTGATCCTCGCGATCCTCGCCCGCCAGATGCACCACCGGGGCACCCTCGCACAGGACACCGTGGTGACGACGGTCATGACCAACCTGTGGTTCAAGCGAGCGATGTCCGGGCTGGGCATCGACGTGGTGGAGACCGCCGTCGGTGACCGCTACGTGCTCGAAGCGATGCGGGAGCGTGGCCTGAACCTCGGTGGCGAGCAGTCAGGCCACCTGATCGACCTGGACCACGCCACCACCGGCGACGGGATCCTGACCGCTGTGCGGCTGCTCTCGGTGGTCCGCTCGACGGGAGCCACCCTGGAGGAGCTCTCGCACGTCATGGGGCGGCTGCCGCAGGTGCTGGTCAACGTGAAGGGGGTCGACCGGGGTCGACTGCCCGATGCCACCGCGGTCTGGGAGCTGGTCCACGCCGAGGAGGACAAGCTCGCGGACGCCGGGCGCGTGCTCTTGCGACCCTCCGGGACCGAACCCCTGATCCGGGTGATGGTCGAGGCCGAGACGCACGACGACGCACAGGCGGCCGCGGATCGGATCGCCGACGCCGTTCGTGACAACCTCACGGTCTGACGACCGGCGCGCAGGTCGGCCGGACGGGTCTGACCTACGGGGAGGTGCCGACCCGGGGAGCGACCGGCCGTTCCTCCAGACGCTGCACACTGGCGGCCGGGTCGTTGGACCACGTCATACGCACCGGGAGCTCCACGCGTACCCGCTTCGGAGCACCCAGGATGCTGATGTCGATGAACACCGCGCGCCGTCCGCCGACCCGCCCCTCGTCCAGGCAGCCAGGCCCGCCGAGGTAGCGACCGCTCAGTACCAGCTCGGTGGTGTCGGTCCTCGCGAGCGGGATCGGCGTGTCGTGGTCCGCGAGGTCCACCCCGTCCACCAGCACCTGCTCGGGCCACCAGCCGCAGTAGCTCTCTCGTGGCGGTCCCGCCGTGACGTCGGGCACGTCGGTGATGCTCACCGGGATCGGTCCGCGACGGCGTACCTCGATGTGGACCTCGGCGTTGCGACCGGGCTGGAACGAGGTGACGCGCCACGGGGCCCCGTCGTCGCGCATCGCGGTGTACTGCTGCCCGGCTGCGCGGACGTCTGCGCCTTCCTGCACGGCAACGACGCTCGCCCAGACCCACAGGCAGAGCATCGCTCCGAGCACGCCGAAGACGGGGAACGCCCAGCGCCGTAGCGTGCTGCGCTCCTCAGGCTCCTCCGTCACATCCCCGCCACCTGCTCGTGCGGATCCACCGTAGCGGCCGGATCCTCGTACCCGGGTTCGGAGCCGGGTCCTGCCCGGTGTGGTCACCCTGCGGCCACCCCACCGGGCACGGGCTCCGACGGGAACGCTGGAGCCGCTAGCGTTCCGGCGAAGCGACCAGGAGCAGCGTGTGGCGACCAGGGGAGTGGCACTCGGAGGGCCCTACGCCTTCCTCGGCGAACTCGGCAAGCAGGTCGAAGCCAAGGGCTTCGACGCCGCGTGGGTGGCGGAGACCACCCAGGAGTCGATGATCCAGGCGTCGGTGCTGGCGCAGGCGACCGAGCGGATCGACGTCGGCACCAACATCACCCTCGCGTTCCCCCGCTCGCCCACGGTCACCGCCATGCAGGCCTGGGACCTGAACGAGCTGACGGGCGGCCGGTTCGTGGTCGGCCTCGGCAGCCAGGTCAAGCGCATCATCGAGGAGCGCTTCTCCGCCGCCTTCGACCAGCCCGCCAAGCGGATGGGCGAGTACGTCCAGGCCATGCAGACGGTGTGGCGTATGGAACGTGGGGAGGACGTCACCTTCGACGGCGACCTCTACCGCGTGTTGCGGCCGGGGCTGGGCGGGCTCGGCAAGGCCCACGACCGCGCGCTGCCGCGGGTCTACGTCGCCGCGGTCGGCCCGCTGATGACCAAGGCCGCCGCCAGCTACGCCGACGGGATCCTCGGCCACCCCTTCACCTCGGACCGCTACCTCGCCGACGACGTGCTGCCTCGGGTGGATGCAGCGCTCGCTGAGGCGGGCCGCGACCGCGATGACTTCACGGTCTGCCAGGGTGTGATCCTGTGTATCTCAGACGACCGCGACGTCGCGATCCGCGAGGCGAAACAGCAGATCGCCTTCTACGGCACCACGCCGAACTACCAGCCGGTGTTCGCCTCGTACGGCGACGAGGAGCTCACCGGGGAGCTCCGCGACGTGTGGAAGCGCACCGGGCAGGACCTGGATGCGATGGTCGACGCGGTCCCCGACGAGGCGGTGGCCCGCTACGCGGTCGCCGGGACTCCGGCCGAGGTGCGTGACCAGCTGGGCGCGATCGAACAGCACGTCGACCACCTGATCCTGGGAGGTGCGTGGTACAAGGTGCGCCCCGAACGCATGGCCGAGAACCTCTGGGCGATCCTCGAGACCTTCGGGTCCGGCTGAGCTCGGCCGAGGGGTGCGTCCTCAGCCGCGGCGCACGAAGTCCGGTGGCGAGAGGGTGCCAGGGCCGACCAGCAGTTCCTCGGTCGCGGTGATCGGCTCCTCGTCCTCCTCGAGGTCCTCATCCACGATCTCGGCGATCAGCTCCCGCGGTCCGACGATGTCACGACGGAAGATGAGCATCAGCGTGCTGATCTCCCCGTCCTCGTCACCCTGGACGGTCTCCAACCCGATCCCGCGATCCCACGACAGGGTGACTGGCTCATCGGTGGGGAAGCCGTCGCCGGTCACCTCGATGACGTTGCCCGGACGGGCGACCTGACGGTCGATGAAGATCCGAGGCAGCACGAGGAACTCTGCGGTCGCTTCCAACACGTCGGTGCTCGTGCAGCGCTGGCACGCGATCACGTCCTGGATGCCGCCGGGGGTCACCTCCGGTACCTCGAAGGTGACGGTGAACGCCCCGGCGCCGTTCACATCAGCGCCCGACACGATCGCAACCAGGGTCTCGCCCAGCCGTAGGACGACGGGCACCGCCGGCTCGAAGTCCTCACCGCTGGCCTCGACCTCGCTCTCGACGGTCCCCTCCTCGGGGTCGACGGTCAGGGTCGGGTCGAAGGCCACAACGACCGTGAAGCTGGTCGAAGCGGACAGGGGTCCGCACCCGGTCTGGGTGGCGGTGACGTCGTAGGTCCCGGGGGATCGGTCGGGCACGGTGAAGCTCTCGGTGAAGCCGGCTTCCCAGAAGGTCGCGGTCGTCGCGGCCATCTCCTCGAGGACCTCCTCACCGTCGAAGGTGACCGTCACCGGGCCGCACTCGAACGATTCGCCGAAGCCGGACACGGTGGCGGTGGTCGTCGACCCGGCGATGCCGCTGCTGGGATCGACCTCGATCTGCGGGTCGGGTTCGGGGGGGACCTCGACGACCTGGAAGGTCGTCGTGTGGCTCTCGACCGGACACACGTCCGAGCCGACGGTGCCCTGCGTGGCGGTGATCGTGTAGGTCCCCGGGTCCACGTCGGGCACGGTGAACGAGTGGCTCAGCGTGTGGTCCCGATCGGGATCGTCGGTACTACGTTCGATCTCCGACGATCCGATGTCGATGCCCTCGAAGTCGAGTCCGACCGCGGGGCAGCCCGGATCGAACGTCGAGTCACTGAAGGAGCTGGTCCGGAACCCGAAACCGGAGACGACTGCCGACGACCCAGCGAACCCTTGGGAAGGGGAGACCTCGATGCCACGGATGGCGAAGACCTGGAAGGTCGAGGACAGGAACTGCTGAGGGGTGAGGAACCCGACGGTCACCTGTGGCGCGCAGGTGTCTCCGTCGCTGGTCGTGAGGAGGCAGGCGAGAACGCGGTACTCCCCGAGTGGGGTGCCGTCCTCGACCTCGAACGTGAGCTGGATCTCCCCGCCACCTCCGTTGTCCGCAGAGGATGTCTCACCGGAGTCGACGAGGCTCTCGGGATCCGGTTCGTCGGTAGCCGGGTCTTCGCCGAGTGGCTCGAAGAAGACACCGACAGGCTGTCCACTGAAGAAGCCCGACAGATCCACCGTCACCTCGAGAGGCAGTTCGTCGCCGAGGCCGGCGCTCGGCGACAGCGACATGGACTGGGCCTGTGCGGGTTGGATGACGACGACCAGGGAGGCCAGCATCGCGGCCACGAGGAGGACCGCGAGGAGAGGACGTCGGCTGTTCGCGAGGGCCGGCAGGTCCGGCATGGTGTCTCCATCGATCGTGACGGTCTCGGTTCGGTAGGGCGGCGGTCAGCCGCGGCTGATGAAGTCGGGAGGGCTCAGCGTGCGTGGTACGACCAGGAGGTCGGTGGTGGCGGTCGGCGGCACGTCGCTGCCGTCCTGGACCTCTGCGATCAGCTCCCTCGGTCCGACGATGTCGCGTCGGAAGAGCAGCACATCCTGCGTGAACTCGCCGGAAGTATCGGCGGTGACCGTGGTGATGCCGATGCCCGCTGACCACCGCAGCTGGGCCGTCCCATCGGCAGGGAAGCCGTCACCGGTGACGATCACGACCTCCCCCGAGCGTCCGACCTCGCGGTCCACGAACACGCGCGGGAGGACGTCGAAGATCGCAGTGGCACTGACCGACGCACGGGTGTCGCATCGCTGACATCCCTCCACCTCGAGTTGGCCTCCTGGTGTCCCGACCGGGATGTCGAAGGTCGCGGTGAAGGAACCGTCTCTCGAGACGTCTCTGGCAGCGACGATGGCCAGCACCCCGTCATCGGTCCGGAGTACGACCGGCACACCAGGGAGGTAGCCCGTTCCGGTCGCCTCGGTCTCGCTCTCGACCGTGCCCTCCTCCGGATCGAGGGAGAGGACGGTGTCCGGGTCGGGATCAGGGTCGGGGTCCACCGGTGTCGTCGTTACCGTGAAGGTCGTCGTGAAGCTCCGGAGGGGACAGTTGGCGTCCACCTCGCCCTGCGTCGCGGTGATCGTGTAGGTCCCCGGAGCGAGGTCGGGCACGGTGAACGGCAGGGTGATGGACCGGTCGTCGAAGGGGCCCTCCTCGTTGTCGGGGATCGCAACCGAGCCGATGGAGATGCCGTTGAACGTGACGGCAACGGGGTCGCACCCGGTCGGATCCCCGAAGTACTCGGTGACGCGGAAGCCGGTGCCCGTGACGGTCGCACCGCTGCCGGCCAGCCCGGAGCTGGGGTCGACCTCGATGCCCCGGACCGTGTAGGTCTGGAACTGGCTGAAGGTGAAGGGCCCGCTGCACCCTTCGGTCGTCCCCGTGTCGACGTCGAAGTCGTCCATGCAGGATAGGACGCGGTACTGCCCGATCGGCGTTGCAGACGGCACCGTGAATGTCACGGCGTTGAAGCTGGAGGGGAAGGGGACGCGGTCCACTCGGTTACCCGGCGGGTCGGTGAACGGGTTGGCCACGATCGGGTCGAAGTAGGTGTTCAGCGGCCGGATGCCGTCGGCGTCCGTGACGAAGACGTCGATGGACACGCTCTCGGGCAGATCGACCTGGTTGACGAAGGACTCCTGCCCTGACGGGAAGCTCACGGAGACCTGCGCGTAGGCCGATGGCGCGTACTGCACCAGGAGTGCCAGGGTGAGCATCAGTGCGGCGGCCACGATCCCGACGCGGCGGCCGACGGTGAGGGAACGTCCCTCGGCCGACATCGTGTCCACGGCCATCTCCTGGGATCGCGTCAGGTTCCGCTTGCCACCTCTCGCGATCGTCGATCGCTCCTGGGACGACGATGGAACGCCCTACTCAGGTTCCACGAGCGAGACGGTCTGCCCGGAGAACAGTGCCGATGGGGTGCAGTTGCCCTCGCCCGGTTCATTCTGGCACACCACCCGAAGGTTCACGCCGTCATCGCTCGTGAACACCAGGGGTCCGACGAAGTGGTAGTCCAGATCGCGGAAGTTCTGGAGCGCTACCTCGAGCAGGACGGTCGTGCCGCGCCGCACCTGCAGGGTGCCCTGATCGCCACCCGGGTTCTGGAGGATGATGTCGGTGATCTCGAGACGGTCGTCGCCGTCGGGGGTCACCGGGCCAGCGACGCTCGTACCACCCGTGTTGACGTTGAGCCGGAAGTCGGTCGGCGTGCGAACCTCGATCGGTTCGGGGTCGAGCTCCTCCTCGACCTCTTCCTCCTCCGGCTCCTCGTCGACGGGCTCCTCGTCCTCGTCATCTGCCGGCGGTGGTTCCTGACCCAGGGCTTCCTGAACGCCCGCGACGTCATCCTGGAGCTGGGCGGTCGCCGCGGCCTGCTCGGCGAGTGGCTCCTCGACCGCATCGCGAGCGGCGGACTCGATCGCTGGGCGCAGCAGGGTCCACCACAGCAGCGCGAGCAGCAGCAACAACAGCAGCAGCGCCAACAGCACCTTCGGCAGCCACTTGGGGATCAGCGCCTGCTGCAGCAGGGTGCCGTCCACGGCGACCGGCGGCTCGGTCTCCGTGGGCTGCAGCTGGATCTGGAAGGGCAGCGTGCGGTCCGGACCGCGCCAGAAGCGCTTGCGGGGTGCGACCTTCAGGGTGGTGAAGGTCGCGTGGCCGGGATCCGCGACGACCGTCGGTTCGGACAGCTCGAAGTCCAGAGCCTCGTTCTCGTCGTAGACGAGGCCCTCGGTGTTCAGACGCTCGTTGCCGCGGTTGTCCACGGCCAGTTCCTGCTTGGCCTTGCGACGACCCCGTGCGGTCCGCGGGATCAGCTCGGCGGTCACGGCGAGGAACTCGCTGACCTGCAGCGTTCCCTCCTCGACGGCGGACCCGTCGGGGTCCTCGCGCGAGCTGACCTTCAGGCCGAAGGGGATCTGGCCTGCTCGCGCCGCGGAGGTCCGAGGGGGATGGAAGGTCACCTGGACCTGTTCCTCGGATCCCGGCATCAGGCGGAGCGAGTCCGGCTCGATACGGGTCCAGCCGGCGGCGTCTCCGAGCACCTCGAAGGTGAACTCGTCGACGATCGAGCCAGCGTTACGTACCCGGAGGGTCGTGGTGACCTGCTGTCCGGGCTCGACGGTCAGTTCGCTCTGAACGAGCGTTGCGATAGCACCCATGCGGGCGGACGCTACGCGTTCGACGGCGGTTACGGCAGGACCGTGAGGGCAACGACCGGGGAAACACCAACTGCCCGTGAAGTCCCTGTGAAGTTCCCGGGAACGTGCCCCTGGCAGTCTTCGCCCCGGCCCTGTCCGGAAGGCGGCTCCGCCGTGGACCGCCCGACGATGGGACCTGGAGAGGGGTACGGGAATGTCCGCTGAACTCGCGATCGCGCCGACGACGCCAACGTCTATGACCACCGATCAGCCCACCATGGATGACGAGGGGCGTCCTGTCCCCATCGAGGTGGCCCTCCACGCGGCCGACCCGGTGTCACGGGCCGGGATCGAAGCGAGCTTCGCGGACCGAGCCCGGGTCACGCTGGTTGCGGCCGATGACCCGGGTGCTGAGGTCGCGCTCGTCGTGGTCGACCGCATCGACGAACTCACGGTGCAGACCGTCCGCCGGTTGCGGCGTGGCCAGGACGTCGCGGTCGTGCTCGTGGTCAGCCACCTCGATGATCAGGCACTCCTGACCGCGATCGAGGCCGGCATCAGCGGTCTCGTGCGCCGCTGCGACGCCACGCCCGAGGGGTTGGTCACGGCGATCCGCCAGGCATCGGAGGGCTGTGGGACCCTGCCGCCCGACCTGGTCGGACGGCTCATGACCCACGTCGGAGACCTCCATGACCGTGTGCTCGGACCACAGGGTCTGCACGTCCACGGGCTCTCCGACCGCGAGATCGAGGTACTCCGGCTGGTGGCCGAGGGGCAAGGCACCGCGGAGATCGCCGAGGAGCTCAGCTACTCGGAGCGCACGATCAAGAACGTGATCCAAGGGGTGACGGCCCGCCTCCAGCTGAAGAACCGGTCGCATGCCGTGGCCTACGCGCTGCGGCACGGACTGATCTGATGTCGGCACCGATCTCCGCGGCGCCGATGGTGCGAGCGGTTGCCCGAACGGGCACGGCTACGTTCCCCGCGTTCGTCCCGTTGTCCCATCGCACCTACGCCCGAGCCTCGGCAGCATCGCGGCTGACATGATCGACGAGATGGACGCCAGCATCCGGTCGTTCCTACGCGACAGCGTGGTGAACGGTGAGGTCGAGGTGGCCTTCGACGCACCGAGCAGCGAGTGGGCAGCGAAACGCACCGCGCCGACGCTGAACGTCTTCCTGTTCGACATCCGTGAGGACATCGCGCGCCGGCGGGTCGAAGCCGAGCCGGTGACCAACGACGACGGCGTCGTCGTGGGGCGCCGTCGCCCACCTCGGCGCTTCAAGCTGTCCTACCTCGTCACCGCCTGGACCCAGCGTCCGGAGGACGAGCACCGGCTGCTGTCAGGGGTCATCAAGGCGTTCCTGTCCCACGAGGAGTTCCCACGCGAGCAGTTGGAGGGGTCACTGGCGGAGGAGGCGCTGCCCATCTTCGCCAGCGTTGGGATCCCGCCCCCGCCGGAACGCTCGATCGGGGAGATCTGGAGCGCGATGGGCGGTGAGCTGAAGCCGTCGGTCGAACTGGTGCTGAGCGTGCCGTTCGCGCTCGATGAACTACGCCATGCCGGTCCTCCGGTCGAGGAGTCGCCGCGTATCCAGATCGATGCGCGCGACGGGCCGTCGGAGTCGGTCAAGGGCAAGCGGCCGTCGAAGGCGGACACCGCGGACGAGCCGGACAGCGACCAGATCGAGGAGACGTTCACCGGGGGTGGCGAGGACAGTCCAGGACGAAGGTTCACGGTCTCGACGATCCCGCGGAAGCGCTGATGGACAACGCGACACCGGACCTCGATCATCTCCGCGGGTGGCTCGCGGTCACCGAGGCGCGCGTACGTCACGCGATCGCTGCCCGCTGGGCCGACGATCCCACGCCTGATGATCCCGTCCGAGGGCTGTACATCTCCGAGGCCGATGTCGAGCGGTTGTTGGCGGGTCCGGCGCCGCTCGCCGTGGCCGACGTCGCTGAACGTGTCGCGCAGCTGGAGGCAGACGCCCAGCAGGCCGTGGAGGACGGCGTGCCCTTCCGGCTCACCACCTTGGCCGCGACGTTCGGGTTGGCGCGTCTCGACCTCGAGATCCTGCTGATCACCCTGCTGCCGGACCTCGACAGCCGCTTCGAACGCCTCTTCGGCTACCTCCAGGACGATGTCACACGCCGTCGTGCCAGCATCGGTCTGGTGCTCGAACTGCTCGGTCGCGGGCCGCTGGACGGCCAGGCCCGGGCACGGCTCACACCGGAGGCACCGCTCGTCAACGCCATGCTCATCGAGGTAGGCGATGGTGGGCGTCCGCTGCTCACCCGGAGCCTGCGCGTGGACGACCGGGTCAGCGCGCACCTGCTCGGGGACGATCAGTTGCCCGAACGGCTCGCGCGGCTGCTGGTCGACATCCCGTCGGTGCCCCTCACAGGAGCGGCGGAGGTGGCCCGCGCGCTACGCGCGGGCTCACGCACCGTGTACGTCCAACAGGATGCGCGGAGTGCGGGTCTCGCCACCGCGGCCTGTGGGATCCGGGAGGCGGGGGGTTCAGCGCTCGTGATCGATGCGGAGCGACTGCCCGGTGACGAGAGCCCTGAACTGCTGCGGTCGGCGGTCCGCGAGGCGGGCCTGCGCAACAGTGGACTGGTGATCGGCCCGATCGACGCTCTGGTCGAGGAGGACCCGGCTGGCATCGAGGTGCTGAGCAAGGCGGTGACCCCGGTGGTCGTTGTCGGATCCGCCGGGTGGGACCCGGCCTGGCTCGCCGAGGTCCCCGCGACCGTGCCCGCGGCATCGGTCGATCCGGCCGCGCGTGTGCAACTGTGGCGGAACGTGACCGCGGCGGACGTCGGTTTCGACGCCGCGGAGGCCACGGCCCAGTTCCGCCTGCGGCCGGAACAGGCGCTGCGCGCGTGGCAGGCCGCGGCCAACCACGCCACGGCGCAGGGCACGCAGGTCGGTCCGGACGACCTCCGTCTGGGCGCTCGGCTCCAGAACGCGGGCCGACTGGACCACCTCGCCCGCCGCATCTCCCCCAGCGCGGGGTTCGCCGACCTGGTCCTGCCGACGAGGGTGATGTCCCTGCTGAGGGAGATCGTCGAGCGGGCCCGCCACCGCGAGCAGGTCCTCGACGAGTGGCACATGGGTGGCCGCTCCGAGAAGGGACGCGGCATCACCTCCCTGTTCGCCGGGGAGTCGGGCACCGGCAAGACCCTGTCGGCCGAGGTGATCGCGACCGAGCTCGGTCTGGACCTGTACGTGATCGATCTGTCCACGGTCGTGGACAAGTACATCGGTGAGACCGAGAAGAACCTCGAGCGCATCTTCTCCCGGGCGGAGGACGTGAACGGCATCCTGTTCTTCGACGAGGCAGATGCGCTGTTCGGCAAGCGTTCCGAGGTCAGCGATGCCCGTGACCGCTACGCGAACCTGGAGATCGCCTACCTGCTGCAACGCATGGAGCGCTTCGACGGGATCACGATCCTGGCCAGCAACCTGCGAGCCAACCTCGACGAGGCGTTCACGCGACGCATCGACGTCCTGATCGACTTCCCGTCGCCCGAGGAGGAGGACCGCCGACGTCTCTGGGAGCTGCACCTGCCAGCGACCCTGATGCGCGACGACCAGCTCGACCTGGACTACCTCGCCAAGGCCTTCGAACTGGCCGGAGGCGATATCCGCAACGTCACGTTGGCCGCCGCGTACGCCGCGGCGGTCGACGGCACCGCCGTTGGAACACACCACCTGATCCGGGCCACCGCCCGGGAGTACCGCAAGCTCGGCCGGTTGGTCACCGAATCCGAGTTCGGCCCCTACTACGACCTGGTCACGAACAAGAGCGAACCGGAAGGTGATCCCGATGGACCCCGCTGACCTGGAAGCCGTCAACCACAAGCACGCGCAGCACCACACCCACGAGCACGACGGTGAGCACGCGCCGACGGACGCCGATGCCGCGCCTTCTGCGCTCTCCGACATCGGCAACGCCGGGGTCGGCCGTCTGTTGCAGGCTGGTGGTGTCCAGCGCTCCGGTGTGACCTCGGCGCAGCAGCTCGACGAGACGGTCGCGCGCAGCATCGAGGAACGGCGGGGACGCGGCGCCCCGCTCGACGAACCGGTGCGTGAGGAGATGGAGTCGGCGTTGGGCGCCGACCTCTCCGACGTCAACGTCCACACCGACGCGGACGCGCACGCCCTCAACGACGCCGTGAGCGCTCGTGCGTTCACCAGCGGCAGCGACGTCTTCTTCAAGCAGGGCACCTACGACCCGGGTTCCACGCAGGGCAAGCACCTGTTGGCCCACGAGTTGACCCACGTCGTCCAGCAGCGGGAAGGCACCAGTGGGCTCGGTGCAGGGGAGGTCAGCGATCCCTCCGACGCCGCCGAGGTCGAAGCTGAGGCGGTCGGGGCCCAGGTCGCCGCGGGTCAGGCGCCAGCAGCCGACGGTGGTGCCGCAGCTCCTGCCGGGGTCGCCCGCGACGCGATGGAGGAGGAAGAGGAGCTGCAGCTGTCCGCGGAGCCGGGGGTGCAGCGGCAGGAGATGCCGGAGGAAGAGGAGCTGCAGATGTCGGCGGAGCCGGGGGTGCAACGCGAGGAGATGCCGGAGGAGGAAGAGTTGCAGCTGTCCGCGGAACCGGGGGTGCAACGCGAGGAGGAACTGCCCGGCTAGCCAGCCCGAGGCGGTTCCAGTGACCTCACCGGCTGGGCAACGGAAGGCGGGGCACATGACAGAACGGCGGCGACGGAGAGGTGCCGCTAAGACCGAACGGCCGGCGTCCCGCGTAGCGGATGCTGCTGCCTCGGGACGAGTGCCGAACGGGGCTATGGCCGCGCTCTTCGCTGCCGATCTCCGGCAGCGGGAAGCCCTGGCCGGTCGCAGTCGGGCCGTCGGGCACCCAGGACTGGATGATCCCTCGGTCGCTCGTGCTGCCGAAGCACTGCAACGTGACGACGCCGAGGAGTCCGTGCCCGACCGTGTCTCCTCGGAGGAGCGAGAGGCTTCCCGGTCATCGCCGTTGACACTGGAGCTGTGGGACGTCGAGGAGAACGTCACGATCAACCTCGGCGGCCTGCTCTGG
>PWTE01000341.1 GCA_003563915.1 Nitriliruptoraceae bacterium
CCTGGATGATCAGGAACGAGTTCTGGGGCGAGATCGCGGGGCCGAGGTCGCGCAGCAACTGCACGCGCAGCTTGATCGCGAAGGCGGCGCCCTCGTTGCCGAGCGCCTCCCAGTAGTTCAGGCCGTGGTACGACGGGTCCGGGGTGGTCAGGCCGGGGTAACGCTCGGCGTGCGCCCCGAAGTCGAAGCGCCCGCCGTCGACCACGATCCCGCCGATCGCGGTGCCGTGCCCGCCCAGGAACTTGGTCATCGAGTGCACGACGAAGTCGGCGCCGTGCTCAAGCGGGCGGATCAGGTACGGCGTGGCGATCGTGTTGTCGACGACCAGCGGCACGCCGTGGTTGTGGGCCGCGTCGGCGATGGCCTGGATGTCCGGGACGTCGATCTTCGGGTTCCCGATCGACTCGGCGTAGAAGGCCTTGGTGTTGTCCTGTACCGCGGCGTTCCACGCATCGATGTTGTCGGGGTCCTCGACGAAGCTGACCTCGATGCCCATCTTCGGCAGCGTGTACTTGAACAGGTTGTAGGTCCCGCCGTACAGCGAGGCGGACGACACGACGTGCGAGCCCGCCTCGGCGAGGTTCAAGATCACCAGGGTCTCTGCAGCCTGCCCGGACGCCACCGCCAACGCGGCGACGCCGCCCTCCAGCGAGGCGACCCGCTGCTCCACCACGTCGGTGGTCGGGTTCATGATCCGCGTGTAGATGTTGCCGAACTCGGCCAGGCCGAACAGGTTCGCGGCGCGTTCGGTCGAGCCCAGGTCGTACGAGGTGGTCTGGTAGATCGGTGTGGCCCGCGACCCGGTCGTGGGGTCGGGTGCCGCACCGGCGTGGATCTGGCGGGTGTCGAAGGACCAATCGCTCACGGTGGATCTCCATCTGCCGGGTCGGGAGCCGAGGTGGCGCGTGCACGCGCGGTGGCCAGCGCTCGGACGGCGGACGCTACGGACGTGTCCGCTGACCGCTCGCCTGACGGTAGTGGAAACCGTGCGAACCGCGGCTATCCGGTGGTCAGTCCGGGTCGCCCCAGCCGCCTCCGCCGGGGGTCCGCACCAGTAGCCGATCCCCGGGCTCGACGTCGAAGGTGACCTTGCCCGGGAGCCGCTCGCGGCCACCACCTCGAGGTAGCAGCCAGTCCTCCCCGCTCGCGCCGGGCCGTCCCCCGGCCAGCCCCCACGGCTGGGTGACGCGGCGCTCGCCGATCAGCGACACGGTGGCGGGTTCGCGGAACTCCAGTTCACGTTCGATGCCGTCGCCGCCGCGGAAGCGACCGTCGCCGCCGCTGTCCCACAGGGTGGTGCGGCGCACCGTGAAGGGGTAGTGGGCCTCCAGGGACTCGATGGGGGTGTTCTTCGTGTTGGTCATGCCGGTCTGCAGGCCCGACTGGCCGGGGCGATCGGGACGGGCGCCCTGTCCGCCGGCGACGGTCTCGTAGTAGGCCGTGCGCTCCGACCCGATCAGGATGTTGTTCATCGTCCCCTGGGAGGCGGCGGGGATCCGCTCGGGAGCGGCCGGGGCCAGCGCGCCGAGCAGGACGTCGGCGATGCGCTGGCTGGTCTCGACGTTGCCGGCTGCGACGGCGGCGGGCGGTGTCGCGTCGACGATCGTGCCGGGCGTGGTGGTCAGGGTCAGCGGGCGGTAGCAACCGCCGTTGGCGGGGATCGACGGGTCGGTGGCGACCCGCACCGCGTAGTACAGGCACGACCGGGTGACGGCCTGGACCGCGTTGAAGTTGGCGGCGACCTGCGGCGCCGAGCCGGACAGGTCGGCGTGGAGCTCCCCACCGTCGAGCTCCAGGGTCGCGACGATCGGGATCAACCCGTCGCGACCCTCCATGTGGTCGGTGAAGGTGTAGGTGCCGGCGGGCAGCGCAGCCAGGGCGGCGCGCATCCGGCGTTCGCCGTAGTCGAGCACCGCGTCGGCCAGCGCCTGGAAGCCGCGGGGCCCCATCGCTCGGGCCAGTTCGAGGAACCGGGCGGCGCCGACCTCGTTCGCGCCGAGCTGCGCCGACAGGTCCCCGAGCCGTTCCTCCGGGGTCCGGGTCGCCGCCAGGAAGGGGTCGACGAAGTCGTCCAGCCACGCGCCGTCCAGCACCGCGGGGACGGGCGCGACGCGGTGGCCCTCCTGGGCGATGTCGGTCGCGTCGGCCGGCATCGATCCGGGTGCGTCCCCGCCGACGTCGGCGTGGTGGGCGCGGTTGGCGACGAAGCCGATCAGTTCCCCATCGAGCATGACCGGGCGGACCAGGGTGAGGTCGTTGAGGTGGGTGCCGCCGGCGAAGGGGTCGTTGACCGCGTACTGCGTGTCCCCGTCCAGCCGATCGCCGAAGGCGTCCAGCACCGCCTGGACCGACGCCGGCATGGAGCCGAGGTGGACCGGGATGTGCTCGGCCTGGGCGAGCATCTCGCCGGACGGCACGAAGATCGCGGCCGAGCAGTCGATGCGTTCCTTGATGTTCGGCGAGTAGGCCGTCCGGCGCAGGACCGTGCCCATCTCCTCGGCGACCGCGGCGAACCGGTTGCGCGCGACCTCGAGGGTGACCGCATCGACCGTCGGCGTGCTCACGGCCTAGCTCGGCTCGTTGCCGGGGGCCCACTTGATCGAGCACCCCATCGACGGCCACTGGTCCTGCGGGACCTCGTCGCCGGCGAGCAGCGCGTCCAGCACGGCACGCAGGTCGTCTCCGGTCGGCTCGCCCTGACCGGGCCGGCTCTCGTCCATCCGCCCCCGGTAGGCGAGCTTCTGGTCGCCGTCGAACACGAAGAGGTCAGGGGTGCAGGCCGCGCCGTAGGCCTTGGCGACGGACTGGTCCGCGTCGAACAGGTAGGGGAAGGTGAAGCCGACCTGGCGCTTCTGGGTGGCCAGGCCCTC
>PWTE01000136.1 GCA_003563915.1 Nitriliruptoraceae bacterium
AGATCGCTGTCGGCCTCGAATACCGAGATGCAGCGGATCGTCTCGCCGAGGCGGGAGGGGTACTCGATCGCATGGGTGTCGCTGTGGAGATAGAGCTCGCGAGCGATGGCCTGGGTCAACTCACGCTGCGGGCCGGTCGCGGCCGACAGGTCGAGGTCCCGAACGCCGCACCGAACGAGCATCTCGGGCAGGCGGGCGGCGAGCCAGCGCAGGGTGTCAGGATCGCCGACGTCGGCGAGCCGGCCCATGATGCGGGCGTGTGCGACGCGGCGGTTGGACAGCCACGACAGCGGCACGCGACCTGCCGGGATCGGCGCCGGGTCGCCGTCTTCGTCGGCGATGTCGGTGAGGGCGGCCATCAGGTCGTCGTGGGGGGCGGAACCGTCCGAGCACCTCGACCCAGGCGCCGTCGGCGTCGCTCGCGAGGTACAGCGTGAGCCAGGTCCGGTCGGGATCGTCGTAGCGCCCTTCCTAGGTCTGGTAGGCGAGTGGCACGAAGTCGAGCGGATCCGGGCCATGACCCACGCGAACGGCGGCGACGTCGGCGCGTTGCCGGACCGAAGGCTCAGTCACTGGACGATGAACCGGCGTGCCGAGGCCAACACCGCGGCCCGTTCAGCATCCTCGCTGGCGTGCCGCAGCACCCAGGCGGGGGAGCGGTCGTCGAGCATCGGGTCCATGCCTTGCATCCAGGCCTGGGCGGTGTGGGCGTCGAAGGATCCGGTGATCAGCCGGGTGACGTGGGCGGCGGCCCGTAGCCGTTGCTCGCGCTGGGTCTAGCCGATGTCGCGTTCGCCCTCAGCCCACTGGCGGGTCGCACGGGTCTCGGTCACCCCGGCGATGAAGGCGACCAGCCGCGGGGTGAGCGTCTCGCGCAGGAAGGCGACCAGTGCCGGTGTCGGCGTGGTGGTGGCGAAGCGGTGCGCCTCGAGGTCTGCTTGACGTTCCTGGATGACAGCCATGACAACACCTTCGACAACATCCAGGATCCCAGTCACGGCGCCAGGCGTCGGATCGCCCTGGCGCAGGCCACTTCGGGGCCGCGGTGAGGCCCGGGGACACGTCGTGGACACGGGAGCTGCGAGTTCCTGCAAGCACCGCATGGCCGTGGACGGACGCGCTGAGATCTGCGGCCTTCGGGGTGGCACTCGACAGGCCGGTGGCGATGAGCCGCCGGAAGTAGGCCCCCGGGAAGGTGCTGGCGGAGTCAGCAACCCGGTGCCATGCGTCTCTCTAGACCACGCCGCCGGTCGCCGGGCTTGCGTCACGGTGAGGTGCCAGCTCTTCGAACTCGTCGATGGACACCACCACGTGCTCGAGCCGAGTCTGGCAGCGCAGTGGGCCGCTCTCCGTCGAAGGGAGGGCAGCTGTGGTGGTCCGAGCACCGCGAACGATCCCACCGCCGAGCACGACGGATAGCGTGGCAACCCACGACGGACAGGACGCAACATGACTCACGAGGTCGAGGTCGGGCCTGCGGCCGAGCTGGTGCCCGGGACCATCCGCGGCGCCGGCCGTTATGCGGTGGGGAACTCGGCCGGGGAACCGTTCGCGGTGACTCGCCGATGTCGCCACCTCGGTGCCGATCTCGCTGGGGGGTCGATCGACGGGGACGGGTGCCTGGTATGTCCCTGGCATGGCGCCAACTACGACGTCGCCAGCGGCCGGATGACCCGAGGCCCGCAGGGCATCTTCGCGAAGGTCCCAGGACTGGGTGCCGGCTTCAAACTGTTGACGCGGATCCTGCCGCTCGGTCGGGGTGCCCTCGTCGAGCGAGACGGCACGATGTTCGTGCGGTAGGGGTGGCCGCGCAGGGACTCGCCCATCGGCCTTCAGATCGTGGATCGGGGTCGGGGCGACGATGCCGGCCGCGATCTCCCACGTCGAGGTCGCCGCGAAGGGTCCCGCGAGCGGGGATGCATCCGCGGGTTCGTGGCGACCCACGCCACGGGTCCTGTTGTTGCGCACCTGCTGTCAGGTGGCACACCGGAAGGTCGATCGAGCGCTACCGTCCGCGCCGCCGATGCCCGGTAGCCAAGATCTGTCCGGTGTGGTGTCGAACCGGTGCGGCGGTGGAGGTCACCGGGTCCCTATCGCACCGTGCCGGGTGCTGAGGGAGGATCGTCGTGCGCTTCAGCGAGGGCTCACGGGTCGGCCTTGCGGGCTTGCTGGCACTGGTCGCGACCTACGCCCTCGGCAGGCAGGCATTCGGTCTGTTCGTGCCGAGGTTCCGGGAGGAGTTCGGTCTGTCGTTGGAGGTGCTGGGCTTCTACGCCAGCGGGGCACAGGCTGGCTACCTGGTGGCGACCGTGGTCACCGGCATCGTCACGGCTCGCTACGGGCCACGCGTACCGGTGGTCGCGGGATGCCTGCTCTTGGCCGTCGGCGCGGCCACGATCGCGTCCGCGCCGGGTCCGGGACTCCTGGCCGTCGGGGTGATCGCGGCAGGTACGAGTGCCGGTGGGGCGTGGGCGCCGTTCTCGGATGCGATCGCCTACAGGGTCCCGACGGAAGAGACCCGGCGTGCGCTCTCGCTGGTCAACGCAGGCTCGCCGGTCGGCCTGGTGATCGCCAGCGCCATCGTGCTCACGGCCGAGGACCTCTGGCGGACCGTGTGGTCGGCGTTCGCAGCGATCGGGCTCGTCGCGGCCGTCACCGCCTGGTCGGTGCTGGAGCCAGGACATGCGGGGGGAGTCTCCGGTGTCCGACGGCCGCAGCTGAGGTGGTTCATCAACCTGCGGTCGCTGCGCATGCTGACCGTCGCCCTGGGCATCTCGATCACCTGTGGTGCCTACTTCGCGTACGCGCCGGTCACGGCGCAGGACGCCGGCCTGGCCAGCTGGATCGGTCCGGGGATGTGGGCGAGCCTGGGGATCGCCGGCGCAGCGGTCGGCACCTTCGGGGGCAGCATCGCCAACCGTTACGGCGTCCGTCGACCGCTGGCGGTGATGCTGGTCCTGATCGGCATCTCGTTCGTGATCCTGGTGACCGCGCCCGGCTCGGTGGTCGGCGCCCTGGGATCCGCTGGCCTTTTCGGGGTCGGATTCACGACCGGGTTCGCCCTGCTGGTGATGTGGAGCCAGCACGTCTACCGAGATCGTCCGTCCACCGGGTTCACCCTCGCCATCGTGTTCATCGCCACCGGGTTCATCATCGGGCCGACCCTCTTCGGCATCCTGACCACCCGCCTCGGTGGCAACGCGGCACTGCTGGTCACCGCCATCCCCGCCCTGCTGGTCGCACTGATACCCCCGAGGCCGGAGAACCGCCTGAAGCCTCTCGCCCCTCGGTAGCCGCGACCCTGCAGCAGGTGTCAGGCTGAGGGGTCCTCGACCCGAGACGCCAACAGCTTCGTGAGTTGGCGCGTCGTCGGGACCTTGCCGCTCACGACCACCTCGTCGCCCACGACCAGGCCTGGGGTCGACATGAGCGAGTAGCCGACGATGGTGGCCATGTCGGTGACCTTCTCCACCTCGACCTCCACTCCGAGTCCCTCCAGCGCTTCACGCGTGCGCTGCTCGAGCATGACGCAGTTGCGGCAGCCAGGTCCGAGCACCTTGATCTTGATCATGGTGGTTCTCCTTGTGAGGTCTAGACGATCAGGTCGAAGATGAAGCCGATCCCCACGATGCCGAGCGTGACGACACCGGTGAAGATGGCGAGCAGTGGCAGGCGCATCACGCGCTTCAGCAGCACGAGTGCGGGCAGTGACAGCGCCACGATGCTCATCATGAAGGACATGGCGGTGCCCAGACCGAGCCCCTTGGCGTAGACCGCCTCGACGAGCGGCACGACCCCGGCAACGTTCGCGTAGAGGGGGATGCCGGCGACCGTGGCGGCGGGGACCGACCAGAGGCTGTCGGCGATCCCGGTGTTGGCGAAGAAGTCGGCAGGCACCCAGCCGTGGATCCCGGCACCGACCGCGATGCCGACGAGCACGTAGGGCCACACGGTCCGGGTGATCTCGATGGTCTCGGTCCTGGCGGCGTCGATCCGGTCCGACAGCGCGATGCGACCGTGCTCGTCGGTCGGGGGTGGGGCGGCAACCTCGCTGACCATCGGATCGATGAACCGCTCGAGGTCGAAGCGGGACAGGACGACGCCAGCGACGACGGCCATGGCCATGCCGGTCGCGACGTACATCGCCGCGATCTCCCATCCCACCATCCCGGCGAGCATCACCACGCCGACCTGGTTGATCAGCGGGCTGGTGATCAGGAAGGTCAGGGTGATCCCGAGCGGCACCCCGGCGGCGACGAACCCGATGAACAGCGGGACGGAGCTGCAGGAGCAGAACGGTGTGAGCGCACCGAACGCCGCGGCGAGCAGGAAGCCCGTGGCAACGTGCCGCCGCGAGATGATGTCGCGGATCCGCTCGGGCGGCACGGAGGCGCGCGCCATCGAGATCGCGAAGATGAGCCCGACGATCAGCAGCATGATCTTGGCGGTGTCGTACAGGAAGAAGTGGACCGCGTGTCCGAGCCGGGTCGTCGGGTCCAGCCCGCCGACCTCGAACACCAACAGGTCCCAGACGTGCTCGTTGGCGAGGTAGAGCAACCCCCAGGCGAGCGTGGCAGCGCCCAGGCCGGCCAGCAGCCTGCGGCGCGAGGTCGGTTGAAGCTGCGGATCGGTGGCGGTCACGGTCGTACCTCGTCGTCGGGCGGAGGTCGTGGTCAGGCGTGCGGAAGACGGTTCATCGATGGATCTCGGGTCCGTCGATCGTGAAGATGCGGCGGCGCAGCCACAGGGCGACGTAGACCAGTCCGACCAGGACCGGCACCTCGATCAGTGGGCCGACGACCCCGGCGAGCGCCTCGCCGGACGCGGCACCGAACACGCCGATCGCGACGGCGATGGCCAACTCGAAGTTGTTGCCGGCCGCGGTGAAGGAGATCGTGGTCGTCCGTGGGTAGTTCATCCCGAGCTTGACGGCCAGCCAGAAGGACACGCCGAACATCGCGAAGAAGTAGATGGTCAGGGGGATCGCGATCCGCACGACGTCCAGCGGACGGGAGGTGATCTGCTCGCCCTGCAGGGGGAACAGCAGCACGACGGTGAACAGCAGCCCGTAGAGGGCGTAGGGCGAGATCCGAGGAAGGAAGCTCGACTCGTACCACTCGCGGCCCTTCCGGGCTTCGCCGATGACACGGGAGGCGATCCCGGCTGCCAAGGGGATACCGAGGAACACCAGCACCGCCTTCGTGATGTCCCAGATCGATACGTCCAGGGCCTGCTGATCGAGCCCCAGCCAGCCCGGGAGGGCGACGAGGTAGAACCAGCCGAGCAGCGAGTACGCGACGATCTGGAACATCGAGTTGATCGCCACGAGGAAGGCGGCTGCCTCGCGGTCACCGCAGGCCAGGTCGTTCCAGATCAGCACCATCGCGATGCAACGGGCCAGCCCGACGATGATCAGTCCGGTGCGGAACTCGGGGAGGTCGGGGAGCAGGAGCCAGGCGAGCGTGAACATCAGGGCGGGCCCGATGATCCAGTTGAGCAGCAGCGATAGCCCGATGAGCCTCCGATCGCCGGTGAGCGAACCCATCTCGCCGTAGCGGACCTTGGCCAGTGGCGGGTACATCATGACCAGGAGCCCGATGGCGATCGGGAGCGAGATCCCGTCGATCTCCATGGCCTCGAGCGCTTCGGCCGAACCGGGGGCCATCCGCCCGATCAGCAACCCGGCAGCCATCGCCAGCCCGATCCAGACCGGGAGGAAGCGGTCCAGGGTCCCGAGCTTGCCGACCACCGCCTGCGGGATCGGGGCGTCGTCGTCCGTCGGCCGGGGTCGGCGGACGTGGGTTGCTTCGTGGTCGGTCACCGTTGGTCCTCGGATCGTCCGGGCGGGCGGTGCGTCCGCAACGGTCGGTGGCGATGGACACGCACGTCGGGTAACTTGCAACGAGATGCAAGTACGACGCTACACCTACTTGCGGTTGGATGCAAGCAGTTGGTCGGTCCATCCGCGGAGGACATCCGGGACGAGCACGGGGAGGTCCGATGGCACGGTCGGAACGGCTCGGGGGTCCGAGCGCTCAGCTGGCGTCCGCACTCAAGGTCCTGGGCGAGCCGCGTCGACTGCGCGTGCTGCGGGTGCTCCTCGAAGCTGGCGACACGCTCTGCGGCTGCGAACTCGCCGACATCCTCGACGTGCCGGACTACCAGATATCGCGCGACCTCTCGGCGTTGCGCAAGGCTGGGCTGGTGCGTAACCGCGGTCGTAGCGGCACCTGGGTCCACTACGAGGCGATCGACGACGCGTCCGGCTACGCGGCACAGGTGCTCGACCTGGTGCGCCAGATGCCACTCGACGATCGGGACGCGCGCCGGTTCGAGCTCCGTCTCGGGTTGCGCGAACAGGTGGGCTGCGTCCTCGGTCCCGGACACCCCGACGTCGTCCAGGCCTTCCGCGCAGAGGGGTTGGAGCCGCAAGGCTCCTGACGGGTCGCGACGAGCAGGTTCCTGCCTAGCGGACCCATGCAGATCCCTTCCTGCGACCGGCTTCCTGCAGGCCTCGGGTGCGCCCTGTCATGTCGAGGGATCCGACGACCCCCTCAGGGGAAGCCATAGCTTCGCACTCGCCCCGCTGCCGACCATCGAACCGGGAACCTGCGGGGTGGGAAGTGCCGGGGCTGACGGCTGTCATCCAGCTCGCTAGAGCGGCCGTTCCTTCCGGACGACGAGCTGATCGGCGTACCGGTCGCGGCCGCTGGCGCGGACGATGGGCCCGTCGTCGGCATCACCTGCCCACACTCGGATCCGAGGTGGCCAAGCCGGTCGTGGCAGCGGGGTTCGGTCGTCGAACCCGCGGTGCCCATCGGTTCCGGTGCGCTGATCCGACGCACGCAGTTGACCGACGGGTCGGAACCCGGACGCACGCCAGCACCCGCATCGACGCGTTCGTGCAGCTGCAGCGGCGCATCGTCACCCACCCCGTCGAGATCGACGCTGCGCTGGATCACGGACTCTCCCAACGCCTGACCGGATAACGGTCGACACCAAGATCCGCGTGCTCGCCCTCGGCGTCTACCGCCCCGACCTACCCCACCGACAGCCCGCCCGATGACCCACGGAAACAGCAGGACGGCCAGGTTTCCCAACCGACGTTGTTGGGTCTCGCCGGTTCCTCAGCCACGAGGTGGTGGGGTGGCCCAGCGGCTCATGCGGGCGCGTCCACGTGCCCGCGCGTAGGTCCGTAGGTCGGCGCGGCGGTCGGTCTCGTCCTGGATGGGGCCCGTCAGTACCTCGATGACGTCCTCCAGCGTGACGACCCCCATGGTCCCGCCATACTCGTCGATCACCAGCGCGAGGTGCTCCTGTCTCTGGCGGAACAGGGGCAGGAGCTCGTCGGCGCGCAGCACCCAGGGGACCGCGGTGACCTCGCGGGCCAGCTCGCCGACCGTCCGATCCGGTTCCTCGAGCAATGCCGCGAGCAGGTCGTGCTTGAGCGCGATGCCGGTCGCGTGATCCAGATCGCCGTCCGCGACGACGATGCGCGAGTGCTCGGAGGCGATGATCTCGTCACGGGCCTGTTCGATCGGCGTGCTCGCGTCCAGCCAGGTCACGGCGGTCCGGGGGGTCATGAGCTCCTGGGCGGTGCGATCGTTGAGTTGGAAGACGCGTTGGATCATCGCGACCTCGTCGTCCTCGAGCATGCCTTCGGATCGGCCGAGGTCGACCAGCAACCGGATCTCGGCCTCGTTGGTCGTCGGAGCGCGCTCACCCTTCGTCAACGGGCGCATGAGCGTCTCGAGCACGACCACCAGCGGCGTGAGCAGGGTCGTGAGGGCACGGACGGGGAGCGCGACCCACAGGGAGACGCGTTCGGCGTACCGCTCCGCCAGGGTCTTCGGCAGGATCTCGGAGAAGATGATGACCAGGAACGTCAGGATGCCGGAGACGAGGCCCACCGAACGCTCGCCGAAGGTCGCCGTCGCCACGACGCCGACGGTGATGCTGCCCACGATGTTGAAGACGTTGTTCAGGATGACGATCGCGGAGATGGGTCGGGCGATCCGCCGCTTGATCGCCCACAGAGCACGGCCGGCGCGGCCCCGCGACTCGGCGAGTTGCCGAGCCCGCACCTCCGGGATCGACAACAGTGCCGCCTCGGTCCCGGAACTCAGACCCGAGCCGATCAGGACCACGAGCACGGTGGCGATGAACGTTCCCATGCCGACGAGTCTGCCACGTCAGGCAGACCTGCCGGTGGTTCTCCGCCCGGACGCCGTGGTGCGGGGCTCCGTGGGTGCCGTCAGTTGGCTTCGGTGACGCTGGCGGCCCGCGTGCCGTGGTGCAGGGTCTGGATCGCGAGTCCGGCGATGCGCTCGATGCGTGCCTGGTCGACCTCGTCGGTGAGCGAGGCGGTGGTGAGCACCCTCTGGATCTGTGACTCGACGACGGCGCAACGCTCAGCGTTATCGGCGACATGCTCCGCGACGTCGATCAGGAGGGTGAGCAGCGCAGCCAGCACATCCGGCTCGTCCGCCGCGTAGCGGCGTGTCGGTCCGACCGCGAGTTCGAGCAGTGCGGCGAAGCCGGGGCGGGGCACGGCGACGCGGCACGTGCCGTTCGCGTCCTCGATCAGGTCATCGCCCAGCGGATGACTCGCATACGCACACAGCACCGTGGACATCTGCTCGACGGCCAGGACCGCGGTCGTCGGGTCGTTGACACCAGGTGACAGGGCCCGTGTCGCCACGTCCTGGAGCTGTCGCAGTCCGAAGGCGAGGTCGGTCGATTCCGTGCGATCGCTTCCGAGGTGCAGGTGACGGTGGATCATCGACGTGATCTCGTCGCGATCGGCCCCGTCCTCGTCCTCGCCCGTCCAGGCCCAGGCGATCGTGGTCCCTGCCGTCACCCACTCACCGAGCCGCGGGCGCAGCCGCACGACACAGCCCATCTCGCGCGCCGCCGCGGCAAGTCCCCCGGAGTCGACGAACTGCAGGTACCCGCCCTGGTTCGCCCAGAGCGGCATCGCCGTGGACGGAGGGTCGGGAGCCTCACGATCGGGCAACGTCTCTCGCTCAGCCGGGACGGCGGTGAGCTGTCGGATCGAGGTCGCGACGATCTCGCGCATCACGACGTCCACCCGGAGGTGCTGGGCGACGTAGTGGATGAAGTAGATCAACAGCCCGACCGCGGCGAAGGAGGCCAACAGCGCGACGGTGACCGCCAGCCGTGGCACGAACGGATCGGCGCTGTCCGTACCCGCGCGCACCGTCCTCAGCACGCCGACGGCGTACACGGCGGAACCGATCATCCCACTGAGCACCAACTGCACGCGCCGGTCTCGGAGGAAGCTCCGCAGCAGCCGTGGCGTGAACTGCGTGGCTGCCATCTGCAGGGCGATGACCGTCAGGGAGAACACGAGTCCCACCACGGTGATCGTGGCGCCGACCAGCTGCGCGAGGATCGCCCGCGCCCCGTCGGGACTCCCCGTGAACCCGACGAAGCTCGGCACCCAGGACGGCAGCGGTTCGAGCTGGGTGAGGAGCCCTGCCAGCAGGGCGGCGGAGGCGACGGCGACACCAGGGATCAGCCAGAGCGAGGCACGCAGAGCGTCCCACCAGCCGCGCACCCTGACGCTCACCCGCATCGGGAGATCTCCAGGGTTCCGGCCGCGTGGTCGACGTCCTGGCTCACTCGACCTCCAAGGTCCGCGTGAGTTCGAACGGAGGACGCCCTTCGCCGTCCGAGGGGTCCTCCTCGAAGACGACCACGAGGTGGTTCCCCGGTTCGTCGAGGTCGAGGCGGTACTCCCAGGTCCCACGCTCCGGCCCGCCCTGGGTCGCCGTGACGACGTCGTCGACCAGGACATCGCCCCCGGGTCCGATCACCCGGATCCCGAAGGTCGCCTCGAAGACGGTCGCCTCCCCACGCAGGACGATCGGTCCGGCGGGGGCGGTCCACCGACCGTCCTCGAGTCGCGGCTCAGCGATCGTGATGGGTGACAGGGCGAACGGATCGGGCTCGAGTGGCTCCGACCAGTCGAGGTGGCCCCAGAGTTCGTCGATCGGTTCGCCGTCGATCCAGAGGGAGATGGCGTCGACGGTCGGGAAGCTCGCGCCGGTGTGGGCGAGTTGCTGGGCGAAGGCGATCTCCTCGGAGGAACCTGCGGAGTGTCCCAGGATGTCGGCGGTCACGTCGATGACCAACACCCGGTCGCGGATGTCCAGGCTGCGAAGGGCGGTGTCCTCGGGAACGGCGGTGGTCAGTGAGGGGTCGTGGGGCTCCCCAGCGAACAGGATGTCCAAGGCACCCTGGGCCACGGCCGTGGTCGGTTCCGCCAGCACGTGCACCTCAGGTTCGACCCAGATGCCCGCGTCCACGACACGGACGAAGTACACCTCGACCGGTGGCCCGTCGGCGTCGTCCGCGGGTTCGGTGGGTTCCTCCACCGACTCCTCGGCTTCCTCGTCGGGGGGATCCGGCTCGGGGTCCGGTGTCTCCTCGACGCCGTCCTCCGTGCCCAGCTCCGGGGGTGTCGTCTCGGTCCCGGATGGACCGCAGGCGGCCGCCATAAAGGCGACCGAGAGGCCGACGATCAGCCACCTCGTCATCGGAACCATGGCACCGCCTTCCACGCGAGCGTCCGAGCCGGGCCGTACCCCTCACGACGCGGCCGGTTCCAGCCGAGGGTCACATCGCCGTGGGTGACCGCACCAGGGGAGGAGGTCACCCACGTCGTAGGCGATGCGCTCAACCCGCCGCCACCTCCAGGGCGCGCTGGAGTTCGGCACGCACCTCGGTGGCGATCGCCTCCAGGTCCTGCTCCTCGGTGATCGACATCATGGCGATCGGGTCGATGGCGATCAGCTCGCTGCCGCCCTCGGGGTGGGAACGGACGACCACGTTGCACGGCAGCAGGCCGCCGATCGCTGGATCGACCTGGAGTGCGTGGTGGGCGTACGTCGGCTTGCACGCCCCGAGGATCCGGTACGGCTCCACCTCGACGTCGAGCTTCTCGCGCAGCGTGTCGCGGACGTCGATCTCCGTAAGGACACCGAACCCCTCGTCCTTCAGGGCGGTACGGAGCCGTTCCTCGGCGACGTCGGGCTCCTGGTCGGTGCGGACGCGTAGGACGTAACGATCGAGGTGCATGCGAGCTCCTGTCGTGCAGCGTGTCGGCACGGTACACCGGAAGTTCATCGACGCGTCCGTGGTTCCTCCGGTGAGAACCGATCCAGAGGAGCGGCGTTGAGCGTCACGGCAGGACGTGTCCGGGTCGAGCACGGACAGAAGTGGGTACGGGCCACCGTCGCAGGACGGACGGTGGTGGACACGCGTCGCTCGCTGCTGGTCTGGGAGAAGCCGTTCTACCCGACCTACTACGTACCGACCGAGGACGTCGATGCTGAGCTCCGTCCGACCGGCGAGGTCGACCACTCGCCGAGTCGCGGTGACGCCGAGGTGGTCGACCTCGGGCTGTCCGACGGCACCGTCCTCTCTGGCGCGGCCCTGCGCTACCCCGAGCCTCGCCTCCCGGCGCTGGCCGACCACCTGCGCATCGCGTGGGACGCGGTCGACGCGTGGTACGAGGAGGACGAGCAGGTGTTCGTCCACGCACGCGATCCCTACGTGCGCATCGACGCCCTCCACAGCTCACGGCACGTGGTCGTGGAGCGTGACGGCATCCTGCTGGCGGACAGCGTGCGGCCGGTGCTGCTGTTCGAGACCGGCCTGATCGTGCGCACCTACCTGCCCCCGACCGACGTGCGGATGGACCACCTGGAGGCCTCCGACACCGTCACGCGGTGCCCGTACAAGGGAACGGCCAGCTACCTGCACCTCCGCGCGGAAGGTGTCCAGGCGGAGGACATCGCCTGGACCTACCCGTTCCCGACGCGCGAATCCTTGCCGATCGCCGGGCTCGTTGTCTTCCACGACGAGCAGGTCGACCTCACCGTCGACGGTGTCCAGCAGACGCGACCGGAGCGGCCATTCCGACAGCCCGAGGTCGCCTCCTAGTCGGCGGTCGCTCCTGCGAGGAAGCGACCCAACCAGGTCGTCACGGTGGCGTGATCCGTGGCGGTCGTGAGCGACGCCTCACCGGCGCTGATGACCGGCTCCGGGATGCGATCACGACGATGGGCCATGAGCGCGGCGGAGTACGCCGGGGAGAACTCCGGATGGCCCTGCAGGCCCAGGGCAGAACCGACCTGGAAAGCGGCGACAGGGGCATGCTCGCTTCTCGCGATCAGCTCGGCCTCCCGCGGGAGCGCGACGACCTGGTCCTGGTGGCTGACGATCAGGTCGAAGGTGTCGGAGCTGGGGTCCATCCACGGTCGGCGTGTGACCACGTCGGCGCGGTGCACGCCCACGCCCCACCCGACGGCAGCGCTCTCCACCGTGCCCCCGAACTGCTGCGCGATGAGCTGGTGACCGAAGCAGATCCCGGCCAACCGCACGTCGGCGTCCACGGCGTCGGCGATGAAGCGGCCGAGTGGCGCGATCCAAGGGAGGTCGTCGTAGGCGGAGTGGCGCGAGCCGGTGACCAGGAAGGCGTCGTAGGCGGTCGGGTCCGGCAGGGGAGCGCCGCCGACGACGTCGATCCGGTCCAGTTCCACCCAGGGAGCGTGGGCAGCGAAACGGTGCAGGAACATCAGGCCGTAGTCGTCGCCGATGCTGCGCAGTTCCTCGGGAACGTGGTCACACTCCAGCATCCCGACCCGCACACGTTGCGGTTCGCGCCGCGGTGCAGCGGGCTGTGTCACCGCCGGATCAGGTGCCGCGGCCGCGCTCGACGACCTCGTCCAGCAGCCCGTACTCGACGGCCTCCTGCGGGGTCATCCAGTAGTCGCGGTCCGTGTCCTGACGGATCTGGTCCACCGGCTTGCCGGTCTTCTCCGCGAAGATCTCGTTGATCCGCTCACGCATCCACACGATGTTCTTCGCCTGGATCTCGATGTCCTTCGCGGTTCCGCGGGCGCCACCGAGGGGCTGGTGGATCATGATGCGAGCGTTCTCGGTGGCCGAGCGGGTCCCGGTCGCCGTGCCGAGCAGGAACGCGGCAGCGGAGGCGGCCAACCCGATGCAGCGGGCGTTCACGTTGCTCTTGAGCAGCTGCATCGTGTCGTACAGCGCGAACATGCCCGTGATGATCCCGCCGGGGGAGTTGACGTAGAGGGTGATGTCCTCGTCGCCGTCCGCATCGAGTGCCAGCATCTGCGCGACCAGAGCGTCGGTGTTCTCGTCGTCGAGCGGCCCCTTGAGGAACAGGATGCGGGACTCGAACAGCTTGTCGTATGCCCGGCGGGAGCCGCCCAGCAGCTTCTCGATCTCCTCGGACACGTGCACGCCTCTCGACCTCACACCGACACGTTGCCGGTGGTCCTCGCGTAGGGCCGGTCCGGTTCGGACGGTCTCGGGAACGCGGGGCCGGGATGGTAGCGAGGTGACCGTCGACGGCGATCAGGTTGAGTCGGTCCCGCTTAGCCGCATCTCCGCTGGTCGCCCCCGGTGTCGTGCGGTCCCGCGGACCCCTCGCACGCTGTTTGCACGAAGCTCCCGCTTGACCGTGCGCGGGTCGCGCAGCACACTCCCCGGCGCGAACGTCGCGCGCGGTGCAGGCCGCGGGGTTCGGCAGGTGCCGATGTCCGTCAGGTCGTCGGTCTGGGCTTGAGGGGCTTCGAGGAGGGAGCAACGTGGCACAGGACGACGAGGGGGGCGGTAAGCGCTCGAGTGGCTCGAGGACACTGGCGCGGGGGCTGGCGCTGCTGACCGCCCTCGGGGAACACAACGACGGAGCCACCGTCTCCGGTCTCGCCGACGCGACGGGGCTCGATCGTGCGGTCCTCTACCGGCTGCTCGACACGCTGACCGCGGAGGGGTTCGTCACCCGCGATGCGGAGACCCGGAAGTACCGGCTCGGCCTGTCGATGCTGGAGCTGGGTGTACGCGCCGCCCAGGGGTTGGAGGTGCGTCGGCTGGCGGGCCCGCCGCTCAAGGCCCTGTCGGAGGACACCAACGAGACCGCCTGCCTCGCCGTCCGAGATCGCGATGATCTCGTCGTGGTCGAGGTGATCGAGCCGGGTGACCGGTTCGTGCAGGTCAACTACCGTGTCGGGTTCCGCCACGAACTTGGGGTCGCGGCGCACGGCAAGGCCCTGCTCGCCTTCCTCCCCGAGGGAGCACGGATCGCCGAGCTGCAGTCGGTCCGGCAACGGGGTGTCGCGTACACGCGCGACGAGCTCGAGCCGGGCGCATCAGGCGTCGCCGCGCCGGTCTTCGATCACACCGGGCGCGCGGTCGCCGCGGTCGGGATCGTGGCGCCCACCGCGAGGCTGCCCGAACCCGAGAGCATCGCGCTGCGGGTGCTTCGGTCGGCCCGTGAGATCTCCGAGCGCCTCGGTTGGCGCCCCCGCCGCGCGACATGAGCGGGGACGGGGAGGGCTCGGAGCCCCTGGAGGACTCGCACGCCCTGGCGACCGTCGAGCTGCTGGGGTCCCTCGCCTACGGGCAGCTGCGGTCGTTCGCGGCGACGGCTCAGACGATCCCGCTCGCGCCGGACACCGCGGTCGCGGATGCGCTGGTGGCCTGGGCCGATGAGGAACTGCACCGCTACCAGCGGCTCCGCGACCACCTGGATGATCGCACGCAGCTGGTGACGGCCGTCATGGAGCGTCAGCGGGGCTACTTCGACGACTTCTTCGACCGGGCTCCGCTGCAGGACTGGTTCGGGACATGCGTCTTCTTCGCGCTGGGTCTGCCGATCGCTGCCGACTTCATCCGGGCCGTCGCTCCGGCCCTCGACGACGAGTCGGCGGCGGTGGTGCGGGCCACCCTGGAACGCCAGGAGCTCCAGGATGCGGCGCTCGAGGAACTGCGTCGGCAACTGGTCGACGACGCTGCGCGGGAACGGGCGCGTCAGCTGACGGCCGATCTCCTCGGGCGCGCGCTGACCGGGTTCCAAGGGGTCATGGCCAACACCGATGCCTTGAAGGTCCTGCTCGCGGCGGACCTCCACGAGGGTGAGACCGGTGAGCAGCGGGTGAAGCGTCTGGCGTTGGAGGTGCTGGAGGGGCATCGGCGCCGGGTGGTCGAGCTCGGGCTCGAGGACCTCGACGACGTCACCTGACCCGCGCCGCGACGGTCTTCAGGCCGAGGCCTCGTAGGGTCCGGGGTCGCCATGGTCCGTCCAACCCGGTGTGCGTTCAGCGAGGGTCCGTTGCACCGCGACGGAGTTGGTGACCAGCTCCCCGAACCCCTCCGGGTCCGCCAGTAGCCAGGCGTGCCCGGCGTCCTCGATGATGTCGCCGGGGGCTCCTGCGGCGTCGCAGAGGGCGAGGAAGGTGGCTTCGGGGACCACGTTGTCCTCGGAGCCCCAGAGGATCGCGACGGGGAGACCGCGCTCTGCCAGGGTCGCCAGCTCGTCCCGGAGATCGGCCTGGCGTGCCAGGTCGGCGGCTCGCCAGAGGGCTCGCGGGTTGCCCATCGCGTTGCCGACGATGTCGCGCACGACCACCGGGAGCACCTTGCGGTAGTCCCGACCGCTGAACTCGCTGGGCAGCCGCAGGCCCCAGTCCCAGAGAGGCCGCTGGTCGAGGGTCTTGTCACCCCGTCGATCTGCCTTCCACACCGACCCGCCGACCGAGTTCACCAGCACCAGGGCCCGCACCCGCTCGGGATGGTGCCACGCCGTCGCCGTGGCGACCGCGCCACCGAAGGAGTGACCGACGATCGCCGCCGGCTCCTCGACCCCCAGGTGCTCGAGCAGTTCGTCCACCCAGTTGGCGAGCTTCTCGAAGGTGTACTCGCCCTGCAGCGGCGCGCTCTTGCCGAACCCCGGCAGGGCGGGAGCGATCACCCGCGACCCCGAGGCAGCGATCAGAGGGAGGGCGCGGGCGTAGGACCTGGCCGTGAGTCCCCAGCCGTGCAGGAACACGACGGGCGGGCCGTCGCCAGCGTCTCCGTAGACCACGGGACGACCGTCCAACGTGGTGCGGTGCCAACGCAGCCGCACGTCCTCCGAGCGTGGCACGGTGGCCTTTCACCTCGAGGCACATCCGCCCGGCGTGGTCGCCAGGTGGACCTGTGGCGTCCGGAGGCCGCTCCCGGTCGGTCTGCGGACCCCGTGAGTCTACCTCGCTCGGCAGCGTGGAGGCGGTTCGACAGCTCGGCTCAGGCGCTGGCCGGCACCCCGTACTTGCGCCGGAAACCGCTGTCGTCGAGGAGGTCCAGGTCCTGCTGCAGCTCGGACTCGAACCCGTCCGCCTGGGCCTCGTCACTGAAGGATCGCGACCACACCAGCGCCCCCGTCGCGGCGATCTGTAGCTGGATGTCGATGATCAGTGCACCGTCGTAACCGGTGCGGCGACGGGTCAGGACCCGGAAGTCCCGACGTGGCGATCCTGCCTCCGACACGCTGCCCTCCGTCCCCCTGTCATCGAGCCGACCGCGCAGGTCGGAGCGATCACGTGACACCGTCGTGGCCGTAGCCCGGCGATCCGGACCTACCACCGAACGAACCTCGGGACGTGACGATACCGCGCCGGCGACCTCGGAGGCAGCGGTAGGCTCGCCCCGGCCTGGACCGATCCATCCCGGCGGCCGGCGCTGCCCGATCCGGAGGCTCGACCCGCATCATGAAGGTCTACACCAAACGTGGGGATGACGGCACGACGGGGTTGCTGTACGGCGGGAGGGTCGACAAGGACGACCTACGCACCACCGCGTACGGCACCGTCGATGAGACCGTCAGCGCGCTCGGCCTCGCTCGAGCCGACATGGCCGACGATCCGCAGCACGCCGCGCTGCACGATCTCGTGCTGCGCATCCAGCGTGAGCTGTTCGTGGTCGGCGCGCAGCTCGCGACGCTGACGGAACACTGGGACCGTTTGGAGGTCGGCGTCAGCCGGGTCGATGACGCCATGGTCGACGCGCTCGACGGGGTGATCGACGACTGCGTCGCGCGTCATCCGTTGCCGCAGTACTTCGTGGTTCCAGGGGGAACGCGTGCGGCTGCGGCGCTGGACCTGGCGCGCACGATCTGTCGCCGTGCTGAGCGGCACGTCGTGGCGTTGCGGCGGGGGGGCGGGCTGCCCGACGATGCCCCGCTGCGGTACCTGAACCGCTGTGCGGATCTCCTGTACGTCCTCGCTCGTGAGCTCGAGGGGACCCACCTGCGGTCGCGTGAGGACGGATGACGCGGACCGTCCACGACGATCTCGGTACGCAACTCCGTGTCCCGGAGACTCCGTCACGGCTGGTCTCGCTCGTCCCCAACCTCTCCGAGGTCCTGTGGTGGTGGCACCTGGCGGACCGCATCGTGGGGGTCACCGACTACTGCGTGGCACCACCACGGGCGTTCGACCACGCGCTGCGGGTGCGTGGGACCAAGAACCCCGACGTCGCGGCCATCGAGGCGCTCGGCCCCGACCTGGTGGTGGCGAACGAGGAGGAGAACCGACCGATCGACGTCGAGCGGCTCCGCGAGGCCGGGATCGCGGTCTACGTGACGAAGGTGCGGACGGTCGCAGATGCGGCGGACACCTTCGTCGGCCTGGGTGAGGCGGTCGGGGTCGATGCCCCGGCGAAGCAACTCTCCGCAGAGCTGCGTCGTGCGGTGGAGGGTGCGGCTCGACGTGGGCCGCGTCTGCGTGCGGTGTGCCCGATCTGGCGGGACGGAGCCGCCAAGGGTGACAGCGAGACCTGGTGGGTCCTCGGGCAGGACACCTATGCGGCCGATCTGCTCCGCGTCACCGGCTTCGACGTCGGGCCGACGCCGGAGGAGGTGCACGGGCGCGATGATCCGGACCGTGGCGAGGATCGCTACCCCCGCTACCGGCTCGCCGAGCTCGCGGGGATCGACCCGGACGCCGTGTTGCTGCCCGACGAGCCCTACCGGTTCACGCGGGAGGATGCGAAGACGTTCGCGTCGTGGCGCGCCGCCGTGCGTCACCTCGATGGCGCAGCTCTGGTCTGGTGGGGGCCACGAACGCCGACGGCCATCGGCGACCTGGATCGGTTGCGTCGCGGGCTCATGCGTCGTCGCCGTCGCTGACACCGGCGGCGGTACGGGACCTCGTCAGTAGCTGTGATCGGCGTCCGGGAACTCGCCGTCCGCAACCTCCGACTGGAACGCCTTGACGGCATCGAGCATCTGCGATCGGAGATCCGTGTAGGCCTTGGCGAACCTCGGGGCAGGGCGTGTGCTCAGGCCCAGCAGGTCGTGGAGGACGAGGACCTGGCCGTCGCACTGCGGACCCGCACCGATCCCGATCGTCGGGATCGACAGCGCGGCCGTGACACGCCCAGCCAGGTCAGAGGGGACCGCTTCCAGGACCACCGCGAACGCACCGGCGGCCTCCAGCGCTCGTGCGTCGGCCAGGAGCTGTTCGGCGGAGCCCTCGTCCCGACCCTGGACCCGGTAGCCGAGCTGGTTCACCGACTGGGGGGTCAGACCGAGGTGCCCCATGAAGGGCATCCCCATCTCGACCGAGCGCTGCGCGAGTTCGACGACGTGGCCAGCACCCTCCGCCTTGACGGCGTTCGCTCCGCCTTCCTTGAGCAGGCGAACGCCTGCCCGCAGGCCGTCCTCGACCGAGATCTGGTAGGAGCCGAAAGGCAGGTCCGCGACGACCACCGCGTGGGGTGCTCCTCGCTTGACCGCCCGGCTGTGGTGGATCATCTCCTCGACCGTGACGGGCACGGTCGAGTCGTAGCCGAGCACGTTGTCGCCGACCGAGTCCCCGACGAGGATCACGGGGATCCCCGCCGCATCGAGCACCGCGGCGGTCGGGTGGTCGTAGGCGGTGAGCATGGCGAAGCGCTCGCCCTGCTCCTTCATCGCCGCGAGGTCACGGATCGAGTGCTGACGGCTCCGTGAGGTCGAGGCATCCTTGGCATCGTCGGATGACACCGTGAGACCTTCCTGCCGGCCCACGTAGGGTCCAGCGGCTGTACGGACGGTGGTCCGGCAAGTGTGCCGGCTCCGGATGCCGAGTGCACATCCGAGCGGCGCGTGTCACGACAGGAGGTGGGGAGGTGGGGCATCGCTCCGGGTTGTCAGACCTCGTCGCCGTGCACCGTGACGGCCGTGGTGCACGACGGACGATCGAGCGGCTGTCGCGCGCAGGCGTCGATGGTGGCGCGATCCAGCTGCTCGGCTCCGGTGAGGTGGTCACGGCAGGCAGGTACGGCGATCGTCAGGTCGACCGTGGCAGCTCACTCGCCCTGGGAGGTCGGGTCCTCCGCGGGATCGTCTGGGGGATCCCGCCGGGTGCCCTGTTCGGGGCCCTGCTGCTCGCGATCGCCAGCGAGGGCACCCGGGAGGTCCTCGTTGCGGGCGCGGCCGGTGGGGCGGGGTTGGGCGCCGGCATCGGCATCCTGGTCGCCCTGCTGACGATCCCGACGATGGCGGGTTCGTGGGAGCGGACCTTCGCCCCGAGGGTGCCGGGCGGCATCGTGGTCGGGGTCCGGGTCAGCGACGAACGCACGCGCCGCCGGGCGCTCCCGGTACTGCGTTCCTGCCCTGCCCACAGCCTCCTCGAGGTCGTCGACCTGGATGACTACATCGTCGGTGACGAGGGCCGCCGCGACGATCCCTGATGGCGACAGCTCCGCTGGCGCGGAGGCTGCGCAGCGGCCGATCACGCACCGCGCTGGGCGTCAGCCTCGCCACCCGTTCGTGATCGGCACCCGACGGTCGCGACCGAAGGCACGCTCGGTGATCTTGGGACCGGGGGCCGCCTGGCGACGCTTGTACTCGGCGCGGTCGATGAGTTGGAGCATGCGGCGGACCTCGTCACGGTCGTGGCCGCGCGCGACGATCGCCTCGATGCCCAGGTCGAGTTCCACGTAGGCCTGGACGATGTCGTCCAGCACCTCGTAGCTCGGCAGGGAGTCCTGATCGACCTGCCCGGGACGCAGCTCGGCCGACGGAGGCTTGTCGATCGTCGAGGTGGGGATCACCTCGCCGTCCCGGTTGCGCCACCTCGCGAGGTCGTAGACCAGCAGCTTCGGGACGTCCTTGAGTGGTGCGAAACCACCGGCCATGTCGCCGTAGAGCGTGGCGTAGCCGACCGCGTACTCGGACTTGTTCCCCGTGGTGAGCACGATCGGTCCGTGCTCGTTGGACAGCGCCATGAGGTACAGCCCGCGGAGACGTGACTGCAGGTTCTCGTAGGCGACGCCCGGCGCCCGACCGTCGTGGTGGTCACGTTCGAAGCCGGTCGCGACCTGATCCTGGAGGACCTCGCCGGCAGCGGCCAGAGGCCCTCCGATCGGCAGGTGCAGGTGAGGACAGCCGAGCTTGGCCGCCAGGGAGTCAGCGTCGGCGACCGAGTGCTTCGAGGAGTAGGGGGACGGCATCGCGACCGTCGTGACGTGGTCCGCACCGAGCGCATCGACCGCGATCGTCGCGACGACGGCGCTGTCGATGCCACCCGACAACCCGATGACGGCATCCTCGAAGCCGTTGCGGTGGCAGTAGTCGCGGGTCGCGCGCACGAGTGCGGTCCAGACCTCTCCGACGGGGTCGAGAAGCTCGAGCGAGGCGCGGTCCGGGCACGGTGGTCGGTCGCGACCGGCTCCGCCGATGATCGCCGGCACCCCGGGTGGGTCGTAGGGCTCCACCTCGAGGTCGTGCACGATCAGGTCGTCCGCGAACTGCGCGCCGCGGGCCACGATGGTCCCGTCGGGACCGGCCAGCATCGAGTCGCCGTCGAAGACGACCTCGTCCTGCCCGCCGACGACGTTGCAGTAGGCGAGCCACACCCCTCCCTGCGTTGCGTGGTGGCGGACCCAGCGTTCGCGGTCGGCACGCTTGCCGCGGTGGTACGGGGAGGCGTTGAGGTTCGCGATCACGCGCGCTCCGGCGGTGACGCTGGCCTGGACCGGGCCCTGCTCGGACCAGAGGTCCTCACACACGGTCACCCCGACCGGCACCCCGGCGATCGACACGACGCAGGGTTCGTTCCGCGGGGTGAAGTAGCGAGCCTCGTCGAAGACCCCGTAGTTCGGCAGCCGCAGCTTGTCGTAGGTCGCGACGATCTGGCCGTCGGCGATGACGGCGGCGGAGTTGGTCAGGTTGCGGGTCGCCAGCGCGACGTCCCAGTGATCGCGATCGGTGGTGTCGCCCTCGCCGGCGCCGACGTAGCCGACGATCGCGGCGGTGCCGGAGGGTCCTTCGGCGGCCAGGCGATCGACCGCACGCAGGTTCGCGTCGACGAACTCGCGTTTCAGGAGCAGGTCCTCAGGGGGGTAGCCGGTGACGGTCAGTTCGGTGAACACGACCACGTCTGCGCCGAGGTCGGCGGCCTGACGCCAGGCATCCAGGACCAGCGTGACGTTGCCGTCGACGTCACCGACGCGGGCCGGGACCTGGGCGAGAACGAGCCGGAACTCCACCGTCGTGCGCCTCCGAGAGACGAAACATGGCCGAAACGTCGGATCAACAGCGGGGAAACCGCCCGTCCGTAGCGTCCCCGACCGTACCGGCCAGGTCCGGCCAGGCGCGCCGTGCGTCGACCGGGACCGGGCCACAACCTCAAGCCGACCTTGGAGGCATCGTCGTGAAGCGACTGCTCAAGTTGGGGGTGGTGACGTCCGCGCTGATGGTCGTGGCCGCCGGTCCCGCGTACGCCCAGGACTCCATCTCGATCGATGATCTGGCCCAGGCCACCATCGTGCTGTACCTGATGGTCGCCACCGTGCTGGTGTTCATCATGCACGCCGGCTTCGCCATGCTCGAAGCGGGCATGACCCGCACGAAGAACGCGGCCAACATCATCGGGAAGAACCTGATGACGATCTCGGTCGGCATCCTCGTGTACTACGCGATCGGGTGGGGGCTGATGTACGGGGAACAGGTCGCGAGCCTGTTCGGAACCGACAACTTCTTCCTGCTCGGGGACACCTACGATCCCGACGGGACCCTGGAGATCGACTTCGCCTTCCAGGCGATGTTCGCGGCGACCGCCGCGACGATCGTCTCGGGTGCGGTCGCCGAGCGGATGAAGTTCGGTGCCTACGTCGCCGTCGCCGCGGTCATGACCGGCCTGATCTACCCGATCGTCGGCGCCTGGACCTGGGGTGGTGGCTGGATCGACCAGCTCGGCTTCGCGGACTTCGCCGGCTCCACCATCGTCCACATGACCGGCGGCGTAGCCGCTCTGGTCGGGGCCGCGTTCCTCGGTCCCCGGATCGGCAAGTTCGACCCGAAGACCGGCAAGGCCCGCGCGATCCCCGGTCACTCGATGCCGATGGCGGCGCTCGGAACCCTGCTGCTGTTCTTCGGCTGGTTCGGGTTCAACGGCGGCTCGGTGCTGGAACTCGACGGCGTCCTCATCGGTCAGGTCATCGTCACCACCGCGTTGGCCGGCGCTGCCGGTGGCACGATGGCCGGCATCTACACCCGCCTTCGCAACGGCAAGTGGGACGTCGCCATGATGGCGAACGGGATCCTGGCCGGGCTGGTCGGTATCACGGCTGGCGCGGACATGGTCAACAACTTCATGGCCCTGCTGGTCGGGCTGATCGCCGGGATCGTCGTCGCGCTGTCGGTGTCGCTGCTGGACGCGATCAAGATCGACGACCCGGTGGGTGCGATCAGCGTGCACGGCACCTGCGGGATCCTCGGCACCCTGTGGGTCGGTCTCGCTGCGACCGACGGCGGCCTGTTCTTCGGCGGTGGCGGCGAACTGCTGATCGCGCAGGTGATCGGGATCCTCGGGGTCGCTGCATGGGTCGCCGTGAGCTCCGCGATCCTGTTCGGGATCCTCAAGGGTGTCGGCCAGCTGCGGGTGTCCGAGGAGGAGGAGTTCGAGGGTCTCGACGTCCACGAGCACGGTGTAGCCGGCTACCCGGAGCTCCCCTCGGGTAGCAGCTACAGCCAGAGCTAGGGCAGCAGGGTCGGCTCACCCGTGGTACGGCGGCCGACCGGGGACGACGGGGGACCGGCGCCGGGGGCGGCGCCGGTCCCACCGTCGTCGCGACCGCGCGCACCGCACGCCTCACTACGATGGCCGTCAGCGGCCGCGCAGGCGGCGCGACCCGAGGAGCGCCACGTGGACAAGCAACAGGAGTACGTCCTCCGCACCGTCGAGGAACGCGACGTGCGGTTCATCCGGTTGTGGTTCACCGACGTGCTGGGGTTCCTGAAGAGCGTCGCGATCACGGCCGCCGAACTGGAGAACGCCTTCAGCGAAGGCATCGGGTTCGACGGCTCGTCGATCGATGGCTTCGCGCGGGTACAGGAAGCCGACATGCTGGTGGTGCCGGATGCCTCGACGTTCCAGGTGCTGCCGTGGCGTCCCGAATCCCAGGGTGTCGCCCGGATGTTCTGCGACATCCTCACGCCAGACGGGCAGCCGTTCGCCGCCGACCCTCGTCAGGTGTTGAAGCGCACCCTGGCGCGTGCGGCGGAGATGGGGTTCACCTTCTACGTCCACCCGGAGATGGAGTTCTTCCTCTTCGAAGGGGCCGACAACCCCAAGCCGCTGGACAACGGGTCGTACTTCGACATGACCCCGTTGGATGTCCAGCAGGACTTCCGACGCCAGGCGATCAACATGCTCGAGCGGATGGGCATCTCGGTCGAGTTCTCCCACCACGAGGTCGCCCCTTCGCAGCACGAGATCGACCTGCGGTTCGCGGATGCGCTCACGATGGCCGACAACATCATGACCTTCCGCCTGGTCGTGAAGGAGACCGCGCTCCAGCGAGGGATCTACGCCTCGTTCATGCCCAAACCGATCGAGGGGGAGTGGGGCAACGCGATGCACCTGCACCTCTCGTTGTTCGAGGGGGACAACAACGCGTTCCACGACCCGTCGGACGAGTACCGCCTGTCGCCGACGGCGCGCGCCTTCACCGCGGGGATGCTCCGCCACGCGCGGGAGATCTCGGCGGTGACCAACCAGTGGGTCAACTCCTACAAGCGTCTGACCGCGCGCCTGCACGGGCCCCTTCCCTCCGGCGAAGCTCCGGTCTTCGTCACGTGGGGTCGCTCGAACCGCAGCGCGCTGGTGCGGGTGCCGATGTACAAGCCGCGCAAGGGGACCTCGACCCGGATCGAGTACCGGGCGCCCGACCCCGCTTGCAACCCCTACCTCGCCTTCTCCCTCATCCTGGCAGCTGGACTCAAGGGCATCGAGGAGGGCTACGAGCTGCCCGATGAGTCGGAGGACAACGCCTTCGAGCTCACGCCGGCGGAAAGGGCCGCCGCGGGGATCGAACGGCTTCCGGGCAGCCTCGGTGAGGCGCTACAGCTGATGGAGTCCTCCGAGCTGGTCGCCGAGACCCTGGGCGAGCACCTGTTCTCGTTCTTCCTCGCCAACAAGCGGCGGGAGTGGGACGAGTACTCGGCGCACGTGACGACGTTCGAGGTCGAACGCTTCCTGCCGTTGCTGTAGGGCCCGCGATGTCGTCTCGTCGGGTCTCGTTGCAGGCACGTCTGGCCGCGGCCGGGCTCGATCCCGCACGTGCCGTCGAGGAGCTCGACAAGGCCGGACTGCTCGGTGACGACGGCGAGGAGGTCCGTTTCGGTCTGCTCCCGCTGCTGTCCGAAGCCGCGGACCCGCAGGACGCCGTGACCTGTGTGACCGCGCTCGCTCGCGAGCACCCGGCGGTACTCGGCCGGGTCGCCGAGGAGCCGGAGTGGTTGGCCCGCCTGGTCGCGGTCGCGGGTGCATCGCGACCGCTGGGCGACCTGCTTGCGCGTCACCCCGACGCGGTCGCCGCGGTGCGGACCGACGATCGTGTCGAGGTCGACCTGATCGCTCGCCGGGTGGCCCAGGCCGTGCGTAGCGGCGGTGACCCTTCCACCTGCGCGGCTGGCATCGCCGCGATCCGTCGGGCGACGACCGCGGACATCGCGGCCCGCGACCTGACGGGCGCCGCCGACGTGGAGGAGGTCGGCAACGAGCTCGCCGGCCTCGCGCAAGGGGTGCTGCGCGGGACCTTGCAGGCGATCCACGACGAGGTGACCGACGGTGATCCTGCGGCGAGGATCGCGGTCATCGGCATGGGCAAGTTGGGAGGTCAGGAGCTCAACTACGTGTCCGATGTGGACGTCGTGTTCGTCCACGAACCGGTGGATGGCGCCAGTGACGAGGATGCGAGCCGGGAGGCCACCCGCGTCATCACCGCCTTGCTCGAGCTGCTCAACGCATCGACGACGATGGGGCGCGCCTACGAGGTCGATCCGACACTCCGACCCGAAGGGCGCTCGGGAGCGCTGTCGCGAACGGTCGCGTCCTACGTGGCCTACTGGGAACGGTGGGCGAAGACGTGGGAGTTCCAGGCGTTGCTGAAGGCTCGCCCGGTCGCCGGCGACGCGGCGGTCGGCGAAGCGTGGAACCGTGCTGCCGAACCCTTCGTCTGGCCGGCCGCGCTCGATCCGGACGTGGTCGCCGAGATCCGCGAGATGAAGTCCAGGATCGAGTCCAAACCCGAGGTGCTGCGACACGGGGACCGGCAGATCAAGCTGGGACCGGGAGGCATCCGTGACATCGAGTTCGCGGTCCAGCTGTTGCAGCTGGTCCACGGCCGCGGGGACACCTCGCTGCGGTTGACCGGCCCCCTGCCGACCCTGGCGGCCCTCGTCGCCAACGGGTACGTCGACGACGAGGACGCGACCCCCTTCGCGGCCGCCTACCGCCAGCTACGGATGATCGAGCACCGTCTGCAGCTCGCGCACGAACGGCGGACCCACACGATCCCGAAGGACGAGGCCAAACAGGAGTGGCTGGCACGATCGCTCGGTTACCGGTCGGATGGGGACCGCCCGGCTCGTGCCGCGTTCCTCCGGGAACTCGCCCAGGTGCAGGGCCAGGTCCGTGAGCTCCACGCCAAGCTCTTCTACCGGCCGCTGTTGGAGGCCTACGCCGCCGTGTCGCCGACGACCACCGGGGTCAGCGTCCCGGGCGAGGTCACCGCGATGGGGCAGGCGGCGGCCCGCGAACGCCTGGAGGCCCTGGGGTTCGTCGACGGCGATGCCGCGCTCCGCGACCTGCACCGGATGACCTCGGGGTTGTCCCGCCGGGCGCGCACGGTCCGGGCCGTGCTCCCGGCCGTGCTCGAGGTGTTGCAGGACACCCCGGACCCGGACCGTGGGCTCGCGTCGTTCCGGGACCTCGTCGAGGGCCAGGGCGAGCGTGGCGAGCTGCTGTCCTACCTGCGGGACCATCCGCCTGCCTCGGAGCTGCTCGCCAAGGTGCTCGGCACCAGCCCCGTCGCTGGCGAGCTGCTCCGCGACCAGCCCCAGGGCATCGAGTGGCTGCGGGATGCCGCGCTCCGCGACCAGCCGCGCACACGTGACGAGCTCGCGCGCATGGCGGTCGCGCGGTTGCACTGGCAGGACGCCAACGCGGCCGTCCGTCGGTTCAAGCGCCTGGAGCTCCTGCGCATCGTGCTCCGCGACCTGTCCGGGGCCACCGGGGTCAGCGGGGTGGGCATGGAGCTCACGGCTCTGGCCGAGGCGTGTCTGGTGGCAGCCCTCCTCGCCGAGCTGCGCAGACAGGCCCGCCGTCGAGGTCTGGCGAGCCCCGACGAGCTGCCGGTCAGCATCGCGATCGTCGGTATGGGCAAGCTCGGCGGTCGCGAACTGCACTACGTGAGCGACCTCGACGTGCTCTTCGTGCACGAGGTTGCCGATGAGGTCGAGGATCAGGCAGCAGCGACCAAGCTCGCGCTGGACATCATCGGCAACGTGATGCGCTCCCTGTCGGCGATCACGGCGGAAGGCACCGCGTTCGAGGTGGATGCCGACCTGCGTCCGGAGGGGCGCAACGGCCCCCTGTCACGCACCTTGGCGTCCTACCGCACCTACTGGGAGCGCTGGGCCGAACCGTGGGAGCACCAGGCCCTGTTGCGTGCCCGCCACGTCGCGGGAGATCGCGACCTCGGTGCGAAGCTGGTCGCGGCCTCGCAGGGGTTCGCGTATCCGCGTGAGGAGCCCGAGGCCGCCGTGGCGCCGATGCGGCGGATGAAGGCCCGACTCGAGAAGGAGCGCATCCCCAGACGGGTCGAACCCGAACGCCACCTGAAGCTCGGTCCGGGAGGGCTCTCCGACGTCGAGTGGACCGTGCAGCTGCTCCAGCAGCTCCACGGCGCGTCCCAGGAGGTGATCCGTTCCACGTCGACGATGGAGGCACTGGACCTCCTCCAGGACGAGGGGCGGATCTCCCACCGTGACGCGAGCTGGCTGCGCGACGGCTACCGCTTCATCTGGGAGGTCCGCAACCGGCTCTACCTGCTGCGTCACCGCGACGTCGACGTGCTCCCGCAGCCACGCGATCAGCTCGAGAAGCTGGCTCGTTCGATGGGCTACGGCCGCGGGGGGTGGCAGGAGCTCGAGGAGGACCGACGTCGCCATGCCCGCCACGTCCGTCAGGTCTGCAACCGGGTGTTCTACGGTGTCGAACCCGACGTCTCCCACGGAACCTGGTAGCGCCGCCCGGCGTCGCACGGACGCCTCGGCTCACGGTGTCCCCCGTACCCGTTCGCCGAGGTGGTCCAGCCCGACCGGTCCGGAGCCCAGCACGTCCGCGTGGAACGTGCGCAGGTCGAAGCGCCGGCCATCCCGCTGACGGCGCGCCTCCCGCAACCGCAGGATCTCGCGTTGCCCGACGGCGTAGCTGATCGCCTGGCCCGGCCAGCCGAGGTAGCGGGTCACCTCGCTGACCGCGTAGTCGTCGGCGAGAGCGGCGATGTCGGTGAGTGCGGCGACCGCCCGGTCGAAGGTCCACGGTGACCCCGCTTCGAGCGTGCTCCCACCCGGGAGGTCGAGGTCGCGGGGGAGATCGTGTTCCAGGTGGAGACCGATGTCGATGACGACCCGGAGCAGGCGCAGGATCGACGAGGTGAGGTAACCGAGTTCGTAGGCCGGCTGCTCCAGCTCACCGAGCTCGTCCATCAGCGTCTCGGCGTAGAGGGCCCAGCCCTCACCGTATCCGGGGTTCCAGATCAGCAGGCGGTGGGCGCGTGTGAGCCGGTCCCCGAACGTGACCTGGAGTCCGACCTGGAGGTGGTGGCCGGGGAAGCCCTCGTGGTAGGCGGTGGTGATCTCCTCGAACAGGGGGACCCTCTCGGCGTCACCGAGCGACCACCAGATCGAACCGGGGCGTGAGAGGTCCTCGCTCGGTCCGATGTAGTAGGCGCCGAGCGCGCCGCCAGGTGGTGCCAACCTGACGTCCACCTGGCGGATCGTTCCGGGGACGTCGAAGTGGGTTCCCTCGAGCTGCTCCAGGGCAGCGGTCTGTCGCTCCTGCATCAGGTCGCGGAAACGGTGCGGATCCTCGACGGCGTACCGCGGGTCGTGGCGCAACAGGTCGAGGACGGCCCGCAGGCCCGAGGTGTCGTCGATGGACGCGGCGACCGTTGTCGCCCGCTCGAGGAGGACCCTCAGCTCCTCCCAGGCCCAGGCGGAGGTCTCCTCGAGATCCAGGTCGGTGCCGAGCAGCCCATGGAGGGCACGTTGGTAGCGCTCCGGGCCGACGGCATCGCGTTCCGGCGCCCGGGGGAGGTAGGTCTGCTCGAGCCACCTCGCCGTCGCTTCCGCGGCGTCGCCCGACGCTGACCGCCACCGATCGACCACGTCGGTGAGTTCCGGAGCGGCTGCGGTGAGCCGATCCATGGCGGCGGTGATGCCTCCACCAGGGGCCACCGCGTCCCGCAGTTGGCCGACGACGCTCTCGACCTGTCGGGACGCCACCAGGACGTCTCGCTCGACGGCGACCTGCATCCGCCGCCGCCAGTCGGCCAACGCGGCGGGAAGTGTGCTCAGACGACCGATCAGCGCAGCGCGGCCCTCGTCGGTCGTGGGGTCGTGGAGGTTGAGGATCTCGGGGATCGACGGGATCGTCGACCCGAGGTGGGCCAGATCACGCAACGGATCGCCGTGCTCGTGCTCCTCGATCTGAGGGTCGAGATGGTCGGCGAGGGCACGGACCGCGAGCTGGTCGTCCTCGTGCTGGCCTGGTGGGAGCTGGTCGAGTTCGGAGCGGACGCTCGTCACGAGCTCGGCGTGGGCTTCGAGGCCCTGGACCGAGAGGTCGCCCCACCGGTCGTCGTATCCGTCGATCCCGGCGAAGGTCGCCTCGATGGGGGCGATCGCGGCCAGTCTCTCGACGTAGCGGTCGGCCACGTCGAAGACCGGATGGCGCGGCGGCACAGGGGGCGGCAGGGGAGCACTCCTCGGTGGACATCGGCGGCGTGGAGGTCTCGCGGGCGAGACGGCCAGGGAACCTAGCGGTCCGGGTCGGCACGGTGGCGAGACCCCGGACGAGACCACGTACGCTGCTGGCGACCGGAGGTCAGACGTGTGGCGTGAAGGCTACGTAGCGGGTGGTCAGACCCGGTTCTTCGTGCGGGCACTGGGGTCCCCGTCGTTCGATCTCGGTGAGGGTGAGGAGCCGGCCGACGATCTGATCCTGCTCCTGCACGGCTGGCCTCAGGACGGCTCTGCGTGGCGGCTGGTCGCGCCGCAGCTCGTCGAGGCCGGGTACCGCGTGGCCTGCCCCGACCTGAAGGGGTTCGGCCGGTCGGATGCGCCGAAGAAGGGCTACGACCCGGAGACCCTGGCCGACGAGATCGCCCAACTGATCCGCAACCTGCACGCGCGACGGGCGATCGTGGTCGGCCACGATTGGGGGGGAGCCGTCGCCCTGGCCACGGCCTTCCGCCACCCGGGCCGCGTCCGAGCGCTCACCGTCGCGTCGTCCCCGTTCCGTCAGATCGACCTGACGGCCGCCTGGCACATCCCCCTGCTGAACCTGCCCGTGCTCCCTCAGGTCGCGTTCCGGGTCGCGGGGGGCCCGCTGACACGAGGAGCGATCCGCTACTCCGCCGTCGTGGACGATCCCTTCACCGATGACGCGATGGAGCGGTACGTCGCCGCGGTGCGTGCGGCACCGAGCGCCTGGTTGTCGTACTACCGCACCCTGTCCCGACAGGCGCTGGTGGACCTGGCCGTCCGGCGGATCCGCCGACGCGCTTCCTTCCTTCGCGCTCCCGAGGGGCCCCACCGGCTCAGGGTCCCGACCGCGGTCGTCTGGGGCGAGGAGGACCCGGCCACCCCGTTCCACCTCGCCAGCCAGGTTGCTCGAGACCTCGAGGCAACGCTCATCGGGATCCCCGGGGTCGGACACTTCGTCCACGAGGAGGCGCCGGAGACCTTCGCCAAGGCGGTGCTCGATCTCTCCCGCTGGGTGGAGCGGGCTGAGCGCGAACGCGACCGGGTACGTGAGGACGACGAGGAGCAGGCGGGGTGAGGATCGCGATCCACCTGTTCGACGGCGCCGAGGAACTCGACTGGGCTGGTCCCTGGGAGGTGCTTGCGTACTGGGCGGAGGCGTCCGACGACGACATCGAGGTCGTGACCGTTGCGGACGGTCCGGACCCGGTCCGCTGCGCGAAGGGACTGCGGGTGCTCCCGGACCGGACGTGGGACGATCTCGGTGAGGTGGACGTGCTGGTCTACCCGGGAGGTCGTGGTACCCGTCGTCACCTCGGTGATGAAGCGATCCGTACGCGGTTGCGGGACCTCCACGACCGCGGGGTCCTGCTCGTGAGCGTGTGCACGGGGTCGCTGGTGCTCGCCGACGCTGGCCTACTGGATGGACGCCCTGCCACGACCCACTGGCGTGCGGTGGAGTTGCTCGGCGAGCTGGGTCGTGAGGTGTCGGTGCAGCCCGACGAGCGGTTCGTCGACGACGGGGACATCATCACGGCTGCCGGTGTGTCCGCGGGCATCGATGCGGCCCTCCACCTCGTTGCGCGGTTGGCGTCAGCCGATACGGCGCGGGCGGTCCGCCGTGGCATCCAGTACGACCCGCAGCCACCGGTATGAGGCCGGAGGTCGGGGTCCCGGTGGCAGGACGTCGCCCGGATGCGGTGGTGTTCGACTGCGACGGCACCATCGCGGACACGGAGTCGATCTCGGACCAGGCCTGGACCGAGACCCTGGCGACCCACGGCTACCAGGCGACGCAGGATGACTTCCGTCAGGTCGTCGGTCACCCGTTCGCGCAGAACTGGGCCTACTTCGCTCCACGCGCAGGACTCGACGATCGGCAAGCCTTCCGGACGCGCTTGCGCGCGCGGTTCATCGAGCTGTTCGAGCAGGGGTTGGTCGTCCACGAGGACGCGGCGACGACGATCCGTGAGCTCGCCACCGCTGGCGTACCGGTCGCGGTGGCATCGTCGTCCACGCACCGTCATGTCGAACGGGTCCTGGAGCGCGCGGAGCTGACCGGCCTGGTCGGAGCGATCGTCGGAGCGGACGACGTCACCGCCCACAAGCCGCACCCGGAGCCCTACCTCGCCGCGGCTCGGGACCTGGGCGTCGACCCCGTGCGGTGCGCTGCGGTCGAAGACACACCCGTAGGTGTACGGGCGGCCGTCGCCGCCGGGATGTACACGGTGGCGGTGGTCCGCAGTCACGGTGACGCGGCCGATCTCCAGGAGGCACACCACATCGTGGACGAAGTCTCGGTGGCTAGCGTGTTCCCTGTGAGGGAGCACTGGCAGCGCGAGGAGCGTGCGTGATGGAAGCCTTCGGACCGGATCTCGATCTCGGCCTTCTGGTGTTGCGTGTGCTGGTCGGGGTGACCTTCAGCCTCCACGGGTTCCAGAAGCTGTTCGGCTGGTTCGGTGGGGGCGGTCTCGACGGCACGTCCAAGTGGTTCGCGTCACTCGGGTTCGGTGACGGCCGGTTGGCCGCGGTGATGGCGGGCGGCAGTGAGGTCGTCGGCGGCCTCGGTCTGGCGACCGGCTTGCTGACCCCCTTCGCGGCCGCAGCGATGATCGGCACGATGACCACGGCTGCGCTGGTCAACAACGCCTCGAAGGGGTTCTGGTCCGCAGGCAACGGCTGGGAACTGAACGGGTACCTGATCGTCATCCCGACCGCGGTCGCCATCACGGGTCCCGGTGCCTACTCCCTCGACGCGGTGCTCGGCCTGGAGCTCCTGTCCGGTCCGCTTCCCGGCCTGGCAGCGTTCGTCGCGGGCGTCGGGCTCGGCTACGCACGGTGGGCCACACGGGACACCTCGACGTCCGACAGCTGAGGGCCGGGCGGTCCGTGCCGACGGTCCGCTGACGGCTGATCGCTACGGTCAGTGCGGCTGCGATGGCGTCGCTCTACCTGCTTGGTCGCTCGTCGTGCGCCTCGCGGTCGTGCTGCTGTTCATCATCCGCGTGCGTCGCTGATCGTGTAACAGAACGACGCTGAGCACGTCGGGTCGTTCCACGATCGCTGAGCTGTCGTGGATCGAGCGCCCTCAGATGTCGCTCGTGGATCGAGCGCCCTTAGATGTCGCTCGTGGATCGAGCGCCCTTAGATGTCGTAGTAGAGCTGGAACTCGACGGGGTGGGGGCGCAGGCCAACCTGGGCGACCTCCTCGTCCATCTTGTACTCGATCCACTTCTCCAGCAGGTCCTCGGTGAAGACGCCGCCCTCGAGCAGGAAGTCGTGGTCCTCCTCGAGCCCGTAGAGCGCCTCTTCGAGGCTCCGAGGGACGGACGGGAGGCCCTTGAGTTCCTCGGGCGGGAGGTCGTAGATGTCCTTGTCGACCGGGTCCGGTGGCTCGATGCGGTTGCGGATACCGTCCAGCCCGGCCATCAGCATCGCGGAGAAGGCGAGGTAGGGGTTGCAGGACGGGTCGGGGACGCGGAACTCGATCCGCTTGGCCTTCGGCGAGTCGCCCGAGATCGGGATGCGCACCGCAGCTGAGCGGTTCCGGGCCGAGTACACGA
>PWTE01000128.1 GCA_003563915.1 Nitriliruptoraceae bacterium
AGCCCGCGCCGAGGTAGACCAGGATCCCGGGGGAGACGCGGTGCCCGTCGACGACAGGGGAGAGGCGCCGGTCGAGGTGCACGCCGTCGAGCACCTCGGTGACGTCGGTGCCGAGCTCCGCGCACAGGTTGCCGATCTCGTTCGAGAACGAGATGAGCGTCGCCAGCAGCGCGTTCGAGGTGTACTTGACCATCTCCGCCGTGCGCGGGTCGACCCGCAGGATCGGAGTGTCGTCGAACACCGCGTACAACCCGCTCAGGACGTCGAGGGTGCGCTCGTCGACCCCGCCGAGAACGATCCGGTCGGGCTCCAGGAAGTCCTCGACCGCAACCCCTTCGCGCAGGACCTCGGGGTTCATGGCGAGGCCGATGTCGGTGCCGATCCGGCGCCCCGAGGCCCGCTCGAGAGCCGGCCCGACCACGTCCTCGGTCGTGCCCGGTACGACCGTGCTCTTGACCACCACGACGTGGTAGCGGTCGAGGTCGGCGAGGGCGCGGCCGATCTGCTCGGCCGCCGCGATGATCTGCCCTAGGTCGATGCGATCCTCGCCGAACGGGGTGCCGACCGCGAGGATCGTGACCTCCGTGGCCGCCACAGCGTCAGCGAGGTCGGTCGTCACCCGGAAGCGGTCGCCCACGACGCCGTGGAGGAGCTCGTCGAGGCCCTCCTCGTGGATCGGTGAGGTACCGCCGTTGATGGCCGCCACTTTGTCCTCGTCCAGGTCCACGCAGGTCACGTCGTGACCGACGTGGGCGAGACAAACGCCGGAGACGAGCCCGACGTACCCGGTCCCGACGATCGACACCTTCACGAGGACGCCCCCTGCTCGGCGAGATACCAGCGCAGTGCCCGTTCCAGGCCGTCGTCGAGCTCGACCTCGGGGGTGTAGTCGAGCTCCGTGCGGGCCTTGTCGATCACGGGGCAGCGGCGGTTCGGGTTGTCGGTCAGGTACTCGGGGTCGTCGGAGGTGCCGACCACGACGGACCCGGCGTAGCCGGTCAGCCGGCTACCGATCGCGGTCACGTGCTCGGCGAGCTCCTGCATGGAGATCTCGGGCCGGTCAGTGCCGATGTTGTACGACTCGCCGGGACGACCCGCGGTGAGGATGCGGTAGTAGCCGTCGACGGCGTCCATCACGTAGCAGAAGGTGCGGGTCGCGGATCCGTCGGAGAGCATCACGATGTCGCGACCGGCTAGCACGTCACGGGCGAAGTCGGGCAGCACGCGACGGTCGTCGATCCGCAAGCCCGGACCGTAGTTATTGAAGGGCCGGGCGATCGTGACCGGCACGCCACTCTGGCGCGCGAAGTTCACGCACAGGGTCTCGCCGTAGCGCTTGGACTCGTCGTAGCAGGCCCGCGGTCCGGTGCACGAGACGTTGCCGTGATAGGTCTCGGGCGTCGGGATGTTCGCGGTGTCCGGATCACCGTAGATCTCGCTGGTCGAGAAGAAGAGCAGGCCACGGACCGGGGTGTCGGTATCGGCCCGTTCGGCTGCGTGGTCCAGCAGGAGCCGCAGCCCCTCGACGTTCGCGTCCATCGTCTCGATCGGGTGCTTGCGGTAGTAGATCGGCGAGGCGATCGAGGCGGCGTGGATGATGTGGTCGAAGCGCGGCTCGTCGGCCGGCAGCGGTGCGAGGACGTCGCGTTCGACCAGCCGCAGGGCCCCGTCGTCAAGGTCTGACAGCCACCGTGGCACGCCGCGGAGGAAGTTGTCGTGGACGGTGACCCGGATCGGCTCCTGCGACGGGTTGGCGCGGTTCCACGCGAGCGGCGCCAAGACGAGGTAGTAGCCGAGGAAGCCGGCACCACCGGTGATCAGCAGGTCGCTGCCGGCCATACCGCTGAACGCGTGGTCGAGCCGCTCGGTGAGCCGGGCCAGGTCCTGGACGGCGACATCGGGGAGGGCACCCCGGACCGGAACCTCAGCCAATGCTGCACCTTTCGCGTTGGTCATGCGTGACGTCGTGGTCCCCTCGGGGACGGGTGGATGCTACCCGCCGCCGTCGGCGAGGAGAGCCGTCACGATCGCAAGGTCCTCGGGTGTGGCTACGTGCACGTTGCGGGGGTCGCCCGGCACGATCACGACCTCACGGCCGATGGCGGACACCAGGGCCGTGTCCTCCACCGCAACGGGGCTGCTCGCGTGCGCCGTGCGGAGGACCCGAAGGCGGAACGCGGCCGGGGTCTGGACCATCACCAGGTCGTCGCGGCCGACGACCTCGCCGAATCGGGTGCCCTCCGTTCGCCGCACGAGGTCGGCAGGCCGCAATCCCGGAGCGGCCGCGTCGGCCCCGGCGCGCACGGCACCGAGCAGGGTTCGACACAACGCGACTGAGGCGAGCGGGTTGGCGGCCTGGTGGACGAGCACGATGCCGTCCTCGTCCGGGATCGCCGCGAGGCCACGTCGGACGGAGCTACCCCGGTCGGCGCCACCGGCGACCACGACATCGACCTCGGCTCCGTCCCACGCGCAGCCGGAGGGGACGACCAGCGCGGTCGCATCGCAGACCGCGGTCGCGGTCGCGAGCGCCAGGTCGACGAGGCGACGACCACCCGCCGAGCTGAACTGCTTGGGACCGCCGAAGCGGCTCCCGCCTCCTGCAGCGAGCACGATGCCCCACGTGCGCGGCACGGTGCTCGCTACCGGTTCGGACAGGTCCATCGCTCGCTCCACGTCGTGCGGCGCCGCGGGCGAGCCTAGGAGAGCGGGCCGGCACCCGTTGCGCTCCGGTTGAGGCCCTACCGATAGGCTTGAGGGTCGACCACGTCGGACCGTCGGAGGGTGCAGCCGACATGATCGCTCTCCGGGGTCAGCTGACGCGCTTGCCGCGTCATCGTCGGCAGCAGCTGCGGC
>PWTE01000087.1 GCA_003563915.1 Nitriliruptoraceae bacterium
AAAGAAGCCGGCCTGCCCACCGAGGATGAACCCGGCTGGGGCGAGCAGGAAGAACGCGGTATCCTCTGGGAAGCAACTACCGCCATGGCTTACCTGCAGTCCGGCATAAACATCCTTGTCATGCGTCATCCCGAAGCCCTGAAGATAATCAAGGGCAACATTGACGACCTGATGAAGGATAACAGCTACTAAAAACGCTTAAAAGCCCTCTTGCGGGGCTCCATCAGACTGAGCGCCGCAAGAGGAGCTATATTATTTTTCCGTATTTTTATTAAGGAGGCACTCAGATGATTATTATCGGCGAACGCATTAATGGCATGTTCAAAGATATCGCCCAGGCGATCCGCGATCGCGACCCCAAGGCGGTCCAGGAATGGGCTCGCAAACAGGAACACAATGGCGCCCATTATCTCGACATCAACGTTGGCCCCAGCTCCGCCGAGCCTGTCGAAGCAATGAAATGGCTGGTTGAAGTAACCCAGGAAGTAAGCGACCTGCCGCTTTGCCTCGACTCTACCAAGTACGATGCTATCGAAGCCGGACTTAAGGTCTGCAAGCAGCCGGCGATGATTAACTCTGTTCCGGCCGAAATGGCCAAGATGGAACGCGTCTTCACCATGGCTGCTGAACACAATGCAGAAGTAATCGGCCTGGCTATGAACGAAGAAGGTATCCCCAAGGATGCCGATACAAGGGTAGCCCTGGCAGCCGAACTGGTCGCCACCGCCGATGCCTTCGGGATCTCCCCTGATATGCTCTATATCGATCCCCTCGTCCTTCCCTGTAACGTTGCCCAGGATCACGGTCCCGAAGTAATGCGCACCCTGCGCGAAATTAAAGTTATCTCCGACCCCTCCCCGAAAACGGTAGTGGGCTTGAGCAACGTTTCCCAGGGCACCAAGAACCGCGAGCTTATCAACCGCACCTTCGCTGTTATGGCTATGGCTAACGGCCTCGACGCCGGTATTGTCGACGCTAACGATGACGAACTGATGGAAGCGATAGCTACAGCGCGCATCATCCTGAACATGGATATTTACTGCGATTCTTATGTAGACGTTTTTATTCAGCGGAATCGCTAGACCAATACTTTTGGCAATATAGAAAGCAACATGGACTTCATGAAAGGGAGGTTGGTAATTAGATGATTATCGGTGAACGCAAGCCGCTGGAAGAAATCGCGGCTATGGCAGCCCCGTACAAGAAAGTCTGCGTACTAGGCTGCAACACCTGCGTTGCGGTCTGTATGGCCGGCGGGCAGAAAGAAGCAGAAGAAACTGCTACCCTGCTCCGCATGCACCGCAACAAAGAGAATGTAGAAGGCGAAGTGGATGTATTTTCTCTTGAAAGACAATGCGAATTTGAATTTATTGACGAGGAGCTGGAAAGGCTCAAGGGTTACGATGTAATCGTATCGCTTGCCTGCGGAGTGGGCGTGCAGACCATGGTTGAGCATGTCTCTTCGCTGAGGGTTGTTCCGGGCCTGAACACTACCTCCATGGGCTATCCTACCCAGCAGGGTGTCTGGGCCGAGCGCTGCCTCGGCTGCGGCGACTGCGTCCTCGACTTCACCATGGGAATCTGCCCCATTACCCGCTGCGCCAAGAGTATCCTTAACGGACCCTGCGGCGGTTCTGCAGAAGGTAAATGCGAAATCAGCAAAGATGTCGACTGCGCCTGGCATCTCATCCATGAACGCCTGTCCGCGTTTGGCCGGGTCGGCGATATGGCAGAGATTAAGCCTCCCAAAGACTGGTCGTCTTCACATCATGGGGGCCCAAGAACCACAGTAAGGGAGGATGTGAAAATTGATAGCGGGGAGTAACTTAGAAAAAGTAATTAACAGTGGAGAATTTGTAGTAACCGGTGAACTCGGCCCGCCCAAGGGCGCCGATATCTCCGTGATGAAGCACCATGCCGATGCGATGCGCAATCACGTTGACGCTTACAACATTACAGACAACCAGACCGCTATCGTCCGCACATCCAGCATCGCCTGCGGGGCCACCCTGGTCCAAATGGGCCTGGAGCCGATCATCCAGATCGTAGTGCGCGACCGCAACCGGATCTGCATCCAGAGCGATGTTTTAGGCGCATACGCGCTTGGCATCAAGAACATTCTCTGCCTGGCCGGTGACCACCAGAAGTTCGGTAACGAAGGCAACTCCAAGGGTGTTTACGATATCGACTCCATGCAGCTTCTCAAGGGCCTCAAAGACCTGCGCGACGAGAAAAAGTTCATGGGCGGCGACGAAGTCGAGGGCGATATTGAATATTTCCTCGGCGCAGTCGAGAACCCCTTTGCCGACCCCTTTGAATACCGCGTCGATCGTCTCGAGAAGAAGATTAATGCCGGGGCCAGCTTTATCCAGACCCAGTGTATCTTCGATCTCGATCGTTTCGAAAAGTGGATGGAGTTGGTTCGCGACCGCGGCCTGCACAAGAAAGTGGCTATCTTAGGCGGCGTAACCCCGATGAAGTCGCTCGGCGCTGCCAGGTACATGAAGAACAACGTATCAGGGATCACCATCCCCGATGAACTGGTAGACAGGCTTAAAGCGTCTGAAGACAAGAAAGCTGAAGGCCTTAACATCTGTATTGAAACTATCGAACGCCTGAAGCAGATCGAAGGCGTGGCCGGCGTGCATATCATGGCCATCGCCTGGGAAGAGATTGTTCCTGAAATCGTCGAGCGGGCCGGTTTATATCCCCGCCCGAAGCTTTAAAAGCGAATTTTGGGAAGCTATATATCCTTCTCATCACAGCACCTGATGAAGTTCAACTAAAAGACAGGCCGTATCCGGGCCTGTCTTTTTTAAAAAAGGAGGTATGCACTATGTCCGAGTTAGTTCA
>PWTE01000323.1 GCA_003563915.1 Nitriliruptoraceae bacterium
GCCTGCGATCCAGGGTCATGATGGGGCCTGGGTTTTTTTCTGTCCCGTGCGGACTCCGAAACTCAGAAAGCCGGTACCCTGAAAATAGCGCTTATAGTTCCCTGGCATACCCCTTGAAAACCTCCCTTACATGCCATTGAACAAAGTCCTTTCCCGGCAAGTAGCTCTGCCTTTGCGGTGGACGGATTTCCCTGTCGTGAAAGGCCAGAAGCCATTCTCTGAATCCCGTGGTTCCGTGAGCGATCTCCGAAACCTTCAGCTTCATATTCTCAGAGATTGTAAAGGCGCCCCTGTCAAACAGTCTGTGGTGCAGGGAGCACAGGGCAATGCCGTTATTTTCCATGTCAGGTCCGCCTGCCTGATACCACTTGATGTGGGCGGCTTCCAGGGCCACCAGGGAATCTCCTATCCTGACATTGAATCCGCATACCGCGCACTGGAATTCATAGGCCTGGAGAATTCTGTACCTGAAAGAGGGGTCTCTGGCAGTGGATCTTCGAGCTGTGTCCTCAAGATCGATACCAACGGCCTGCAGGATATCTTCATGGATGGAGGCTGGAAAATTAGCATTCAATATCTGTCCGGCTATCTCAGCGAGAAACTTCCTGTCCCGTGTAAACAGCTGATGAACCTCTTCCCTGAAGCCTCCCTGAACCTTATTTTTCAGGAGTATTGATCTGGGTATATCTGTACTGGATTTACGCTTCTCAAAACTTTCCGCACCCGGAACCTCCCAGATGCCGTCGCTTTGCAGTCTCCAGAAAGGGTATTCAGGATGGTAACTTTTTCTTGGAGGTCCGAATTCAAGCAGGAGTTTTCTGAGCTCTTTGTCAACATTCTCGTAGGGTATGAGCCTGTTTTCATCGCGCAGACACCTGCCCAGAGCGTATAGAAGAAGCAGTGGCTTATGAGGCGCTCTCTGGTCGCCGCGCTTCCAGACATTCAGACCGGTGATAAGCTTTTTGACTTCTTCTTTATCCATTTTCAAAATAATCGTAGTCCATACGCTTTACTTCATAAACGCTCGTGCTGGTCACGCCCACTCCATAGTCGATCATCAGTTCTGCCATTTCCAGGCCGTCGATGAGTACGATCCTGCTGTCTATACTGGCCGCGTAATCCCTGGCCCCCTGGCTGAAGCTCGAGGTGGTGATAAACACTCCCTTTCTGGCCCGCCTGCCCTGAAGCGCACCGGCGAACTTCTGAATTTCGGGACGGGAAACCGTGTTTTCCCATTTCTTGGCCTGCACATAGATCAAATCCAGGCCCAGCCGGTCCTCCTTGATAATACCGTCCAGACCCTCATCCCCGGCCCGACCCAGGGACTGCCCTGCATCCTGGAGAGTTCCTCCGTAGCCCATTCTGACCAGAAGATCGATGACCAGCTGTTCGAAAAAGGCAGGTGAGCCGGCTTTTATCTGGGCCAGCAGCTCTGCGGAAAGTTCCTGCCTTATGCTTTGACAGGCTTCTTCCAGCACTTCCTGGGGTGTCTGTTCAGCCTCGGTTATATCTTTTTCCTTGTCAGGCTTTTTTCTTCCCTGGTCCACCTTCTCCTGGTACTCTGGAAATTGCCTGAGAAATTTCAGATTAATACGTTCCGGATCCTTTTTCAGTACATCAAGCCCTTTTTCGGTTATTACGGAAAAACCCCGGGTCGGGGTGAGCAGAAGCCCGGCCATTTTCAAATGCGCCTTGGCCCAGGCCACCCGATTGTCAAACACCTTCTGGCGGCCGCTGGGTAGAAGAGTATTACGTTCTTCCGGAGCAAGCCGAAAATGCCCGGCCAAGGATTCCGTGATCTCACGGTTGGAATATTTTTTACCGTCGGAGATGTGCCTGAGAAGGGGGAGCATGATGGTCTGGAAATCAGGGATAGGCATAGCTAGTACTCATGGTTCAAGGTATGTCTAAATGGTTTTCCTGCTTCTGCAGAACAAAACTCATCCAGGTATCAGATAACCTCACCTGTGAACTTTGAACAGAATAATCAACACAAATCAAGCCTGACCTTTTGAACATACTGAAAAGGTATTCTTTTTCCCATAAATAAAACACCCTGCCGTCCTCAAGCTTCTGCCTGCCTTCCCCCTGTTTCATAGTAATCAGGGCGTGGCCGCCGGGCTTTAAAGCTTTGAGAATATTTGAAAGCACAGGTGAAAAGCGCTCATGAGGCAGGTGGACCAGAGCGCCGATGAGCAGGAGTCCGTTCATGTTCATCCGGCTGAAGTCATATGATTCAAAATCAGCTTTAATTACCAGCAGGCCGGTATGCTGCCTGGCCAGGGCAGCCAGGTCAGGAGAGCGTTCAAGGCCGGTGCAGTAGAAGCCCCGCTCTGTCAGCCAGAGCATGTCCCGGCCTGATCCGCAGCCCACATCCAGAACTGTTGATCCAGGTGCAAGGTGTTTTACAAGGGGCAAGAGAAATGAGGAAGGATCAACCTCTATGGTCTGATTGAAGTAATTTTGGGCGTGGGTGTGGTAGAAGCGGCTGCTCATAGGACCGGGACGGCGCCAGCCTGCTTTATAATCATCAGAATTCTCCTTAAGAAACCCAATCTTTTTTCCAGGCTGCAGGTCTTTATCCAGGAGCTGCTGTATGGCCTGAAACACCACTCGGAACTGTTCGTCATACTTTGATTCCATTTCTTCGATTTTTTGTCTCAGATCATCATGAGAGGCCAGCATCTGCCTGAGCTGAGTAAAGGCGCGCATGATCTGGATGTTCACTTGAATCGCACGTTTACTGTTGAGCACTGAAGACAGCATGGCTACGCCTTGCTCTGTGAATGCCATAGGAGGATAACGTAACCCCATCTTATCCGAATTGGAGATCACAAATTGTGACCTCC
>PWTE01000271.1 GCA_003563915.1 Nitriliruptoraceae bacterium
CCGTCTACGGTCCGTCCTCGAGACAGGAGCCGGCATGCGTATCGAGCAGGCCCGTGACCACGCCGCCCAGATGGCCGAGGTCAATGACCTGCTGCGGCAGGCCTCGCCGGACTGGGATGCCGTGACGAGCACCGTTGGGCGCATCAACGACACCGTGACCTCGACGACCCCGACCGAGCAGGGCCGGATCGAGCCGTACCTGTACCGCACGCTCAGCGACGGCATGCTTCGCCTCTGGCCGGCGGTGACGGCACGCGACCGCAAGGCGGCACGGCTGGCCGCGGAAGCCGTCCGCCAGACCCTGGCCGATATCGCCGACGCCGCCGAGCGGGCGGGGCCACGCGACCCCAAGCACACCGCGTCGTGGATCGCGGAGGTGGTCGGTGAACTGGACGACGCCGCGGTGCGGTCACTGCTGGGGGTGTCGTACCGGACCTGGCGGCGGTGGCTGGCCGCCGACGGAACGACGCCTGCCGGCGGGGACGCTGCCCGACTGGCGGCGGTCGCAGCGGCACTGGATCACCTGCAGCGGTCGTTCACCCCGGCCGGTGCGGTCGCCTGGTTCGCCCGACCCCATCCGCAGCTTGCTGGACGGACACCATCCAGCCTGCTCGCCGACGTCGCCGAGCATCAGCGCATCGTTGACGTCGCGGCCGGTTCGCGCATCAGCGTGGCGTCATGATCGTCTTTCGGCTGTCGAACTACGACACGCCGTTCCCTCCGGCCCCCTCACGACGATCTGGCCGGTTCTCCGTCGAAGGTGGCCCCGTCGCCAACTACTGGTGCCTGCACCCTCACGGACCCTGGGCAGAACGGATGCGGTGGGAGGGCGTCGCTGACCCACAGGCGGCAGCCGGACTTCTCGGACGCGTCTGGGCAGCCCGCATCGACGGAACCGGGCTGGTGCGTGTCGGGTTCGATCAGGCCCCTGACCACGGTCTGCAACCAGACGAGTTGGTCGCCGACGACTATCGACCATGCCAGCAGGCCGCCGACCGGTGGCGCGGCACTGGAGCCACGGCGGTCATCGTGCCGTCCGCAGCCTTGCCGGGAACCGAGAACCTCGTCCTCTTCGGCCAGCGACTCGCCGTCGCGTGGCTCGGTCCCGTCGTAGATCTGGACCTCGACGTCCCCGCTGCACTGTCCGCCGACCGTGCCGCGCCCCCACCCGCGGTGATCGACCACGTCCGCCACTACGGCACCGTGCACGCCGGAGTCCACGCGCACACACGGGGAGAGCCGTTCACCTACCAACAGCCTGTCGAGATCCCCTGAACCCACGGGCCGTCACGCATCTCATCCCCGCTCGCCGTCGGCGATCCAGGCCGACCTCGTTCCAACACGATCACACGGAGGCACCGACCAGAATTGTCGAAGGGAGCGGTTCGGACGTGACCGAGTGGTACAGCCACGACCTGCGCCTGGACGGTCCGTGACCTGTCATCCGGGCGGTGACGCCCGCGGCCCGGCGCGTTGGCATCCGAGGGCGCTGGCGATTGCCGTCGCTGCGTCACGGTCCTGCGCGGGCAGCACATGCGCGTAGGTGTCCATGGTCATGGCGATGGTGGAGTGCCCGAGTCGTTCGGACACGACCTTGATCGGAACGCCCTTCGCGAGCAGGAGCGTGGCGTGCGTGTGGCGCAGGCCGTGCAAGCGGATCTTCGGTAGCTGCAGACCAGGCCACTGGAAGCGCCACCGGTCGCTCACCCTCGATGGGACCAGCGGTGCGCCGTCGGCGTCGGCGAACACCAGGGGCCAGGAGCCTTCACGGCGGGGTTGGCGGTCGAGGACGTCGGCGGTGTGTTCGTCGAGATGGATCGTCCGACCTCGACCGCTCTTCGGCGCCTTGAGCCGCGGGCCGGCCGAGGTGTGTGCCAGCGCGACGGAGATCCGCACCTGCGGTGCGGCGAGGTCGACGTCCTGCCAGCGCAGACCCAGCAGCTCGCCGCGGCGCATCCCGGTGCTCAGCGCCACCCTCCAAAGGTCGGCGAGGTCGTGGTCCACGGACAGCTCCAGGAACCGCCGTGCCTGCTCCTCGCTCCACACCACGACCTGCGCGGGTAGCAGGTCGGCCGCAGGGTCGAGCCTCGGCACCGTGGCGCGCAGAGCGACGTTCTCGTCCAACAGCCCCGCGAGCACGACGTCGTTCAACGCCTTGCGCAGGATCGAGTGCGCGTAGCCCACCGTGCGCCGTGCCAGCCGCTGGCCCCGCCGGCCACCGGACTCGAGCAGCCGCACATAGTGCAGGTCGAGCATCCGGACGGTCAACGAGGCGAGCGGGACCTGGCCGAGATACGGACGCACGTACGCCCGAAACGAGGTGACGTAGCTGTCCCAGGTGCTCGGCTCCACCCGGGTGCGCTGCAGCGCGAACCACTCGTCGAGGTACTCGTCCAACGTCAGCGGGGAGGTGTCCATGCCGGTCAGCCTGCCAGCCGGCAGACCATCTGGCCCGAGGAGCTGGCCGCAGCCTGTGGACGGTCACACACCTCGCCTCGGACGGACGGGACGGGGACGCGGGAGGTGGGCATGTCGGGCTACTGATGCGCCTGGGCTCCGATGGTCAGGGGAGATGACCGGGCAGGCGCGAGGTCAGGCTGGCGATCGCGAAGACGGCGTCGGCTGCAGCCTCACGGCGATCGGTGTCGGGATGATCGATCCAGAGCTGCTCGGCGTCGACGCGGGGACCTTGTGCGTCCGGCTCTCGGACGTTCGCCTGAAGCTCGAGCAAGATTGGGGGAGCCACCCGCGATCTCGAGATCCACCTGGACGTCGATGTCCGTGGTTCCCGCATGCAGGTGGGTGGCCCCTGAGCAGAGCAGATCAGGGACCAGACCG
>PWTE01000248.1 GCA_003563915.1 Nitriliruptoraceae bacterium
AAATCACTACCCTGCCGGCAACTAATTCGGAGATGACAAAATTCGTCGAAGGCGATCCGGCATTAATCGCCGGAGAAACTCATTCGTACCCGGAGAAATTCCTGTTATATCAAAACTTTCCAAACCCGTTCAATCCGGAAACGACAATCGCATACACGCTCCCCGAACGATCGTTTGTAAATATTTCGATATACAATATACTCGGCACAAAAGTGGCAACACTTGTTAACAAACAACAGCACGCCGGCACATATCGGATTGTTTTCGCTGCCCCACATCTCCCGAGCGGTATTTATTTCTACAAAATACAAGCAGGAGAGTTTTCAAAGACAAAACCAATGCTGCTGAGTAAATAAGGTGATAGAAACAACCAAGCTCAAAACCAAAACTTTAAACTCTCACCTATCACCTTCGTAACGTATCCATCCACTCCCTTCAAACCGTGGTTTGAATATCTCAGGATGAAGTATCTCCGCAAGAATTTCCAGCGATTCAACTAACCTTGGTCCCGGACGGTTAAAGTATTGATTTCCGTCGGCAATATATACGTTGTTCGTCAGGACAGCTTTCAAGTTCTTCCAATCCTTCTTTTGGGTGAGAACCGGCATATCTTTCATTGTCCGGTCGATATCGAAACCGCATGGCATTACGAGAATAATATCGGGATCTTTCTCTTTCAGTTGCTCCCAACTCATCCACGGTGAATGTTTCCCCGTTTCTCCGAACAGATTCACACCTCCCGCTATTTCAATCAGTTCGGGCATCCAGTTTCCGGCTGCCATCAACGGATCTATCCATTCTATACACGCTACGGAGGGAGCATAATCGCTTTGGTGTGTAAGATATCTGATATTATTGATCCGGCTTTTCAAGTCCAGAATTAATGCCCGGGCTTGTCCGGGAATATCGAGGGCGTTTCCAATGCGCTCAATGTCCTTCCAAACATCCTCGAGACTATTCGGCGCCAGGGTCACAATCGCGGGTCGCGAACTTGTAATCCGTTGTACGGCATCTTCAACGTCTTTGATACTCACGGCACACACCTCACATTGTGTTTGGGTAATTATGTGCGTCGGTTGCAATGTCTCAAGCAAACCGGCGTCGACTTTATATACACTTAACGATTCCTGCACGATAGCTTTTACCTTCTCATCGATCGCGTAACTCCGCTCATCCATTTCGATTTTCGAACTCGAACATGCCGGTAATTTCTTAACCGAAGGAGGATAATCGCATTCGTGAGATACGCCGACGAGATATTCTTCCATTCCAAGTGCACACACAATTTCCGTTGCACTGGCGATCAGGGATATTATTCTCATTTCTCCCGTGAATTACTTTGTCCGATCATGCGTTATTTCCTGATTCAACAAAATAGAAGCGGTAATTGTTCTCAGCCCTGCAATCTCTTTTATATATAATAATACAATCAAGATAAGGATTAGTTGGTTTGTATGATGATTTGCCTGTTGATTTGGGGCATCCCGATCAGTCCAATCTGATCATTTCCCTGAAACTGTTTATATCCGGATTAATATGAAGGTCTGTTCCGAGCACAGTGCCTGAATTATCTATCCAGTAATAATTGCTCCCGCTGTAAACTTTGTATTCGGCGCCGTACTCGGGATCGCGCACATCTTCTACTCCGCGGAGATAGTTCGAATATCTCCGGACAATCTCATCCTGCGACCGCGACCTGCGCTCATAACTCCTTGAAATAATGTCAGAGATCTCCGATCCGGTCTCTGCGACAATTCCCGAAACATTCATAGTCAATTGTTGCTGCTGACGATGCCAGGCGGGATTTATTTCAAACGTATTAACCATATTTCCGTACACTTCTTCTGCAGTAAACACTTTTTCCGGGGCCGCAACATAGCCGCTTAACGACCAAACTCCCCATACCCCTCCATCCATTCCGGGCGTTTGAGTCAACATGGTGACAACGAGCAGATAACCGTTACGTTCACTTTTCCCTTCCCCACAATTAAACCGTATTTCTCCGGCGTCGTAACGTATACCTGCAAGTCCATACCCCGTAGTTAGTCGCTGCGCATCTTCAATAATATCCCTTCTGTTGCGTACATCGGTAACTCTTGCAACCCGGCATCCGGGGATATTTTCCTGTGATACATATTGACGGGCAAATTGTTCTCCCGGAAGATAACGTGACACGTACATATTAACGCCGTAACCGGGAGAATACCACGTCCCTTCCACGAAACCTGTCCACGATAACATCTGCGTCGGAACAGTAAACGGCGGGATATTGGTATCACCATAAAAAACCGTTACGTCACCGGACGGATCCGTCATACGCAGCCACTGTCTGACATCAACGGCTGCATACCGGTCCGTTCCACCGGTTACATTCCACCGGTGTGGCGTCTGTACTTTGAATGCACCTTCACGAGGGTCTTCGAAGTAATGATATTGAAGGGGTTGTCGTTCTGTAAATTCATCGCTTGGGACCGGTCCGCGCACCTGCACGGTATTTACAATGCCGGCAAAGGTATCTTCGACCTTCGGATATATATCTTCAGGTGCGGATACCACATATAACATACCGCCCGTATGATTATTCTGTTCGCGCAGAAGAATTAATGCAGAAATGTAGCTCCCGTGTCTTGTACCGGTTATTTTGAACATGTCGCTGCTTATCGACTCGACCGCTCCCCACCGGGTATCGGGATATACCTTAAGAACCAGAGATTGCAACAGTTCACGTGAAGCGTGCGCACTCAATTTCCCTGCAATAAAAACAGGCCAGAGAAGTATTTCCTCCGCCGCAGGTCCGGTTCCGATTATTGTTCCGTCATCCTTTGCGGTAAG
>PWTE01000178.1 GCA_003563915.1 Nitriliruptoraceae bacterium
GACCAGGTCGACGGGGACGATGCGGTCGGGTTTGACCCAGAAGTAGCTGTTGCCGTACCCGTCGGGGACGGACTGGCGCGCGATCTCCAGCACGTAGCGGTAGCCGGCGGTGGTGATCAGGCCCATGCGCGGGATCTCGTCCTCGAGCAGGGCGTTGGTGGCGACGGTCGTGCCGTGGCTGACCGCGGCGACGTCGGCGCCGGACACCTCGTGGTCGGTGGCCTGGTCGGCGGTGGACCGCTCGGCGACGATGCCGAGCACCTTGTCGATGCCGGCCATGAAGCCCTGTGACGGATCACTGGGGGTGGACGGGGTCTTGGTGGTGGTCAGCGCACCCGAGGTCTCGTCGAACGCGACCACGTCGGTGAAGGTCCCGCCGGTGTCGATGCCGATCCGGATGCGTCGCATGGTCACCTCGGTCGAGACGGTCGGTCGTGCCCTGAGCCCCGCGGCCGTGCCTCGCGGCTCGTCGCGCGAGCGTAACGGCGGTGATCCGAGGCGCCTTCGGCGAACCTCGCCAACGGAGCGCCGCTCTCCCGTCGACTTCGACGAACCCAGCGCGCCCCGCCGCGGGCCGGACCTTGGCCCCCCGCATCCGCGAGGACCCCGCGAAATGTGGAAACCTTCGACGGCATCCCGTGCGGATCTTCCAGACATCCCAGAACAGCGACCGTAGGTCCGCGCAGGACCCGTACCCTGGGCGCATGGGCACCGACCTGGGCTACGTCGAACTGCGGTTCTACGGGGACCTGGCCGCACTGTCCGGCACGGCGCTCACCGACCTGCCCGTCGGGGAACCTCGCTCGGTCAAGGACGCGATCGAGGCCGTCGGCGTCCCCCACCCCGAGGTCGCGCTGATCCTGGTGGACCACGAACCGGTCGGGTTCGACCGGCTCGTCCGGGGCGGCGAGCGGATCGCGGTGTTCCCACCGTTCCACAGTCTGGAGCTCGCGGGCGTCCCGACGGTCTTCCCGGCACCCGTCGCACCGCGGTTCCTGCTGGACGTCCACCTCGGCACGCTGGCCCGCCGGCTGCGCCAGCTCGGGTTCGACTGCTGGTACCGCACCGACGCCGACGACCCGGAGCTCGCCCGCGTCGCGGTCGATGAGCAACGCATCCTGCTGACCCGCGATCGCCAACTGCTGATGCGGCGCGAGATCGCCCACGGCTACTGCCCGCGCTCCTCCGATCCGGACGAGCAGGCCCTCGAGGTGGTGCGCCGCTACCGGCTGTACCGCGAGGTCGCACCGCACACCAGGTGCGTCAACTGCAACGGACTGCTGTACCCGGTCGCCAAAGCCGACGTCAGCGATCAGCTCCCGCCGGCTACCCGTGCTGCCTTCGACGACTACGCCCGCTGCGACGGCTGCGGCCAGGTCTACTGGCCCGGCTCCCACCTCGAAGCGCTGGAAGGGTTCCTCGACCGGGTCACCGCAGCCACTCCCGGCCCCTGACCCCCGGGTCGCAGGTCAGCGCACCGCGCTGGTCGCGCGCAGCCGCAGCATCGCGACCGTCCCGAGCAAGGGTCCGCCCGCCAGCACGACGAAGGCCCAGCGCCAGCCCACGAGTTCCGCGAGCAGCGGGATGAGCCAGATCGTCGCGACGGTGAGCACGAACCCGAACGCCAACTGCAGCGTGACCGCGGTGCCGACGTAGCGCTGGTCGGCGACCTCTGTCACGACCGTCGAGAACTGGGCCGAGTCGGCGACGATCCAGAAGCCCCAGAACAGCCCGAGCAGCACCAGGGGAAGCACGGGGCCGGACCACAGCAGCCCGATCGTCACGGCGGACAGCCCGGAGAGCACCATCGACAGCGACGTCAGCCAGGCCCGGCCGTGCCGGTCGGCCAACCGTCCACCGACCACGCATCCGGCGGCGCCGACGCCGATCGTCGCGAACGCCGCCGTCGATGCGGCGACCACGGACAGCCCCGTTCCGGCCGCCTCGAACGAGGTCGCGTAGAACACCCCGATCCACGCCCACATCGCGTACAGCTCCCACATGTGGCCGAAGTACCCGATCGAAGCCAACCGCACCTCGCGGTCGCGGACGACCACGAGCAGCTGCCGCGGCTCGAAGGGGACCGTGGGGAAGCGGAACGGCCCGTCCCGGACGACGAACTCGGCGATCAGTCCTCCGCCGACCGTCAGCACCGAGGTCACGACGATGACCACGCGCCAGTCAGCACCACCCAACGCGTTGACCAGGTGCGGCATCGCTGAACCGAGGGTCAGCGCGCCCACCATCACCCCGAGCGCGAGCCCGCGGTCACGACGGAACCACGACGCCATCGCCTTCATCGCGGGCGGGTAGACCCCGGCGAGGAAGGCGCCGGTCGCGAAGCGCGCGATGATGGCGCCCGTGGCGCCATCCACGACCAGCAGCACCAGGTTCGCCGCGGCCGCACCGATCGCTCCCAGCAGCATCAGCCGGCGTGGGGAGAGCACGTCCGCCAACGTCAGCCCGGCGGAGAGCAGCGCCCCGGCGACGAAACCCAGCTGAACCGCGATCGTCAGCCACGACCCCTGCAACGCCGACAGGTTCCACTGGACGGTGAGTTGCGGCACCACGGCCGTCGCCGAGAACCAGGTCGTCATCGCGAGCAGCATCGCCGTGCCGAGCCACCCCAGCGCACGCCAGCGCCCGGGTGCTGGGGTGTCCTCGGCCGCGGCTGGCACGGGGATCGGGTCCATGGGCTCCCTCGACGTCGCGCGGGCGTTGCTTCGACCCATCTGCAACCCATCGGAGCGATGTGCTCATCCGTCCGCGACCGCCGGACCGCATCCTCACGGTCAGGCGTCGAGCGTCGCCTTCATGTAGGGGATCGTGCC
>PWTE01000093.1 GCA_003563915.1 Nitriliruptoraceae bacterium
AGGGCGAGATCGTGCGCGTACGTCGCGGGACCTACTGGAAGCCACCGCCTGCTCGCTTCGGGCGGCGCGCCCGACCGGTGCCCTTGGAGGCCGGCCTACATGTGGGTGGCCGTGGTGCCGGCCCGGCCGGTGTGAGCGCGGCTCGCCTGTTCGGCCTGACGACCCAGGTTCCGGCCGTCGAACGTGTGGGTGTTCCGGGCCGGGCCCCGGATCCGATGCCTGGCGTCCGGTTCTCGTCGCGCCCGTACTCGCGCCGTGAGCACGACCTGAACCCGTACGAGGTAGCACTCCTGGAGGTGCTGCGAGCGTTCGATGAGGTGGCAGAACGCTCCTGGGACGATCTCGTCGCCGTCGTAGGCGACGCGGTCCGGGAAGGGCGGATCCGCCCGGAGCGGGTCGCGGCGGCGGTCAAGGAGGAGCACGATCGCTCAGCCAGGCAGCGCTTGCACCGGCTCGCCGAGGCGCTACCCGCGTTAGCTTCCGCCTGATGGTCGAGCGACTGCGGGATGACCTCGACGGGCTGGAGGTCGCTGTCACGGCGGTCGCCGAGGCCACCGGGGTACCCGCCGCCCACGTCGAGAAGGACTTCTGGCTGACCGAGGCGCTGCGGGGTGTCGCACGAGCCGCCGAGACGCGCGGCGTGCCGATCTACTTCAAGGGCGGGACGAGCCTGTCGAAGGTGTTCGGGCTGATCCGTCGCTTCTCCGAGGACGTCGACGTCCTCGCGGTGCTCCGCCACGACGACTCGGCCGCTGCGCGCCACAAGGCCCTCAAGGCACTGTGCGAAGGCGCCATCGAGGCGACGGGGCTAGACGGGCAGCCGGTCGGCAACAGGTCGAGCAAGGGTGAGAAGCGCGCGGTGACCCTTGCCTACCCGACGCAGCAGACGCTGCAGCCGCTGCGTCACGAGGGCGTGCTCGTCGAGATCGGCCACTGGGGCGGCACCTACCCGCACGAACGGCACGCCGTGCGCAGCCTGATCGCCGAGCACGGTCCCGCGCTGGGCGTCGATGAGCCCTTCGCCGAGTTCGAGCCGTTCGAGGTCGACGTGCTCGACCCCGTCCGCACCGCGGTGGAGAAGCTGATGCTCCTGCACGCCGCAGCCCGCGGGGAAGCCGAGCGTCGTTTCGCGGTCGCACGGCACTACTACGACGTCTGGTGTCTGCTGGGCGACGAGTGCATCGCCGGCGAGCTGTCCGATCCTCGTGCCGTCGCGACCATGGCACGGGACGTCGAGACCTTCACCCGAGCCGCCGGCCTTCCCTCACGGGGACGGCCCGCCGGGGGCTTCGCTGCGAGCGAGGCCTTCGACCCCTCGGCTCCGGTCAACGAACCGACCAAGGCGGCGTACGACAGCGTCGTCCTCGGCAGCTTGCTATGGGAAGGCGCGGCGCGCCCGAGCTTCGACGAGTGCTGCGATGCCGTACGCGGGTTCGCGTCGGGGCTGTGACACGATCATGGCGCGGTGACTGATGGCGGGTGGAGCGGCCGCGGCATTCGGGTAGCCACTCACTGACACCTGCAAGCACGCCAGGCCAACTGACCCGAGGTCGGCCCTCCCAGCCCCACTCCTCGCGATCCGCCGGCTGCGGACACGATCGGTCCGCATATCCGGGAGGCTCGTCGCGGAGGATGGCGGCTACGGTTGCTCCGTCGGCGGTGCGGCGCCGGGAAGGTGGTGCGGGATGACAGCGGTAGAGGAGGGCACGGGCCCAGCCCGGTTCGAACGGCAGGATCTGCGCGACGCGCGCTTCTGGCTGGTCGACCTACGCGGAGCACGTTTCGAGCAGGCGGTCCTGCACGGGGTGACCATGCGGGGCGTCGAACTGGGCAACGTGGACATCGATGGCGAGGTGAAGAACCTCGTCATCAACGGCGTCGATGTCGCCCCCTTGATCGAGGCAGAGCTCGACCGGCGGGACCCGGATCGCGTGAAGATGCGACCGACGGATCCACCGGGCTTCCGCGAGGCCTGGGAGATCATCGAGCGGAGGTGGGCCGACACCGTCGCACGCGCTCGCCGGCTCGATCCCGAGCTGCTGCACGAGTCGGTCGACAGGGAGTGGGCGTTCATCCAGACCCTCCGACACCTCGTCTTCGCCACCGACGCCTGGATCCGTCGTGCGATGCTCGGCAACCCGCGGCCGTGGGACCCGCTCGACCTGCCGCACGACACCTTCCGGGAACTGCCGGAAGTCCCACGCGACCTCGAGGCGCGGCCCTCCCTGGACGAGGTGTTGGCGCTGCGCGAGGACCGGATGGCGACGGTGCGCGCCGTGATCGAAAGCCTCACCGAGGAGCAGTTGGCCTCCCACACCGAGCCGGTGAGCGAACCCGGCTACCCGCCGCCGGAGAGCTTCCCCGTCCGGGAGTGCCTGCGGTGCATCCTCGGGGAGGAGTGGCAGCACCGCGCGTACGCCGAGCGGGACCTCGACGTCCTCGAGGCGCGCGACGGGAACACACGCGTGCCGGTTGGCAACGACCGGTGACCCTGGAGCTCGAGTTCTCCGGCGAGCTGTGGTTCTGGAAGGGACCCGCACCGTGGTACTTCATCACCGTGCCGCAGGCAGAGTGCTCGATGCTGGAGGACGCGTCGGAGTTCGTGAGCTACGGCTGGGGGATGATCCCGGCGACCGTCCGGTTGGGGGGTAGTCGGTGGCGGACCGCGCTCTTCCCGAAGGACGGTCGCTACATCGTGCCCGTGAAGGCCGCCGTCCGCCGCGCTGAGGGGCTCGACGCCGGCGATCGCTCGACCGTGCAGCTGTTGATCCGCGCCGACCCGTGACCCCCCAACGTGTACCCGACGTGGGTGCTGGTCAGACGGTCA
>PWTE01000055.1 GCA_003563915.1 Nitriliruptoraceae bacterium
CGCGATCGGGTTCGCCTGACGGGCGCCGGTGTGCGTCAGGGGTGGGGGTCGTCGTCGTGGGGCTGGTTTCCGTCGAGGATCCCGGACCAGCCCTTGGCCCTGGGTCGGTCAGGGTGAACCGGCCACCGATGGGCAGCTCGGCCAGGTCCTGGTCGCACTGCAGGAACCAGCGCAACGGCAGGTCCCGATGGGTCAGAGCGCGCAACACCTGCTCGGGGCGGTGCTCACGTCGCAGATCGTAGGCGTAGCTCACGACTCCTCCTCGAAGTCGTCCAGGACCAGCGTGAGCGCGTCAACGCGTCCGTCCCAGAAGCTGGTCAGGCAGCAGACCAGGGACAGCAGCCCGTCGGCCTCCATCCGGGAGCAGCGTCGCCGATCCTCCTGGCGTACGGACACCAGCCCTGCCTCACGCAGCACTCGAAGATGACGGGATACGGCCGGCTGCGACACCGCGTGCGCCGCCGCCAGCTCACTCACGGCGCACTCCCCATCGCGCTGGAGCTGGTCCAGCAAGGCACGACGGGTCGGATCCGCGAGGGCAGCGAAGACGCCCACACCAGACACATAACTCAACGGTTATGTTCCTGGTGGGCCGCCTACTTCCCCGAGCGGGCGCGGGCGAATCTGCGCTCCGCCCGAGAGTTCGCAGGGTTCTCCCGCCGCAGCCGGGGCACCGAGCCGGCGGCCTCGTAGCCTGCGCGACGGTCGCCACCGGCCGACCACGACACGACCACGACGCTCGAGGGGCCATGATCACCACCCACCGCGATGCGCGCGGGCGCGAGGTCGCCCCCGACCTGCTGGCGCTGACCGGAGACACGCCGCTGGTCGCGCTCGACCGGCTGTCGGCCGATGTGCCGCCAACGATCCTGGCCAAGCTCGAGATGCTCAACCCGGGCGGGTCGGTCAAGGACCGTATCGGCCTGGCGATGATCGACGCGGCCGAGGCCGCCGGCGAGCTCGCTCCGGGCGGCACGATCGTGGAGCCGACCTCGGGCAACACCGGCGTGGGCCTGGCGATCGTCGCCGCCCGGCGCGGCTACCGCTGCGTGTTCGTCGTCCCCGACAAGGTCAGCGGCGACAAGATCGCCCTGCTGCGGGCGTATGGCGCCGAGGTGGTGGTGTGCCCGACGGCGGTGGAGCCCGACGACCCGCGTTCCTACTACTCGGTGTCCGACCGGCTCGCCGAACAGCCCGGAGCGTTCAAGCCCAACCAGTACTTCAACCCGAGCAACCCCCGGGCGCACACCCACTCGACCGGCCCCGAGCTGTGGCGCCAGACCGCCGGGCAGATCGACGCCTTCGTGTGCGGCGTGGGCACCGGGGGCACCGCGACCGGCGTCGGCGGCTACCTCAAGCAGCGCAAGCCCGGCGTGGTCGTGGTCGGCGCCGACCCTGAAGGATCGCTGTACTCGGGCGACACCGTGCGCCCCTACCTCGTCGAAGGCATCGGCGAGGACTTCTGGCCCCCCACCTTCGACCGCGACGTGGTCGACCTCTGGGAGCGCGTGTCGGACGCGGAGTCCTTCGCCATGGCGCGGCGCTGCACCCGTGAGGAGGGCATCCTGGTCGGCGGGTCGTGCGGCACCGCACTGGTCGCCGCCCACCGCTACGCCGCCACCCAGCCCGAGGACGCCACCATCGTGGTGCTGCTGCCCGACTCGGGCCGCGGCTACCTGTCCAAGCTCTACGACGACACCTGGCTGGCCGAGCACGGGCTGATCGAGCACACCGCCGGCGCCGGGACCGTCGGTGAGGTCCTGGCCGGCAAGGACCGTGCGCTGCCTGCGCTGCTGCACCTGGGCCCGGGAGAGACCGTCGCCCGCGCCATCGAGGTGCTGCGCAGCACCGGGGTGTCGCAGCTGCCCGTGCTGCGCGAGGCAGCGCCCGAGCGTCCGGGCGTCGACGACGTGCTCGGCACGGTGCATGAGCACGACCTGCTCGCCACCGCGCTGCGTGACGCCGGCGTGATGCACCGCACGGTCGTCGAGGTGCTGCAGCCACCGCTGCCGTCGATCGACGCCGGCGCCGCGCTCGACGGGGTGCTCGCGGCCCTGACCGGCGGATCCTCGGCGGTGCTGGTGACCGACGCCGGGCAGGTCGTGGGGGTGCTGACCCGGGCGGACCTGCTCGCCCACCTCGCTGGCCGGGAGGGCTGAACGGTGGACTTCGAGACCCGTGCGATCCATGTCGGGCAGGACCCCGATCCCCACACCGGGGCGGTCAGTGTCCCGATCTACCAGACCTCGACGTTCGTGCAGGACGGGGTCGGCGAGCACCGCGGCTACGAGTACGCGCGCACCGGCAACCCGACCCGCACCGCGCTGCAGACGGTGCTGGCCTCGCTGGAGGGCACGGAGGCGGCGGTGAGCTTCGCGTCGGGGCTGGCCGCCGAGGACGCCGTGTTCCGGCTGCTCGCGCCCGGCGACCACGTCGTGATCGCCGACGACGTGTACGGCGGCACCTGGCGGCAGCTGGACCGGGTCCACGCCCGCTTCGGGGTCACCTCCTCGGCGGTGGATCTCACCGACCTCGACGCGGTCGCTGCCGCCCTGCGCCCGACGACCCGGATCGTGTGGGTGGAGACGCCCTCCAACCCGCGGCTGCAGGTGCTCGACCTGGCTGCGCTGGCCACGCTCGCCCACGACCACGGCGCCTGGCTGGTGGCCGACAACACCTTCGCGACCCCCTACCTGCAGCAGCCCACAGCGCTCGGCGCGGACCTCGTGGTGCACTCCACGACCAAGTACCTGGGCGGCCACTCCGACGTGGTCGGCGGGGCCGTCTGCACCTCGGCAGCGCTCGCCGAGCAG
>PWTE01000127.1 GCA_003563915.1 Nitriliruptoraceae bacterium
CCCGGATGCGCTGCGCGATCGCAACATCCTCCGCGACATCGAGCAGCAGCTTGAAGGTCTCATAGGGCAGCAGTGCAGCATCGGGGTGGCGCCGGTCGCCCAGGACCACCGGGTCGGCGTCCAAGCCCTGCTCACGGAACCGGCGCACGTGGGCCGGAAGGCGTGTACGGGCCTCGCTGATCGTCTCCGGCATCACCACTCCTGTACGTCATCACGTACATACTATCCTGAGGGCGGCCACGTGCCAAGAGGTTGCTCAACCTGGCGCATCCGGGCGTTGTCCACTGGTCGGAGCAGCTCATCGAGACCGGAAGTCTGCGGAAGGTCCGCATCGCCGGAGCAGCTATCCCGTGGCCTGGTCTACGACGAGACTCCTGGCCGACTTCGGGCGCTTCGGAAGCATGGGTGGCTTCACATCAGCGCTCCGATCGACACGGCTGCGTGGCTCCCAGACAACCTCGCGCGACCCCTGCACGCTGAAGCCTTGACGGTGCGCGAGCGGGATCTCGGCAGGGGTGTTGCCCGTCGCGTCACTCGGGATGGCCGAGGAGAGACGTCCTCGTGAGTCAGGCTGTGTGGGATCCGGTCTGCGGCTCATGCGCAGCATCGGGGCTACGACACGTCCGCCCGGCGAGCAGCCGGCGCGTCTTGGTGCACGAGCCGACCCCGCACCCAGGTCTGGGCGACCTGCGGTGGGTGCTCGGGGTCGAGGGACCCGTCCAGGACGATGAGATCGGCCGTGAGGCCGGCGGCGAGCCGACCCCGCTCGTGTGTCTGGTCGCCCGCGTAGGCTGCGCCGCGGGTCCAGGCTTCGAGCCACGCGTGGTAGGTGAGCTGTTCGCCTGGTAGATGGGTGGGGGAGCTCGGGGTGTCGGTGGCCACGATCGAGGTGGTGAGGGGCGGCGACGGGCTGCAGGGATGGTCCGACGACCCCGCGAGGGCTATCCCGCGCTCGAGGAGGCGCCCGAAGGGCATCCAATGTAGGTCGTCGAAGCGCAGGTCGGCGACGTTGCGTCCCAGCGTGTCGCGGAACCCTGGTTGGACGACGGCCGTCGCGTCGAGCTGTCGTAGCCGCTGGAGCTGGTCGTCGGACAGCAGGGTCGCGTGCTCGACGCGCGCGAGGCCGTCCGCGCCCACCGCGTCGCGGACCACCTCGATGGCGTCCAGCGCTCGCTGCATCCCCCCGTTGCCCATCGCGTGGATGGCCACGGCGAACCCGGCGTCGGCCGCGAACCGCGCCTGCTCGGTGATCGGCGAGGCAGGTAGCCCGTACCTGTGCTGCTCTCCCACGATGCAGCCGTGCATGTCCGGATGGGCGCCGCCGTCGGCGAACAGCTTCACCGCACCCACGCGCAGCACCTCGTCGCCGTGACCGGTCGGCGGCCCCGCCAGCCGCTCACGGTCGAGCTCGCCCATGAAGATCCGCGGGTGGGGCATCGCCAGCACCGAGAGGTCCAGCTGGCCGGTGTCGCGCAGCCGACGGTAGACGGCCTCGGCCTCGGGCGGGCAAGCCGCGTCGTGGACCGCGGTGATCCCTTGGCGGAGCAGCTCGGTGATGCGTTGGCGGATCAGCTCGCCCCAGCGGTCGGGGTGCGTGTACCCCGCGAGTGCGCGGTCCTGCGCCCACCCCCAGGCGGTCTCGACGAGTAGACCCGTCGGCCGGCCCTCAGGGTCGCGCTCGATACGGCCGCCGGCCGGGTCCGGGGTGCTGTGGTCGATACCCAGCTCCTCCAGACCGCGGCTGCACACGACCGCCTGGTGGAGGCTGAAGTGCTCCACCAGGATCGGACGATCGAGCGCCAGGGCATCGAGGTCGTGACGGTCGAGCGGCACGGATGTCCGCCGCTCCCAGCCACTGCCGCGCACCCACGGGGCCGCAGGTTCCCGGGCCGCCTGGTCGCACAGTCCCGTGCCGATCGCGGCAACCGAGTCCGCCTGACTGAGATCAGCGAAGCGCGGCAGCAGGGCCGCGAGGCTGAGATGGTTGTGGGCGTCGACGAAACCGGGGAGCAGCGGACGGTGCCCGAGGTCCACCACCTCGGCGTCCATGAACCGGTCGCGGAGCTCGTCGCCGCCGATCGCCGCGATCCGCTCGCCGGTCACGGCTACCGCCGTGGCGTGCGGGGTGCGCGGGTCCATCGTGTGGATCGCCTGGCCGACGAACAGGATCGGGCGCTCGGCGGCCTGGCGGGACGTCACGGGCGCGCCTCCAGGATCAGGTTGAACGGGGTCTCGGTGGCACGGCGCACGCAGGTGAACCCGGCCTGGTTGAGCACCTCGGTCAAGCGCGCCTGGCCCGCCTGAGCACCGAGGCCCATCCGACCCTCCTGGGCCAGCGAGCTCGGGGTGCACAGCGCAACCGACCCCGCGTAGTACAGCCGGCTCACCGGGTTGAGGTTGTCCATGAGGTCGTCACCGGCCATGGGCTCGACCAGCAACAAGGCGCCGTCCTCAGCGAGGCTGGCGCGCAGGTGGGTCGCCACGCCGATGGGGTCGCCCATGTCGTGGAAGCAGTCGAAGAGGCAGATGAGGTCGTAACCCTCGCCCGGGATGGCCTCAGCGGCGGCGACCTCGAAGGAGACCCGGTCGCCGAGCCCGGCGTCCGCGGCCTGCTTCGCCGCCTGCGCGACCGACGCCTCGTGGTAGTCGAACCCCACGAACCGGGAGGCCGGGTAGGCCTTGGCCATCTCGAGCGTCGAGATGCCGTGGCCGCATCCGACGTCGGCGACCTGGGCCCCATCACGCAGCCGCTGCTCGACACCCTCCAGCGCGGGGATCCAGTCCTCGATCAGCTGGGAGCGGTAGATCGGACC
>PWTE01000319.1 GCA_003563915.1 Nitriliruptoraceae bacterium
CTCGGGTTTGTCCCCGTGCGTCATGGCGTCGTAGCCGGACTGATCCGGTGGTGCGTCGACGGGCAGGATCGTCGGATCGCTGCTGTCCCAGACGGGGCGGACATACTCGATCTTGAGCTTGCCCGCGCCCACCTCGCCGAGCATCACGGTGAGATCAGACAGCAACAGGTGCGAGGGATGGCCCGTCCAATCCTGCCAGTACTGCTTCAGGCCGAGCGCTCGCAGGTACGCCTCGTCCTCGAAGCTGGGGTGCTTGATGTAGATGAAATCGGTCGCGACCGCCGCGGCGACACGCAGCATCTCGCGTGCGAGGTCGAAGTCCGGGAGATGCTCGAGGAAGTCGCACATCGAGACGTAACGGACGAGCGGACGCCGAGGCAGCGTCGTGATGTCACCCAGGACGACCTCGGCCCCGGCCTGCTGTGCGGCTGCGACCTTCCTCGGGCTGTTGTCGATACCGAGACCGCGTCCACCGAACGTCCTGGCACAGAAGTCCACCGAACCGCCGGTCCCCGCACCGAAGTCGAGGAAGTCGTAAGCGTCAACGTCGACATCGTCCAGCGTGTCCACACGGCCTCCTCTCCCGGCCACGGAGCCTAGTTCCCCGGGGCCGCCCAGCTGAGGCGCGTGATCCCGGACCTGGCATCGCCTCCAGCAGCAGAACGTGCCCCCCGCGGCATGGCCCAACAACCGCTGGACGATGTGGATGTCCACGTCGGCTCGGATGCCTGTTCAGCCCGTGCCTCTTGCCCGAACTCGGACTGCGGGGTGGTCACCAACGGATGTGCGTTGGCGATCAGCAGAGGTGACGCCGACAGCTCCCCGCGGACGTCGTTGAGGAACGCTCGCAGGATCGGGACCAGGGTCCGCCGGGGTCAACCAACGTAGCCGGCCGCCTCGACGTAGGGCTGGCCGTCACGGGTACCCATCGCGAACTCGATCTCCACGCCGTGGGGCAGGTCCCCGAAGGCGGGCTCGTGGTAGGTGCACGAGACCCCGGTGGAGGGATCGAGCAACAGCGGGTCCGCGCAGCCGGTGAACTCCCAGAGGGCGAAGCCCTCGTACTCGCTGACCTCGAGCAGTTCCTCCACGACCTCGGGCGCGGCCACCGTCCCGGCCACGACGGCATCGCCGGCCCCCGCCGCGGCGTACAGGCACCGGGCGGCGTCCTCGTTCGAGGTCCCCGCCTCGTCACACTCCGGCAGGGTTGCCCCGTGCGCCTCCGGCTCCTCCGCGGGCTCCGGCGCTTCCTCCGCCGGCGCGGGCGTCTCGGCGGGGGACTCGGGGGGCGCTGACTCCGGTTCGGGTGGTTCGGTGGCCGCCTCCTCCGCTGCCGGGAGCTCGGGCGCCGGCTCCTCGGTGCCTTCCCGCACCGATCCCTCGGCGGGTGGCACCTCGAGCGCCTCTCTTCCCGTCGGCTCGTCCTCGCCGATCAGCGTCGTGCAGGCCGTCACTGCCAGGAGCCCCACAACGAGCACGGTGGGTAGGCATCGCCGATCGCTCACCCCAACCCCTTCCCATCGAACGCGGCGAGCGCAGGCTAGCCACGCAGTCGCGCCGACGGTGGCGGTCGTCCACCTGCGTCGGCGTGACCGGGCGAACCACCCAGAACGGCGCCTGCCCCGTCCCGGACGGGCGCGGTGCAGGCGCCGCAGGTGGAGCAGGATCACTCGATGCCGTAGACGTCGAGCTCGATGCGCTGCGGGTCCTCGAGCCGCTCGACGGTGAAGTAACGCAGGTCGGTGACGCCGACGAACAGCGTCTGCTGGCCCTCGAACATCCCGGCGTCGACAACCTCGATGATCTGGGCGCCGTCGGTGACCAGCGGGCTGTCCTCCCACAGGTCGGCGTCCACGTCGTCGGGGAACCCTATCCCGGTCAGGATCACCCGCAGGATCGCTCCGCCCTCGACGTCGACCTCGTCGCCGGTGCCGGGGGCGAGGGCGGTGTCGACGTACTCGACGCGCCAACCGGCCTGCTGGTCGTCGCCCTCGAGGGTGAACGTCACGCGCTCGTGCAGCTCGACCTGCTCGAACCCCACGTCGGTCAACCCGAGCATCGCGCCCAGATCCCCTCGGCTGAACGCCGTCGGGTACAGCAGCCGGATGTCGACGAGGTAGTCGAGGCTGCGGGCGATGTAGGACGCCATCTGCGCCCGGGTGGACGGCTCGTTCGGTCCGAAGCTGCCGTCCTCGCGCCCCTGGACCACCCCGATCGCGGCCAGCTTCTCGACCGCCGGCTGGTGGACGCCGGAGACGTCGTCGAACACCTCGGCGCGGGGCAGCTGCTCGCCGATCAGCTCCTCGAGCGCACCGGCCACGAAGGTCGCCAGCTGCGCCCGGCTGACCAGTTCTCCGGGACGGTAGGTGCCATCGTCGAAGCCCGACACGATGTCCATCTCGGCGAGCTGGGTCACCGCGCGACGGTGCGACGTACTGACCTGCTCGCCGTCCTCGAAGGGCGGCACCGGTGGTTCGAACCCGTCGTCACCGACGTCGGGCAGCTCGTGGAACCGGTCCAGCACCTGCTCCATGACCCCGACGACGAAGGACGCCATCTGCTGGCGGTTCACCGCCTCGCCTGGCCCGTAGACGTTGTCCCCGTCGACGAAGCGTCCCTGCACCACCCCGTAGACCCACAGGCAGTCGATCGCGTCGCTGTGCGCGGCGTCCGGGTCAACATCGGCGAACTGGTTGGCCGCCTTGGCCTGGTCGACGCACGCCCGGTCGATGCCCCGGGCGAAGGGCGGCTCCTGCGCGCCGGCGACCTGGGCGCCGTAACCGAGCAGCAGCGCCGCGGCGGCGGTGGTCGCGATCAGGCGACCGCCGAGACGTCGGCCGGCGGCGGTGTGTGTGGCCATGTCGGTTCCTCTCCTCGGCGGGTTCACGGTGCGGACACCGACCCGGAGTCTGACGAGCATGCAGCTCACGTCAAGCAACCAACGGGCGGGGTCGGCGCGCCCACGGGACGAAGCGCTCCCGTTCGCGGGACGAGCGGCCGGTCTCACCCGCTCGTCGTGGGCACCTGGGTGCGGCCGTCGGCGACCAGCAGGTCGGCATAGCGGGCGAGGAAGGTCGCCATCTGGCCGCGGGTCATCGGCTGGTCGGGCCGGTAGGTGCCGTCGTCGTAGCCCAGGGTGATCCCGACCGCGACGAACCGGCGGATGTTGTGCTCGTGGACGCTGCCCGCGGTATCGGGGAACCCCGGACCCAGCGGCCAGGTCTGGTCGAAGAGCTGTTCGTGGGCCCGGACCACCAGCGAGGCCATCTGTGCCCGGCTGACCTCGGCGTCGGGTTCGAAGTGGGTCTCGGTGCGGCCCTGGATCACCCCTGCGGCGGCCAGCGCCTCGATGGCCTCCACCTGGGGGTGGCCGGCGGGAACGTCCTCGAAGGTGGCCCCACCGGAAGCGCGCGGAGCGTGCCCCGACCGTTCGAGCAGCCGGTACAGCGCGTCGGCGAACCCCGCTCGGGTCGCCGCGTCCCCGGGTCGCCAACCGTCGGGCAAGGTGAACACCTGGTCGGAGTGCCCCGACGGTGCGAACACCCCCCAGGCCGTCAGACACAGCACCGCCTGGCCGTGCCCGGAGGGCAGCACGTCGGTGTGGGGGTTCGGCGTGGCGAGGTCGACCGGGCAGGCGTTGGCCTGTTCCTTGTCCTCCATGGTCGGCGCCGGGGCTGCGGGGCCCGACCGGGACACCGCGAAGTTCTGGGTCGTGTACATCCAGCCGAAGTCGGTGCAGGCGAAGCCGAGCCCGACGTGGGTCCAACCGGCTGCGGTGATGTTGTCCAGGTGAGGAGGCGAGTGGAGGAACCCGTGGTTGGCGACCGCCGCAGCGACGTGTCCGTCGAGCACCTGGTGGATGTTCTCCCCGCCGGAGACGAACTCCGACGGGTAGTGCTCCGAGAAGCTCTCGCGGTGCCGGTACTCACCGGTCGAGGCCATCGTCTGCGACCAGTCCTGCGCGACGGCGTCGAGCCCAGCGGACCCGGCCACCGGCGCGACACCGACCTCGGCCCGCTGCTGGTTGATCATCTCCAGCGTGTGCGCCCGCAGCTGCGTCAACGACCGTCGGCAGTCCACCACCGACGTCGCAGCGGCGTCGCCCGCCGGGCCGAGCGACAGCCCCGCGACCAGGCCGAGCCCCACGATCGCGAACACCAGCCGTCGCCAGGTGGGATGGGTGGCTGCGGTCACGGGGCTCCTTCGCGGCTGGGGCGAGCAGGCTAGCCCGTGGGCGAGGACCCACGGCGCAGACCCGCGGCGACGACGTGCGCCCAGCGATCACGGGCCCCGGCGACCGATGAGCGCACGAGTGGCGGCGTGAGGTGCACGTCTGCGGCCCGATCGGCCCCCGACCCCCGCGGACCCCTTGCATCCAACCCCGCCGAACTCCAGGATCGTCGGCCACCGAGGGTTGGGCAGCCGTCGGTCCGGGGAGCGCCGCGAGGACAGGGGCGAGGGTGGACACGAGCGTGCGTGCGGTCGGAGCGGGTCTGGTCGCGTCGGCGGTGGGCGCACCGGTGAACCGCGCGCAGATGGCCGGCTTCCTGTTCCGGGTGCCGCCCCGGTAGCCGGGGCGGCTCACGAGCTCCCGAACACCTGGTGAGCGTGGGAACGAGGTCCTCCACGGCGAGGTGGGTGTAGCCGACGGTAGACGCGATCGAGGTGTGGCCGAGTAGCCGCTGGACCACGTGGGTGTCGACCCCAGCACGGAGACCGGCGGGTACTGGCGGTGTCGCGCGCTACTTGCGGCCGTGGATGGTCTGCTGCGGTGCGCTGTCCGGCGTGTCGACGTCTGCCTCGCTGAACAACCGCAGGTAAGGGGTGTAGCGGAAGACACGGTTGCGGCGCCCGCCGGTGATCTCTTCGACCACGCCGGCGCCCTGGAGGGTGTCGATGACCCGGTTGGCGGTGGCGAAGGTCACGTCGAGGGCGTCACCAGCACGTTGACGTTCACCAGCGGCCGCTGGAACAGCATGTCAAGGGCCTTGACACCGTCGACGCCGGCCGCGTCCGCTGCGGTGGCCTGATGGTGCTCACGAAGATCGATGATGGCCCGGGCGGTGCCGACCGCCCCCTCGGCGGCCGCGGCAGCCGAGCAGGACGGGTGGAGATGGACCGGAGCCGCGCATGGAGCCACGCACCGCCCTGACCGCTACGCGCGCCAGGTGGTTGCGACCAGTCGCCACCACGCCTCGGCAGGGGCCATCACGCCGGCCGGCACGGGGTTGTGGGGTAACGTCTCGCGCCGTGAGCTCACCGTGGACCCCATCGCCGACCGCCCTGCTCGTGACCGCGGGGTGCGTCATCGTCGCCGTCGGCCTGGCCGTCAGCGTCCTGATCCAGCCCGCTGACGACGGCAGGGAGGTGGTCGCGACCACGGGCCCGGCACCCGAGCAGGTCGCCACCCCGCACGAACCCGAGCCACCCCCGCAACCCGAGCCCGAGCCCCCACCTCCTCCGGTCGAGGGCCAGCTCGAACGCACCGGGATCGTCGACCTGTCGACGGCCAACACCGGCGTGTTCCAACCCGGCAGCGATGCGGACCAGCCCGTTCCCGTCGATCACGATGCCGTCGACGCCTTCGTCGCGGCAACCGCGAGGTGGCTCGACGCCCACCTCCAGGCCTACCGGGACGGTCGGCCGCTGGACCTCCCGGGGATGACCGGGGACCCGGCCGCGGTCACCGCCGCCATCGTCGGGTCGGCCGACGACCTGGACCATGTGCGCTACGCGGTTCGTGTGGGGGCACGGGGCGCGCCCGAGTGGGCCGAGGTGAGCGTCCACGTCGGGCATCCCGACGGGCCTATCACCGGGGTGGTCACCTTCGTCACCGCGGAGGATCCGGGCCACGCGGTGCCCGTGGCCATGGAAGCGCTCGGTGCCCCGCCTAGCGACGGGGAGCGCCCGGACGCGGGACCGGACGCAGCCTCGGACACCGGCGCCGGCTCGTGAGGGGCCGGTCACCGACGATCCCACGCCGGCTGCTCGTCGCGGTGGCGGTGCTGGCGCTGCTGGTGGGCGGGGCAGCCGGGGCGGCCGACCGTTGGCTCACCCCGGACCCGGACGGCGAGGTGCTGACCCTGCTGCTGCTCGGCTCCGACGGTGGCCCGCCACGCGCGGACCACCTCGCCGGCGCCCGTGCCGACGGCGTCCAGCTGCTGTTCGTCGCGCCCGACCGTCAGCACGCGACCTTCGTGTCGATCCCGCGGGACTCGTGGGTGGCGATCCCCGGTCGGGGCAACAACCGCATCAACGCCTGCCTCAACCACGGCCCCGAGCGCTGCGTCGAGACGGCGGAGAGCGTGTTCGGCATCGAGGTGGACGGCTATCTGCTGACCTCGATGCGCGGGTTCATCCGTGGCGTCTACGAGTTCGGCGACATCGAGGTGGACGTCTCTCGCTCGCTGGTGGTGGGCTACACGTCGGTCGCGCCGGGGCTCCAGCGGTTGGACGGCAAGGAGGCGCTGGTCTACGCACGCGACCGCAAGTCCCGGCCCGACGGCGACTACGGACGCAGCCGTGCACAGGCGGAGCTGTTGGCACTGGCGCACGAGCAGGTGCTCGTCGAAGGCGACACCGCCGCGATCCTGCACACGGTGTCCGTGGTCCGCAGGCACACGGTCACCGACATCCCGCCCGCCCAGCTGGTGCGGTACGGGTTCCAGGCACTGCAGCTACCGCCGGACAACGTGCAGCGCGAGCTCGCACCCTCACGGTTGGGGACTGCCGGCGCCGCGTCGGTCTCCCACCTCGACCCGGCCGCCTACGAGCTGATCACCGACGCCGCGACCGACGGCCGGATCGGCACCGACGACTGACCCCGCCGTCTGCCTCTGACGGGCGGCGCCGGTCGTCACGTCGGCGGGCCCCGGTCACAGGGCTCGCGTCAGTGGCCGGTCGACCAGTACTCGTTGAGCCGAGCGATCACCCCTTCCCGTGTCATCCCGATGAGCTCCCGCCGGCTCAGCCCGACCGGCTCAACTAGGAGGGTGACGACCTCCACCGGGATGGCGTCGTCGACCTCCTCGACAACGTCGTCGGGTGTGCGGTCGGGGGCCACACCGTCTCGCACGCACGCCCAGAACCCATCGGCGGCGACGTCGAGCTGGTCTCGCAGGAAGTGTGCCCACATCCGGGTCCCGTACGTCGTCCTGTTCGGTGGCCGCGAGATCCGGGTCCGCAGCACGCGCCCGTCGGGGAGGTCGAGCTCGTCGTAGGTCTCGTCACGGGTTCGATGGCTCCTTCCGCCAGCTCTCGGTGACCACGAACCGATCGTGGTCGGCCCGCGTCGGCTGTGACCACCAGGCACTCACACCTGCGGCAGAGCAGGCTGGTCCTAGTCACCGCGGGCCCACCGCAGCACATCCTCGTCGTCCGAGACGTAGACGTGCTGCACCAGAGCGGCAGCGTGCAGATGGTCCGGAGCGCGGTGCAGCCGCGTTCAACGTCGTGGCCCACGACTGGCGGACCGCCGTAGCGGTCGCCTCCTTGGCTGGGCCCATCACCGTTCCTCGAACGGACGCTCCGTACGTACTGAACATCAGGTGTCGGCGCGCGCAACCCGTTCCTCGGGTTGCGCCACGGGCGTCGGCTGTGCCGAGCGCATCGCCACCTGCCCATCAGCCTCGGGATGACGACCCCGATGGTGTCATCGCGATGCGCGCAGACGTCGAGGACCCGGTGCGCGAGCTCGCCGAAGGTCTCGGCACGGACAGCCGTCACGCGCCGAGTTGCGCCGAGTTGCGCCGCAGATCGAGCCATGCCTCATGCGAGCGATCTCGGGCGAGGTGTGCACGCCGCACCGAGCGGACATCGCGCTCGCACCGTGGCACGCCGCCGCGTCGACGACAGGGGGTCCTGCCGGAGCAGTGCAGCAGACGCTGCCTCGAAGTGCAGGCGGGATCCCCGGGACGCAGCGTGTGCTGCTCCCGTGCCTGCGGGCGGGTGCGAGCGGATGGTCGCGGGTCGGCTGGCCGGTGGATGGTGATCACGGACCAGCCGATGGTCTTCGTGCTGGTGGTCGTGGCGGCGGGCGCAGGACCGGACGTTCGTCCTCCCAGCTCATCACCCAGCCGTGGCGGTCGTAAGCACGGTGGTGCTGACGACAACCGAGGGCGGCGTTGTCGGGGCTGAGCCGACCGAACGCGCAGTAGGGGTCGTCGAGATGCATCACGTCGCACCACGCGGCCGGGGCATCGCACCCCTCACCGACGCAGCCACCATCGCGGACGAGCAGGAAGCGGTACAGCCCGGTCGGCACGCTGCGCACTTCGGCCGACGCTTCCAGCGGGAGCCCTCGGGTATCGGTGAGGATGCGGGCGACACCGGCGTCGGAGAGCAACCGACGGACCTCGCCGTAGGGCAGCGGCCCGGTCCACGCCCCCTCGACACAGCCTTCACCCGTCTGGATGGTCTCGTAGGGGACGGTGACCATGATGTGCGGGCGGATCCCGTGCTGTTCGGGAGCCTCCCCGGCACGCAACGCGACCCGGAGCGCCTCGATGAGGGCGTCGGCGGTGCGCTGCTCGGCGCTGCGGTGCAGGCCGGGCCGGTCCGGCGTGCGGAAGGCGTTCACGGCCGTGTGCAGTACCTCGGCGTCCACGCCCGACCACTGGCCGGTCAGCACGGTCATGCCGTCGGGACGCTGGGCGATCGCCGCACGACGCGAGGCGTGACGCCGATCCGCGTCGTGGAGGGCGGTCTCGTGGTCGAGCTCGGCCAGCACCTGCCGGCAGGATCGTCCGAAGCTGACCGCGTCCTGCGTGCGGGCCGCCTCCAGCAGCCGGCCCACCACCTCGCCGTGACGCTCGCCCGACAGCTTGTCCAGCAGTTCGTCGAGCAGCTTCGCGTTCGCGGGTGGCAGCTCCCCACGGTCGAACGCATCAGCGACCGCAGGCGGCCGCTCGTCGAGCCGACGGCCGAGCCGGTTGGCGCTCTTGGCCTTCGACGGACTCCACTGATGCTGGTCGGTGAGCTCGCGCTGAACATCCCGGGCCGCACGCTCCTGCTCACGGCGCTGATCAGTGCCCTTGCGCTGCGCCGCCTTGGCGGCCCGCAGCCGCGTCATCGACGCCACGATCCGCGTCTGCCGTGCCGACAGGCGGCGGACCTCGGTCTCCACCGCTGCCAACTCGGCCGACAGCGAGCCTTCGTCGAGCGTGTCGACCGGACAGGCGAGCAACTGATCGACCGCAGCCGCCAAGCGCGCCAACCGGCCCGCGTCCGACGGAACGTCAGACGGGACATCACAAGGTAGGGCCCCGTCGGGCCGATCCGGCGTCAGCGTGTCCACGGTCACTTCGATCCCCCGTGCGGGTGGCAAGCGACCCTCTCGCCGCCACATCCATCGAACGTGCGTTCGGACTTCGAGTTCAGTATGCCAGCAGGTGTGACAGCGTCAAGCACCCCACGCCCCAGCCTGGGGACAACCGGCACGCCGCCCCCCTGCCCGCGTCCGGATCGCCTCGATCGGCGCACCCCCGAAAGTCCGTCCCAGATCATGACCCGAGGAACCCCGGGCTCTCGATCCCGACGCTCACCGGGAGGATCATCCGGCGCCACAGGGCCACCAGCAGATCGCCTCGGCGAACATCCGCAGGAGGAACGCGGCCTACGCCCTCTCGGCGCTGTCAGGGAGGGGAGCACATCGTGGGTTGCTCGAATTGCGAGATCGTCGCCGCACTGGATACGGACACGGAGGTACGAGCACCCAATCAAGGAGAGAAGCCCGCGAGTTCGGCGGCGGGTGTTGGTAGATACGGTCGCCGTCCGCGCTGTTGCCCTCACCACGTTCGTCGTACTTCAAGATCTCCATCTCCGCCCGCCTCAGCTGCGCCACCGCTACCGCGTACTGAAGCACCGCATCGCTGGTGGGCTCATCGAACTCGTGCTCCTCGTCGTGTTGTCCTTCCCCCAACGGCAAGGCCACATGCCGCAAGGCCATCCGATCCAGGAGGTGCTTCGTGGCAGGCGCCATGGCGCGACACAGAGGGCCTCCTCACCGACCTTGGCCAGCCGGAGCTGGAACCGGGCCCCGCGGGAAACCAAGAACACCTCCTAGTTGATGCCGCGGGGCATCGCCTCAGCCCGACCCGTTCAGCGCGCGTGACGGTCGCGCTCACACGGGGCACGAACCCCACTCTGGCTGAGGCAACGTCCACGCCTCGGCATGCAGCGCGAACTCGTAAGGCTCCTCCTGGAACTGGGCCACGCACCAGCTCGACAGGTCCTGGTTGAACGAGTTGGCCTGCCTGAACATGCGTTTCATGCGCGTCACGCTGCTGGTGTCCCAATCGTTGATGGGCTGGTTGAACGAAAGCGTTCCGCCGAACATTTCGTACATGTTGGCGACGTTGCTGGTGTCCCAGTCCCCGATCGGCTGGTTGAATCGGGAGCGCGGAACCTCGTAGCTCCCTAGGTCGCCAAAGACGCTGTAGCCGCCTTCGAACATGCTGTACATCTGAGTAACGTTGCTGGTATCCCACGCACCGATGGGCTGGTCGAATGAGCCGGCGCCCGCGAACATGAAACTCATCGCGGTGACGTTGCTGGTATCCCAGTCCCCGATGGGCTGGTCGAACGACGTGGCCATCTCGAACATGCTGTCCATCCGGGTGAAGTTCCTGGTGTCCCAATCCCCGATGGGCTGGTCGAACGACGTGGCTCCGAAGAACATGAATGGCATCCCCGTGAGGTTGCTGGTGTCCCAGTCCCCGATGGGCTGATCGAACGATGTAGCCCACTCGAACATGCTGCCGATCTCGGTGACACTGCTGATGTCCCACGCGCCGATGGGCTGGTTGAACGA
>PWTE01000123.1 GCA_003563915.1 Nitriliruptoraceae bacterium
ACGCCGCGACGGCCGCGAATGGGTCATCACCGACGTGCTCCACGACCGGTACCGCTGCGACAACCCGTCCTGCCTCGCCGCGAAGCTCGCGCCGGAGGACATCGGCATCCCGCAGCGGGAACCGGACGACAGCGTGGTATGCCCGTCTTGCCGCCGGCCCGTCGCCGCGAACGGCCCACGCCCCCGCGGGCTTCAGATCAAACTGCTGTCGGCCGACCGCGAGGAACGCTTGTCGGTGTACGAGGGACAGCCGCTGGTCTTGGGGCGCGGGAAGACTGCTCCGATCGGAGCGGACCCGTCACTCCTCCTCAACGAAGAACAGCGGACGCGGATCTCCCGCGATCACGTGGAGGTCGCCGTCACCGGTGATCGGCTCAAGGCAACCGACCTCGGCAGCACGGGCGGGACCGAGGTTCGACGCTGGTCCCGCGAAGACCGCACGTGGCGGCCTGCGCAACGGTTCGCTGCCGGGACCAGCCTCGAGTTGGGCGAACGCGACCAGCTCGTGCTCGCGGGACTCATCAACGTCGAGCGCTCGGGCCAGCGCTTCGGAGCGAGATGAACGCGAACCAAGCTGCAATCAGTTGTCGCGAGCCAACTCGCGCTGCTACTGCGGAGCGAGGCTTGCCAGTTCTTTGTAGTAGCTGAGGATGCGTTTGCCACCGACGTTGACCAACCCGCCTTGCACAGATCCGTTGATCGCTCCGCCGACAAGCGGTACCGCCTTGGCGAAGCTCTTGTGGGTGAGGTTGATCCCAACCTTGGCGGCGAGGGACTTGACCGCGGCCTGCATGGGGGCACTGTGGTACGGCGTCGTCATGACCTTCTTCGCGAGCTGGGTCACCAGCACCTCTGTGCCCTGGATCGTCACACTCGAGACTCCCACCCCGGCCAACATGGCTAGCTTCAGCTGGGCGTCTGCCGTCTCGGTTCGGTGGTCGAAGCCGTAGGACAGCTGGACAGCGCTGGCTGTTCGGGCCAACCACCCGACGTACGCGGCGGCGTCTGCAGGAACCGAGACGGGGATGGTGATGAGGCCGCCTATCCCCGTCGCGAATCCCTGCCCAGCTGCCAGTTGCGTGTTGGTCTTGATGAACCGTCTCGCGATCTTCTCTGCGTCACCGAGACGCACGTCGCGAAGATCCTGGACCTGTTCAATATCTCGACCGTCAGTGCACTTGAACCCAGCGGCTTGGAATTCCTCGATCACCTTCTTCGGATCGACGGCCGACCACTCGACGATCTGGTCGACGCTCGAGTCAACGAACTCTGCGATCGAAGTCTTGGTGTCCACTCCAGCTCCTCACATCTCCGCACGGATATCGGCAAGCTCGCCGCGCATCTCAAGTGCTGTCTGGAAGCGCTGGTCGCGGTACGGGGCACACGCCCGGGTCAGGAAGGTGTGTAGGGCCCCGGGCAGGTCCGGTCGCAGCCCGGCCGGGTCACGGACCTCCTCACCGAGCATCGGTCGGCCGCCCGGGTAGGGGTGCTCGCCGTTGCACAGCAGCTCGTAGAGGGTGACGCCGACGGCGAACAGGTCGGTGGACACATCCCACATGGTGTAGTCGACATCGGGTGCCTGGTAGGGCGGGGTGCCAGAGACCGTCATGACCGGGTCGCCGACCCGGGAGGCGATGTTGAAGTCGAGCAGCTTCGCGCCTTGGCGGGTGAGGATGATGTTCTGCGGCTTGATGTCACGGTGGACCAGACCGGAGTCCTGCAGCTCCTGGAACTCCCCGAACTCCTCGTAGGTCAGGTCCTCTCCGCGCTGCTTCTTCGCTTCGAGCTCGCCAAGCCTGCGGGCGTCCGGGTGGATCGCCGTCAGCGCGTCCAGGACGTCCAGCGCCACATCGACCGCCTCCCGATCGCGCAGGACCTGCTTGCCGGTGGCGTAGGCCTCCAGCGGTTCGCCCTGGACGTACTCGGTGAGCAGGTACCACTCGTTGGCGCTGGTCTTCCCGGCCCAGATCACCTCGACCACGTGGGGGTGGCGGACCTTGCGCAGCGCCGCGATCTCCCGGCGCACCGCGTCGTACCCGGAGGCGTTGTCGAACAGCTTGAGTGCCCGCTCCTCGCCCTCGACCGCGTCCTGGACCCGGTAGACCTTGGAGAACCCGCCAGAGCCGAGGTGGTCGAGCACCTCGAACCGCTCATCGATGACATCCCCCGGCCCGTAGTCCCGGGAGATGGTCTCGTTCGCCTTCGCGAGCTCCTCGGGTTCCGGCACGGGCAGCTCGGTCGACCCCCTCCGACCGCCCGGCCCATCCTCACCGGCAAGGTCGGTCTGCTCCCGCAGCCGGTGCTTCACGCTCTCCTCGCAGTAGACGATCTTCGGATCGGACCCGTCGACGGCGTAGGCCAGGTCGACGTTGCCGAACTCGGACTCGCCGATGAACGCCTGCTGCTCCTTCACCCGCCGGCGCATCTCGACGGCCAGCTCCGCAGCCCACTGCAGGAACTCCGCTGGGACCTCGCTGTCGTGGTCGGGGTAGAGCAGCTTGAGCAGCCCGTTGACCGTGTTCTCCGCCGCTCGACGGTCCCGGCCGGACAGCTGCCGGCCCCACTCGATGCGGCCCTGGATCGCTTCCAGCCGGCTGGTCCGGCGCAGGTGGGTCCAGCACTCGGCGAGGAAGTCGCTGACGAACCCGAAGTGGTGGGTGAAGTAGGTCGGGTCGAGCTTCGGGACGTCCCAGCCGGGCAGGAACGCGTGGATGCGGTCCATGAACGCGGTGTCGTCCCGCATCTCCTTCGGCAGCGGCGCGAGGAGGTGGCCCTTGCGGAGCTGGTCCTCGACGTCGACGTCGAAGTTG
>PWTE01000364.1 GCA_003563915.1 Nitriliruptoraceae bacterium
CCGGACCAGCATCGTCATCGCCCACCGGCTGTCGACCGTCGTCGACGCCGACCTCATCGTCGTGCTCGATCATGGTCGCATCGTCGAGCGGGGCACCCACCTCGAGCTGCTGGCCGCCGGTGGCCTCTACGCCGAACTCGCCCGGACCCAACTCGTCGCCGCCGAGGTGTCCTGACAGGACGCTGAGCCGAGAGCATCGGACGGAGGATCTTCGGCGGGCTGGTCACCGAGAGGACACCGGCAGGGTCGGTCGGGCGGGGGAACCCGGGCTGCTGGACGTGCGGGCGAGCCCGAGCGCTGTGCGCGCATCTCGACCGTCCCTGGCGGTCCGGTGGGCGTGTCGTGTCACACCCTGCTGGTTGTCTACGTTCCATGACGAACTCTTCGATGCCAGTGTGGGCGACCGTCCGTTCCGGGGCACATCGTCGTGTTGCCCGGCCGTCGGTCGCTGCCGAAGGCGGTGGCGGCTACGACCCCACCGGGCAGCCGGACGATGCCGTCCGGGGCGGTGAGGGCGCCGGGCGGTGCGGCGACGTGCGGGCCGGTGAGGGCGCCGGCCGGTACGGCGACGTGAGTGCGGAGGTCCACGCCGGCGGGCGTGACGGTCGGGACCCGGCCGGGCGGCAGGGGCAGGTGCCGCCGTTCGGTCTGCCGGTGTTGGCGGGGGTGCCGAAGCTGGCGGAGGCGTTGGATGCGGTCGCCACCGCGGAGCAGCGGTTGCTCGAGGCGGTGGTGACCATCTCGGGGTTGTTGGACAGCGATGAGGTGGCGCAGGCGACGGGGGTACCGGTCGAGCACTGGTTGGCGATCGTGACCCGCCAGACCCGTCTGGACCGGCGGCTGCTGCTGCGTCTGGCCCGGCTGATCGACCGGTTCTCGACCCTGCGGGGGGCGGTTGCGGCCGGGCAGGTGTCGTTCGCGCAGCTACGAGGGCTCGGCATCGTGCTGCGCGACGCGCCGGTGGCCATCGACCGTGAGCTCGACGTGCTGCTCGCCCGGCTCATCACCGAGCTCGAGGGCGCCGATCCGGATGTGCTGATCGATCAGACCCGCCGGGCGATCGGTGAGCTGGCCCCGTCGGTGTCGCGTCAAGAGACCGAAGGGGTCCGCAACGCGTTGTATCTCCAACCCAACCTGTCCCGTACCGGGGGCAGGTTCGCCGGCGAGTACCACGCCGCCGGACTCGCCATCCTGGACGGGGCCACCGCCCCGACCCGTGAACAGCTCGACCATCCCAACGGCACCAGCGGCGCACGCGCCGACAACCTGCTCACCCGCCTGCTCCACCACTGCGACCATCCTGCTGCCGCCGCTGGCGCTGCAGCCGACGCCGATGCCGACCCCAGCGTCCCCGATGACGGCGCTGCCGCCGGCGCCGCGGTGGTGGGGCGGGGGTTGCCGCCGGGTGGGTTGCTCCCGCCGGTGAAGTTGTTGGCCCGCATCCAGCTCGAAACGCTCGGCCGGTTGCCCGCCGATCTGCTCACCCGCCTGACCGGCGGCCACCTCAAACTGTCCACCGCCGCCACCACCCGGCTACTCGACGAACGTGGGGTCGAGCTGCGGCTGGTGGTGGTCGACCACGGCGAGGTCGTCGGGGTCGGACGTGCGACCCGTCAACCACCCGGGTGGATGGCCGATGCCATCCTCGCCCTACACGACACCTGCACCGCACCGCTGTGCGACCGCCCCGCGCGTGACGCCGACCTCGACCACGCGAGGCCGTGGTGGCCGCTCAGCGACCAGGACCCGTTCGGGTTGACCGACATCGACAACCTCGGGCCGCTGTGCGCCGCCACCAACCGGTCCAAGGAAGCCGCCGGCTGGCGAGCCCGCCAAACCGCCGACGGCCGCCGCACCTGGACCCACCAGCGCACCGCACTGACCATCACCACCGTGCCCGCCACCTGGCGCCCACCAGGCACCGACCCACCCAGCGACACCGGGCCACCCACCGGCAGCCCACCCGACGGCAACCGGCCACCCGACGGCAACCGGCCACCCGGCGGGAGCAGCCCGCCCGGGTCCGGGTCACCACGGCATCCGCCCGGCGGCAACGACCAGGCGTTCAGCGACCGGGGCCGCGAGAGGCAAGGACTGCCACCCCGCCAACCCCAGCCCCCACCCGACCCCGACGACGACGTCCCCTTCTGATCAGGAGCGACACGGACGACGTCACCTCTGACCGGCAGCGACCCGGACCCGGTGTGCCGGGGACCCTTCGATGACGAACCGCGCCTCGACCACCCCGAGGCGCGGTTCCCCCCTGCCCGCCGACGGCGTACCCGAAGGCCGAAGACCGCAGCAGGCCGAAGACCGCGACGATGCCTCCCTTCCCTGCGCCCGAGCCTTGACGAACGTCCGAGGAAACGACGGCGGCCGTTCGATGTCACCCCCCCTGCGTAGCGTCGTGATCGCCGACCCGGAGCGTCCGGGAGGCACGGACCCGGAGGGGACCCATGGACGCCCTGATCGCCGTCACGGTGTTCGGCGGCACGTTCTGGCTGCTCTGCACACTGCTGCTGCGCTGGTCGGACCACACGACGCACCAGCCCCAAGCGACGACGGACCGCCCCCGGACGTCGAGACAGGTGCAGCTGCAGGTGCTCGACGGAGGCCTGCTCGGAGACGTCCACCCGCCCGCCGACGACGCCCCGGACCGCCACGAACGCCAGATCAGCCGATCGTCCGGCGAGCGAATCCCCGCAAGCCAACGGCGGTCAGGACCGCCAGCGACAGGCCCAGAGCACCCAGGAAGACGAGCGGGGGCATCGTCGGCACGCTCGGCGTGAGCGCCGCCCGCAGCCCCTC
>PWTE01000067.1 GCA_003563915.1 Nitriliruptoraceae bacterium
CGGCGGCGGTCATGACCACGGCATGGGCGGCATGGGCGGCATGGACTTCTGATCCACGCCTGACCCTTCGCAGCACCCCGGCGGCCCCGGCGAGCGACCAGCTCGCCGGGGCCGCCCCCGTTGGTCCGGGTCCGCCTGCCACGCGTGAAGCCAACCGACGCTCCACGCGTCGGCTCACTTCAGCCCTTCGTGCCACCGCCCGTCGCGCTCACGACGGCTGAAGCCAGGCGACGTCTGGCACGTCGTCCGGCTTCAACGGCCACCGCCCGTCGTCACTGTCCACAGGCGCCGCGAGGTAGCACGTGACGGACACGGCGCGGGCCGCAACGCTGCGCTCATGAGCTGGGCGCAACTGATCGCGATGAGCGTGGCTGCCGGCGGACCGATCGACGTCCGGCGGGCAGCCCCTGCCTGCGGCCTCACCCCGCGCGCCGTCCGCGACCGCGCCCGACGTGAGGGGTGGTGGCGCCCCTTCCGTGACATCGTGGCGGGGCCCGGTGCCGCGCAGGACGGCGCCGCCTGGGCGCGAGCGGCAGCGTTGCATGGCCAGGGCCGCCGCGGCGATCCGGCGACGGATATCGCGGCGGTGACGCGCGACACCGCGCTCGCGGTGATGGACGTTCAACGCAGTTTCCCGACGCGGGTCCAGCTCGCGATCCACGCTGATCGTGCCCTCGCGCCCCACCCCAGACTCGCGGTGGTTCGCTCCGCGTTGCTGACGCCCGAGGACGTGCGGGGCGTCAACGGCATCGCGACGGTCGCCGGGCCGGCGCTGTTGCGGGATCTGGCCGCGGTCCGCGACCGGGACGCGCTGCGGCGTGCCGCCATCGACCTGGCGCACGCGGGCCACGTCGACCTCGACCAGCTCCCGACCTTCCTGACCGCGCACCCGACGTTCCCCGGCCGCGGCATCCTGCGACAGGTCGCCGCCGATCTGCTCGGCGCCGGGCGCACCGACTCGCCCTTCGAGTTCGAGGTTCGACAGCGGCTGGCCAGCGACGGCATCCAACTCGACCGTGGCCAGGTGCCGCTGCCGGGCCCGCATCGACGCCACCTCGACCTGGGGATCGTGGTGATCCGGTTCGGCATCGAACTGCACGGGTTCGGCTTCCACGCGCAGCGCCGGGACCTGGAGCGTGACGCTGCCCGTGCGAACGCGGTCGCGCTGCTCGACGATGGCTGGACGGTGCTGCACGCGACCTGGTCCGTGCTCAGCGAGGGCTGGCAGGCGTTCGTCGCCCAGGTCCGCCAGGCCATCACCACCCAGTCGCAGCGCTACCTCGGCACGGACTGGCCCGCTGCCACCCACCTCCGCCGATGAGGGTGGACTTCGTCAAGGGGGATGACGGCCGTAGCACCACCGCTACGCCGGGGTACGATCCGCAGATGTCCCGGACCATCAGCCAGCGTGAACTCCGCAACGACAGCGGCGCGATCATGCGTGCGCTCGACCGTGGGGAATCCTTCGTGGTCACGCGCAACGGCGTGCCGGTCGGTGAGCTGCGTCCGGTCCGACGCCCCTTCGTCGCCCGAGACCGGCTCGTGGAGGCCCTCCGCGATGCGCCCGCGATCGACCCGGAGCGGTTCCGAGACGACGTTGATCGCGCCCTCGACCAGGACGCGGAGCCCCGGGCGTGAGCGTTCCGCCCAGGCTGACGGTGGAACGCGGTCTCCTGGACACCTCGGTCGTGATCGCCCTCGAACAGCTCGAGCCCGCCTCCTTGCCGCAAGGGTCCGCGATCGCCGCCATCACCCTGGCCGAACTGACGGCCGGCCCTCACGCGACCAACGATCCGGACGAGCGGGCCCGACGGCAGGACCGGCTCCAGCGTGTCGAGGACCTGTTCGACCCCCTGCCCTTCGACGCGGCAGCCGCTCGGGCCTACGGGCGGGTGTACTCAGCCACCCGGGCCCGGAAACGCAAGCCGCGTGGAGCCCGTGTGGTTGACCTGCTGATCGCGGCCACGGCGCTCGCGAACGACCTGCCCCTCTTCACCCGGAACCCCGCCGACGTCGACCACCTGGATGCGATCGGTCTCTCTGTCCACGCCACCTGACCGGCCCACGCGGGCACGCAAGGTGGCCACGCGGGCAACGACGTACCCTGCGGCGGTCGTGACCACCTCCGCCCTGCCCGTCCCGCCGACGGCCGCGCTCAAGGCGCTGCTGCCGCCCGACGTGGATCTCCGCGGCCGCCTGCGTCACGAGGCCGCCCGCCCAGTGTGGCTTGGCATGGTGTGGGGTCGGCTGGGCCGTGGCGACCTCGCCTGGCAGCATTTCAACCGGGTCCGCCTGCCGGAGCTGCAGCCGTGGATCGCTGCAGAGCGCGGCCGGATCGTCCGGGAACTGGGGGATCACGCTTCCGCGGAAGCGCTCGAGTGGCGCGCTCTGGTGCGCGCCGACGATCCGGTCGACGCCGCGATGCTCCGGGTGTCCCTGACCGCCGACGCGGTCGGGATGGGTGACGTCGCTCGTGCTACCTCGAGGTTGCGGGCGGCGCGCAAGGCGGTGGCGGGCCTGACCGACGGTCCGCGCGCGGCACGGCAACGGCTGCGGCTCGTCTGGGTCGAGGTGGAGGTGGCCTGGCTGCGCGGCGACGCCCCGCCGACCGACGGGCTGCCGGAGTGGCACGACGTGCTGCAGGGTCCGCGGTTCCCGCCCGACCACGCGGCGGGCAGCACCTTCCACACCGCGAAGGGGCTGCTGTTCGCAGGCGTGGTGCGTCAGGACCTGCGGCTGCTGGAGACCGCGGCCCAGCAGGCCCCGCCCGCGCTGCTGTGGGCGGTGCACGAAGCCCGCGCC
>PWTE01000104.1 GCA_003563915.1 Nitriliruptoraceae bacterium
CACCAAGATCACGAACTCCCCATCCGCAACCTCAAGATCCAGATCGAAGATCGCCTGCGTCCCATCCGGATACACCTTGTCCAGACCCTCAAGCACCACCTTGGCCATGGTCGCTCTCCCTCGTACCTGTTCGGCTCGTGTCGGGCTCGGGTCACCGCACTGACAGGATGGTCCCCGCCAGGACACCCGAGACGTCTCTCCGCTGCCCACTATGGCGGTCGGAGCCGGGAACTGCAAGCGCTTTCGGTCCGACCCCCCGATCGTACCTCGGTCGAGCGAGCTCCACAGGTCACCAGCGGAAGTCGACACCACCGGGCGGTGGCGCGGTCGAACGACGCACCACCAGGCGGGTCGGGTGTCGCTCGTGCACCGGAGCGCTGTCGTTGTCCGACAGCCTCTGCAGGAGGAGCGTCGCCGCTCGCTCACCGAGTCCGACGACGTCCTGGCGGATCGTGGTGAGCCCGATGTACTCCGAGACGTCGTGATCGTCGAACCCGACCACGGAGAGGTCCTCCGGGATCCGGAGGCCGGCGTCCCGCGCGACCTGCATCGCCCCGATGGCCATCTCATCCGAGCAGCAGAAGACGGCGGTCGGCGGGTCGTCGAGTTCGAGCAGGCGGTGCATCGCCTCGGCACCGCCCTCCAGGGAGAAGTTCCCGGGCACCGACAGCGAGGGATCAGGTTCGATGTCGACGTGACGGAGCGCTTCGATGTACCCCCGGTACCGGTCAACGGGCACCGAGAACTGGAAAGGGTCGTCCTCGATCCCCCCGATGAGGGCGATCCTGCGGTGGCCGAGCCCGGTGAGGTGCCCGACGGCCAGACGCGCCGCTGAGAGGTTGTCCACGACGATCGAGGACGAGGGTTCACACCGGAACCCCACCGTCACGACCTGGACCCCGGCACCACGGATCCGCTCGATCTGCTCCTGCGCGAGGGGTGCGTCCACCAACAGCAGCCCGTCGACCCGCTTGCGGAAGGGCAGGGACTCCACGAAGCGCGCGACGCCTCCGGGTCCTGACATGCTGAACGGCAGGACGTCGTAGCCCCGAGCCGCGACCAGGCCGTCGACCCCGGAGAAGATCTTCGAGTAGACCCACTGGCCGAGCATCGGCATCGCCAGACCGATCGTGCGACTGCGGCCGGTGGCCAGACGGGCAGCGGACGGATCGGCGACGTACGACAGATCCCTCGCGGCCGCGAGCACCCGCTCACGGGTCGACGGCGCGACGTTCGGGAGTCCCCGCAGAGCACGCGAGACGGTCGCAACCGACACCTTCGCGCGCTCGGCGACGTCCTCGATCGTCGCACTCACGGTCCTGTGACCTCCACCGCCACGCGGCGCCACATCGCCGCTCAACGGCACTGGGCGGTCGCTCCCTCTGTCCCCCCGGAACCTAGCACTGTAACCGGTTGCAGCAACGTCAGCGGGACCGGACCACACCACGAGGTGGCGCCAGCCTCGCTAGTTTCCCCGCACCGCGATGACGACGGGAGCCGCGGATGCCCTCATGGTGGTCGGGAGTGGTCGGCTACGAGATCTACGTCCGGTCCTTCGCCGACACCGATGGCGACGGTGTGGGCGACCTGCCGGGCATCCGGACCAAGCTGCCCTACCTCGCCGATCTGGGCGTCGACGTCATCTGGCTCACACCCTTCTACCCGTCACCGCAGGCCGATCACGGCTACGACGTGGCGGACTACCTCGACGTGGACCCCCGGTTCGGGACGCTGGAGGACCTCCTCGGTTTGGTCGCCGAGGCACATGGTCTCGGGCTGCGGGTCGTGATCGATCTGGTCCCGAACCACACCTCCGACCGCCATCCCTGGTTCCTGGATGCACGCAGCTCCCGTGACGCCGAGCACCGTGACTACTACGTCTGGAAGGACAGCGGTCCCGACGGAGGTCCACCCAACAACTGGGTCAGTCACTTCGGTGGCCCGGCCTGGACCTACGACGAGCCCACCGGCCAGTGGTACATGCACCTGTTCCTGCCGGAACAGCCCGACCTCAACTGGGACAACCCCGCGGTCCACGAGGAGTTCCGGCGGATCCTGTCGACGTGGTTCGAACGCGGCGTCGACGGTGTGCGGATCGACGTCGCCCACTCCCTGGTCGAGGACCCGAGCTTCCGTGACAACCCCCTCCTCGACGTCCCCATCGAGGACACCAGTTCACCGCAGGAGATCTTCGACCGCTTCTCCCACATCCATGACCTGGACCAGCCCGGCGTGCTCGACATCTATCGGGACTGGCGCAGGGTGGCTGATCCCTACGACGCGGTCCTGCTGGGCGAGGTGTTCGTGCTGCAGCCGACGAAGCTCGCGCGCTACCTCCAGGGTGACGCCTTGCACGCTGGGTTCTGCTTCTCGGCGCTCAAGGTCACATGGGACGGTGACGAGATCCGCCACACCCTCCGTGCGCACGTCGAAGCCAGCGGCGATGCCCTGACCTGGCCCCTGTCGAGCCACGACGACCCCCACGCGGCGACCCGCTTCGGTGGCGGGGACCTGGGTGCGAGGCGCGCACTGGCCTACTTCACCTTCCTGTGCGCCCTACCGGGTGTGCCGTTCCTGTTCCAGGGCGACGAACTGGGCCTGGACGACGGTGAACTGGCGTCGGATATCGCCGAGGATCCGATCGCGACCCGCAACCCGGGGGCGACGGGACGCGACGCGGTGCGCACACCCATGGTCTGGGAGCCAGGGCCGGGCTTCGGGTTCACGACCGGCACACCGTGGCTGCCCTTCGGACGCAACCGTGAGGACCGGCACACCGCGACCGGGCAGCTCGGGGACCCATCCTCCCACCTCGAGCAGGTCCGTCGACTCCTGACGCTCCGACGGAGGCTGCCGGCCCTGACCGACGGTTCCCCGACCGCCTGGCCGATCGAGGACGGGCCGGTCGTCGCGGTCGAGCGCGGCGGGGAGTTGCTGGTCGCGCTGCACGTCGGCGATGGCGGAGGCTCGGCTGAGCTCGAGCTACCCGACGGCTGCGAGCTGCTCTTCGCGAGTGCGCCCCAGGTCGCTCTGCTCGACGGGACCCTCCACCTTCCCGAGGACACCGCAGCGCTGGTCGCCTTGGAGGATGCACGGATCCTGCCCGAGGACGACGACGAGGGACTCACGGCCGCACGCGCCGCGGTGGACGCTGCGGACCCGATGCTCGTCGCCGATCCGGAGGAGGCACCGTGACGATCGTCGTCGCTGGCGAGGCACTCGTCGATCTCGCGCCCCGGGGTCAACAGCTGCTGCCACTACCCGGCGGGTCGCCCTACAACGTCGCCGTGGGCCTCGGACGGCTGCAGCGGCCTACCGCCTACCTCGGCCGCCTCTCCTCCGACGGGTTCGGACAGCGGCTCCGTGACCGCCTCCTGCAGGAGGGCGTCGAGCTCGACCTGGCGATGGCCACCGACGATCCCACGACGCTGGCCGTCGTCCACCTCGACGAGCAGGCGCGAGCGTCCTACCGCTTCTACCTCCAGGGCACGTCGGCGGCGGGACTCCCCGACCCGCTCCCGACACTGCCGTCGCGAGCCGCGGTCCACGTCTCGTTCGGCGCGATCGGTCTGGCGCACCCCGCGGGCGACGCGCTGGGGGCGCTGCTGAGGAGCCGTGCGAGGGGTCATGTCACGAGCCTCGATCCCAACGTCCGGCCGAGCGCGGTCTCCGACCCTCCTGCCTACGTCGCACGGCTCGAGGAACTGGTCACGGACGTGACGCTCGTCAAGGTCAGCGACGAGGACCTCCAGCTGCTCTATCCCGACCAGGATCCGATGGCGATCGCGGCGGACTGGGCGGCGCGGGGCCCCGCCCTGGTGGTGGTGACCCGCGGCCCGGACGGCGCAGCCGCGTTGACCGGCACAGGCCGCTACGAGGAGGTTCCCGGCCGGCCGGTGGACGTGGTCGACACGGTCGGCGCGGGCGACGCCTTCACCTCCGGGCTGTTGGCGTGGCTCGACGCGCATGGTCGGCTGGACGACCGTGACGCGCTACGAGATCTGGCGGACGACGGCGACGTCGCCGCGGCGCTGACCCAGGCGGTCACGGTCGCCGCCATCACCTGCACCCGGGCGGGATCGGACCCGCCGACCCGTGAGGAGCTTGCGAGCTGGACGAGCTGACCACCGTTCGGCTCGCTCGCTGCTACCTCGGCGTCTCTGGAGGATCGCCACGGAGGGCGGCCAGCCGCTCCTCGGTCGGGTCCTCATCGCTGTAGGACCAGTCGAGCTGCCGGAGGTGGTAACGCTCGTGGTAGCGGACCTCGCCGGTGTCGCCGTCGATCGCCTCGATCAACGGCGTGGGGAGATCGGCCGGCGTGGGCTCGCCAGCCTCCACGGTGGCGACGAACTCGTCGACGAACGCCTCGACCGTGGACCCGACCACCAGTTGGCTGCCGACCGGCAGGTAGCAGCGGTTCTGTTCGGTGACCGTGTGGCTGCGGCGGAGCAGGGACTCCAGATCGGTCTGGCTGGCTTCGGCACGCTGCACGCGCGCCAGGATGTCCGCCATCTCCGAGTTCCCGAGCTTGCAGGCGTTGCACTGCCCACACGACTCGACCGCGAGGAAGTTCACCAGCACGCTGAGCACGTCCACGATCGACCGGGTGGAGTCGTAGACGACGAAGCCACCGGAACCGAGCCCCGCACCGACGTCCTGCATCGCGTCGAAACACAGCGGCGTGTCGAGCATCTTCGGGGTGATGACCGCGGTCGACACGCCGCTGTAGACAGCCTTGACATCGGTGGCGCCGGCGATGTCTTCCAGCAGGGTGCGTAACGGCGTCCCCAGCGAGAGCTCGTAGACGCCAGGTGAGTCGACATCGCCGACGACCGTGAAGACCATCGTCCCAGGTGACGCCTCGGTCCCCGCCTCGCGGAACCAGTCCGCACCGTTCGCGAGGATGCGCGCGACGTGGCTGAGGGTCTCGACGTTGTTGACGATCGTCGGGTTCGAGACCGTCGTGGTGGCGTTCAGCCCGGCCTCGTACGGACGGACGATGCGGGGCATCGGCAGCTTGCCCTCGATCACCTCCAGCATCCCCGTCTCCTCCCCGAACAGGTAGAGGTCGGGGCCCGTGACGATCTCGATGCGTTCGGCGCCCTGCCAACCGGCGTCGCGGATCTCGTCCAGGGCAGCGGTGAGACGCTCCAGCGGACCGGCGAACTTCTCCTTGATCCCGATGTAGGCCGTGTCGGCACCAGAGGCGTGCAGGGCGATGCACACCCCCTCGAGGAAGGCGTAGGGCTGCTGCTCGATGAGGGTCCGGTCCTTGAACGTGCCGGGCTCGCCCTCCGCTGCGTTCGCGACCAGACTGAGCTTGCCGCCGGCCGTCTCGGCGGTCTCGCGGACCCCCCGCCACTTGGTGGCCGTCGGGAACCCGGCACCGCCCCGGCCACGTAGCCCGGCGTCACCGATCAGATCGATGATCTCGTCGGACTCGAGGCTGAGGGCGCGCTCCAGGCCGACGCCACCACCGGCGTCGAGGTGGTCCTCCAACGAGGTCACCGCCTCCGGGGGAAGCAGGCGGTCGGTCGCGTCACGCACGGCGGGGCCTTCTGTCGCAGCGGGTGGTTGTCTGCCACGGTAGGTGGTGCTGTGCCCGCGCGTCAGCGTCGTGGCCGTGCGTCAGTACGGGTTCGCCCGATCGGCGTAGGCCGGATCCAGCTCGTCCTCGCGCTCCCGCGGGAAGCTGATCGTCGCCGGGTTGCCGTCGGAGACGTAGGGCCGCCACGTGTCCGACGACATCATGACATCGATCCACCATGCCGAGCCGAACTCGTCCTCGGGATCCGGCAGCGTCTTGATCCGGGGTATCGCCAGGGGGTTGAAGTCCGCGTGGAACGGGGAGGGGGCCGGCCGGTCCCCGACGAGGAGCACGCCCTCGTTGACGTAGCCGCCGGACGGACCCTGCCCTGCCGCGACCAGATCGCGGTCCTCCGGTGAGATCCCGAAGGGCAGCGACAGCGTCCCCCCCTCGGAGCCCGGGACGATGTCGGTGATCTCCGCGACGTTGCGGGCGAGCTCCTCCTGGACCTGGTCGCCGTCCAGCGAGCGGAGGTTCGCGTGGGTGTGCGTGTGGTTGCCCAGCTCCATCCCCAGGTCGTGCAGTGCCCGCACGATGTCAGGGGAATCGGCCACGGCACCGAACATCGACTGGGTGATGAGGTACAGCGAAGCGACCGGCTCCACGTCCTCGTAGTCGGCCGCGACATCGATCAGGATGCCCATCGCGGTGTTCTCCGCCATGTTCCCGTCCTCATCGAGCCGCGCCTGGTTGCGGGGCGAGTCGTCGAAGGTCAGGACCACGGGGGACCTGCCCGCAGGGACGTCGATGTCACCACGGACCAGATCGACGGTACGGATCGGCACGAACCCCAGGTCGAACAGGCGGACGAGCTCGGCGCGGAACTCCTCGGGAGACATGTCCCACTCGCTGCCGCCGTCCTCACGGACCTGGTGGTACATCATGATCGGGACCACGCCGAGTTCATCGGCCCCGACCTCCGCCGGATCGACGGGGGGCTCGGCGGGCTCGTCGTCAGCGGCGTCCTGGTCGTCGTCCGTCGGTTCGTCAGAGGCCGGGTCGACCTCCTCGGAGACGTCGGGCTCGTCCGATGAGGGCTCCTCGGTAGGCTCCTCGGGCACCGCTTGCTCGACGTCCTGGCCCCCGCCCGTGCTGCAGGAAGCCAGGGCGAGAGCTGTCACCGCCGCGACCGCGCAGACCTGCAGCGCCGTACGTCGAGCGGAGGGGCGAACGGTGGCCATGTGACCCCCAACGGATGACCGGATGGAACGGCAGACGGTACCGTTCGCTCCCCACGTCGACGCACCCCGGCAGGTCCTGCCGGCCACCGGTCGCCGACGCGGGGACACCACCACGGGGGACGTCGCGGCCGCCTTCGCCTCCGGTCCGGTGTCGGCACCACCTCGGCGTCCCCAGGGACGCGCGACCCGCCAGGCCCGACCCGCGGGGGATGCCTCCCCCGCGGCGTATCCCAGAGGATCACCCGTGACCGTCTCCCGCCACCGTCGCCTGTTGGGTCCTCGCGTGACGCTGCTCGTCGGCGCCGTCGCCCTGCTGCTCGCCGCCTGCGACAGCGATCCCGACGCCGGGGTGGACCGCACCCTGACCTTCGACGGGCCCGACGCCGCGCTCCTGAACGGCGACGAGGTCGCCGCCGCGTCGTTCACCGTGGTGGCCTCCGGTGAGGACGCCCACCTCGACGACATCGAGCTGCTGCTGAACGGCGATGACATCACCGGGGACGCCTCGGTCGCAGGAACGGAACTCACCTGGGCCCCCGGCGAGCTCCCTGACGGCGACCACGAGGTGACCGTCCAGCGCACGTTCGAGGTGGAGGAAGGGGAGGATCCCGTCGAGCCCGAGACGCTGCACTCCTGGGCCTTCGCCGTCGACGCCACTCCGCCGGAGATCGAGATCACCGCACCCGACGGCGCCGTCGTCGCCGGAGAACCGGTCACCGTGGCCGGCACCACCGAACCCGGCGCGACCGTCGAGGTCGAAGGTGGGTCGACCACCGCCGGCCAGGACGGCGCCTGGGAGGTCGAACTCGCCTCAGCACCGGACGGCACGCTGACCGTCGTCGCCATCGACGCGGCCGGCAACCGCTCCGACGACGACCTGCGCATCGTGACGGTCGCGTCCCGCGTGTCCCTGGACGAGTACCGCGCCGCGCACCTGACAGGATGCGCCTGGGGCTTCCCGGCGCTCCGGGACGCGGTGCTGGAGATGGTCGAGAGCGGCCAGCTCAACGCCGTGCAGCTCGACCTCAAGGACGAGAGCGGCATCGTCAACTTCGACGCGCAGCACGAGCTCGCGCAGACGCTCCGCCCCGAGATGACCGGCGGGTGCACGTTCGACCTCGAGGAAGCGGTCAGCACCCTCCACGAGCGGGGCATCCCCGTGATCGGGCGCATCGTCGTCTACCGCGACCCCGTGCTGGTGAACTGGGCGTGGAACAACGGCTTCGAGGAGTACGCGACCCAGACCACGGACGGCAACCGCTGGCCCAGTTACGCGGCGGGCATGGCCAACCCGGCCAACGACGACGTCAACGACTACAACATCGGGATCGCCGAGGAAGCCGCGAAGGCCGGCGTCGACCACATCCTGTGGGACTACATCCGCCGCCCCGAGGGCCCGATCGAGAACCAGGTCTACCCCGGTCTCGAGGGCACGATCGAGGAGGCCGTCGTCGACTTCGTCCGTGACGCTGACGAGCGTCTCGCGCCCTACGGCGTGGTCCACGGGGCGTCGGTGTTCGGCATCGCCGCCACCCGTCCGTTGGAGATCGCGCAGGACATCCCGGCGATGTCGGCGTACCTCGACTACGTCGCACCGATGGTCTACCCCGACCATTGGGGACCGGGCGAGTACGGTCTGGCGAACCCGAACCAGTCGCCCTACGAGATCGTGTACGAGTCGCTGAAGAGCTTCCAGGAGGCGACGGAGGGCACCCGTGCGCGGGTGATCCCGTGGCTCGGCGACTTCGGGTCGCGCGAGATGGATGCCGGTCAGTACATCCGCCGCCAGATCGATGCCACGGTGGACAACGACATCCGCGAGTTCCTGCTGTGGAACGCCGGGGCCCGGTACACCGTGCCGGCGATCCCGACCCTCGACTAGCGTCGCTGCCGCTCGGGGCGGTTCAGACCCGGGCCGCGTCCGCCGACGAGAGGATCGAGCGATGCCCTTCGCCGAGGTCAACGGTCAACGCCTGCGCTACGAGGACTCCGGCGGCGACGGCCCCCCGGTCATCTTCAGCCACGGCTTCCTGATGGACCGCGAGATGTTCGCCCCGCAGTTCACCGACCTCGCGGACACCTACCGGATCATCACCTGGGACGAGCGTGGTTTCGGGGAGACCGAGTTCGATGGCGAGCCCTTCACCTACTGGGATTCCGCACGCGACCTGTTCGGGCTGCTGGACCACCTCGGGATCGAACGGGCCGTCCTGGGCGGCATGTCACAGGGCGGCTACCTGTCGCTACGCGCGGCGCTTCTCCACCCTGACCGGGTCCGCGCGCTGATCCTGATCGACACCCAAGCCCCACCCGAGTCACCCGAGAAGGTGGCCGAGTACCGGATGATGGTCGACACGTGGGTGCAGAACGGCTACGTCGAGGACCTGGCGAGCGTCGTGGCCGGCCTCATCATCGCAGACCCGGAGCTGGAGCCGGAGTGGAAGACGAAGTGGCAGCAGTGGGATCCGCAACGGCTAGCGCCGGCGGGTAGCGCGCTGCTGGACCGTGACGACATCAGCGATCGGCTGTCAGAGCTGTCCATGCCGGTGATGCTGGTCCACGGCACCGAGGACACCGCGATCCCGGTCGACCGCGCCCACGAGATCTGCGCGGCGGTCGAGGACTGCCGTGGGGTCCTCGAGGTGGAAGGTGCGGCCCACGCGTCCAACCTGACCCACCCGTCCGTGGTGAACCCGGAGATCCGCCGCTTCCTGGAGAGCCTGCCCGCCTGACCAGCTCCGGGGCAGCCACGGGATGGTCACGCCGCTGCACGCAGCTGTGGCGCGTCCGTGCCGAGCTCGAAGGCGCGGGCGCTGAGGGCACCGGCGACGGTGGCCAGGAACGTGACCTGGTCCTGGAGATCGGCGTCCGTGACGTAGCCGATACGGATCCCCTCCCGGCGTAGCTGGAGCTCGCGCTCCGCGTCTCCTTGGCGTCCGGGCAGCGTCCCGTGATCGACGCTGCCCTGGTACTCCCAGGCGTAGCGCACGGAGCGGAAGTACCAGTCGACCCGTCGGCCGGGTGTCACCCAGACCTGCGGTTCCGGAGCAGGATCGAAGCACGCCAGCAGGCTGCCGAGCCGCCGCTCACCGTCCCCCGTCGACGCTTGGAGATCGAGGTCGAGCAGCTCCGCCAGGATCGCCCCGCCGGGTGCATGTCGTCCGAGTCCTTCGACACGCTCCCGCAGACGACCGGGCTTGAGCATGCCACGCCACCGCAGGACGTCGTGCGCGAGCCGCAGGCGCCGGTACCCGATCCGCTCGACGAAGATCGCGCTGTCGATCAACGCGTCGAGCGGGCCCGCGATCCGGATCTCACCCCACGTGGCCACGGCCCGGTCCGGGTCGGGGTCACGGCGGGACCGGAACGACACGCTGGACAGCGAGCGTCGTGGTGGCAGCAGCACCTCGAAGGGCAGTTGCTCCTGCAGCAGCCCGAACCCGTCGACCTCGTAGAGCCCCAGCGCTGCGGGCCCCGTCAGCGTCGCCCCCGGCCCCGCCCGCAGCGTCGCCGCCAGCGCGCCCTGCACCCCCAACCTCGGCGCACCGATCAACCGGTACACCCCGCGTTCGACGGCTTCGAAGGGGCCGCGACGCAGGAGGGTGTCACCACGGTCCCGACTGACACGCTGCAACGCCTGATGCCGGGCGATGAGTCCAAGCTGCGCCTCGACCAGGCGCAGCAGTGGTGGGTCGATAGCCATGCCACAGCATCGCGCAACCACATCGGTTGGGGCCAGACGCGTGTGCCGCCCCTGTGGAGAAACCCTCGTCCGGGAAGAAGTCGGCAGATACGCCGACTTCTCAGCGAGCGGATGCAGCTCGCCTCCCCCTGTACGGAGAAGTCGGCACATACGCCGACTTCTCTCGGTTGCGGGCAGATGCGGGGTCAGGCCTCGACGGGGGCGAGGGTGTCCTCCATCAGCTGCTCGTGTTCCTGGTCGTGGACGACGTGCTGGCCCGCCGCTGGCGACGCGGATGG